>DASXAW010000048.1:0-26180 GCA_036406535.1 Gaiella sp.
TCGTTCGACCGGGCGTTCCCGCACACGTTGCGCGTCACCGTCGACCCCGAGCGGCCCGTCGCGGTCGCACGCCAGGGCGCAGCCGCATACGTCCTCTCCGCCCGGGGCCGCGTGATGGCACGGGTCGACCGGCATGCGAAGTCGCGGCTCGCGCGGATGTGGGTCGCGAAGGACGTCACGCTCGAGAAGGGGCAGATCGTCGACGGCGACCTCCGCGTCGCGGTCGAGGCCGTGACCCCCCTGGCGGGCTCGCACTTCCCCGGCCGCGTGGTGTCGCTGACGACCGCGGACGACCAGCTGACGCTCAGACTCCAGTCGGGTCTCGAGCTCCGTCTGGGCGACATCCGCGACGTCGGCCTGAAGCTCGCAGTCGCCGGCCGGGTGATCCCGCAACTCCCGTCCGGAGCGGGGTATCTGGACGTGAGCGTGCCCGACCGGCCGGTTGCCGGCCCTCCCGGCTCCGACCCTCAGGTAGAGGTTGAGAGTTCGACCTCCAGCACGGCTTGAGACTTTCGTTGACATTGCCGACAAGGAGTCCGTACCCTGGCTTCGAATCACGCGTTTCAGCCCTACCCATAGCTCGATGAGAGCTTGACCCTCAGGCAGGTCGAGATGAGCACGCAGAACGGCAACTACCTCGCAGTGATCAAGGTGGTCGGCGTCGGCGGAGGCGGCACGAACGCCGTCAACCGCATGGTGGAGTCCGGTCTCACCGGCGTGGAGTTCATCGCGGTGAACACCGACGCGCAGGCGCTTCTCGACACCGACGCGGACGTCAAGATCCACATCGGCTCCAAGGCGACCCGGGGCCTCGGCGCCGGCGCGAACCCGGAGGTCGGGCTCGCCGCCGCGCAGGAGAGCCGCGACGAGCTGAAGGAGGCGCTCAAGGGCGCCGACATGGTGTTCGTCACCGCCGGTGAAGGCGGGGGCACCGGCACGGGAGCGGCGCCGGTCGTCGCCGAGCTCGGGCGCGAGCTCGAGGCGCTCACCGTCGGCGTCGTGACGAAGCCGTTCGGGTTCGAGGGCCGCCGCCGCGCAGAGCAGGCGACCGGTGGGATCGAGACGCTGCGCGATCGCGTCGACACGCTGATCGTGATCGAGAACGACCGCCTGCTCCAGGTGGTCGAGAAGACGACGCCGATCCTCGAGTCGTTCCGGATGGCCGACGACATCCTCCGCCAGGGCGTGCAGGGCATCACCGACCTGATCACCGTCCCCGGCCTCGTGAATCTCGACTTCGCCGACGTGCGCACGATCATGCGCGACGCCGGCTCGGCCCTGATGGGAATCGGCACCGCGCGCGGCGAGGGTCGCGCGACCGCTGCGGCCAACGCGGCCGTCTCGTCGCCGCTCCTCGAGACGACCCTCGACGGCGCGACCGGCGTGCTCCTCAACATCACCGGGCCGGGGGACGTCGGCCTGTTCGAGGTCAACGAGGCGGCCGAGGTCGTCACGGGTCACGCGGACGCGAACGCGAACGTCATCTTCGGCGCGGTGATCGACGAGTCGCTCGGGGAGGACGTCCGGGTGACCGTGATCGCCACGGGTTTCGGCGGAGGCCGGCCCAGGCGCCGTAGGCCGGAGGCGGTCGCGGTGCCGACCAGCTCCTCGGAGCCTGCCGCCCCGAGCTTCGAGCCTCGGCCGCGGAGCGACGAGGCCGAGATCGACGTCCCGAGCTTCCTGCGCGACTGAGGTCTGCCTGCGAGCGTGCGTTCCGCTTGCGCGGATCGCACGCCGCAAGCTCCCTCGCGCTTTGCGCGAGGGCAGATCCCTGAAGCGGACTGCCGGCTGCGCCGCCGTCCGGCAGACCTCACGACGACGGGCGCGCGGCTAGGGCTTGCCTGCGAGCGTGCGTTCCGCCTGCGTGGATCGCACGCCGCAAGCTCCCTCGCGCTTCGCGCGAGGGCAGATCCCTGAAGCGGACTGCCGGCTGCGCAGCCGTCCGGGAGACCTCACGACGACGGGCGCGCGGCTAGGGCTTGCCTGCGAGGGTGGGTTCCGCTCGCGCGGAACGCACGCGAAATCGGAGCTAGAGTCGCGGACGTGAGCGCGACGCTCCGGCAGACGCCACTTTACGACTCACATGTCGCGCGCGGCGCGCGGATGGTCCCGTTCGCCGGGTGGGACATGCCCGTCCAGTACGAGGGCGTCATCCCGGAGCACCTCGCTGTGCGCTCGCGCGCGGGCGCCTTCGACGTCTCCCACATGGGGCAGCTGCACGTCGACGGGCCCGCGGCGCAGGCGTTCCTCCAGTCTGTCCTCTCCAACGACGTCGACCGCGTGGAAGACGGCGGCGCGCAGTACACGCTCCTCACGAACGAGGCCGGCGGGATCGTCGACGACCTCATCGTCTACCGGCTGAGCCACGGCTGCTTTCTGCTCGTCGTCAACGCCGGCAACCGCGGCGCGGCATACGAGTGGCTGAAGGACCGCGAGCCGCGCGGCGTCGAGGTGCGCGACGCCTCGGACGAGTACGCGCTCGTCGCAGTCCAGGGCCCGTCCTCGCTGGAGCTGCTCGGCCTCGACGAGGCGCCCGCGTTCACGCACGCGATGGGCGAGGTCGCGGGCGTCGAGACGATGATCTGCCGGACCGGCTACACGGGGGAGAAGGGCGTCGAGCTCCTCTGCCCTGCCGACGACGGCGTGGCGCTGTGGGACGCAGTGCTCGGGCGCGGCGTCGTGCCGTGCGGCCTCGGCGCGCGCGACACGCTGCGGCTCGAGGTCTGCTACCCCCTCCACGGGAACGACATCGGCGAAGAGACGGACGCGATCTCCGCGGGACTCGGCTGGGTGTGCGCACTCGACACGAAGTTCACGGGTGCGGATGCACTGCGGCGTGTGAAGGAGGACGGGCCGGAGCGACGGCTCGCCGCGTTCGTGATGGAGGAGAAGGCGGTCCCCCGCCAGGGGATGGCCATCTCCGGGGGCGGCGAGGTCACCTCCGGCACGCACTCACCCTCGCTCGACGTCGGCATCGGGATGGGCTACGTCCCCTCCCAAAGGGCGGCGACCGGCACCGAGCTCGAGATCGATGTCCGTGGGAAGCCCCGGCGCGCACGCGTCGTGGCGAAGCCCATCTACGAGAAGGAGGCGCGCTAGTGGCGGCAGAGGAGAGCTACCCCGACGACCTCCGGTACCACCCGGAGCACGACTGGGCCCGGGTGGAAGGCGACGAGGCCGTCCTCGGCATCACGTGGTTCGCGCAGGACGCGCTCGGCGAGCTCGTGCACTACGAGGCGCCGGAGGTCGGCGCGACGCTCGAGAAGGACACCGCCTACGCCGAGGTCGAGTCCGTGAAGGCCGTGTCCGACGTGGTCGCGCCGCTCTCCGGCCAGGTGCTCGAGGTGAACCAGAAGGTCGTCGACGAGCCCGAGACCGTGAACGAGGACCCGTACGGGGACGGGTGGCTCGTCCGGGTCCGCCTGGCCGACGCCGCCGAGGCCGGCGCGCTCCTCGACGTCGGGGCCTACAAGGCCCACGTCGCCGAGCAGTGAGCGCCCCGGGCTCCCCGGCTGCCGCCGGATACCTCTCGCTCACCGACGCCGACCGCGAGGCGATGCTCGAGGCGATCGGCGTCGCCTCCATCGACGACCTCTTCGAGCAGATCCCCGAGGGCGTCCGTCTCGGCCGGCCGCTGGACGTTCCGGAGGCGCTCCCCGAGGCTGCGCTCGTCCGCCACCTCGAGGAGCTCGCGGCGCGCAACGCCGACACGACGCGCGAGCTCAGCTTCCTCGGAATGGGCATCTACGACCACTACGTCCCCGCGGTCGTCGACACCTTCCTCTCCCGCGGCGAGCTCCTCACCGCCTACACGCCGTACCAGCCGGAGATGAGCCAGGGGGTGCTCCAGGCGATCTTCGAATACCAGACGGCGATCTGCGAGCTGACGGGGATGGACGTCTCGAACGCCTCCGGGTACGACGGGACGACGGTCGCCGCGGACGCGTGCTTCATCGCGCGGGCGCATACGGGCCGCACACGTGTCGTCCTCGCCGAGACGCTGCACCCGATGGCCCGGCAGGTCGTCAAGACGTACGCGCCGGGATTCGGGATGGAGGTCGTGGAGGTGCCGCACGACGGCGGCACGACCGACCCCGAGCGCCTCGCCGAGGCGGCCCGGGAGGCCGCGATCGCGATCTTCCAGCAGCCCAACGCGTTCGGCTGCCTCGAGCCCGCCCGCGACCTCGCCGCCGCTGCGGCCGAAGCTGGGGCCCTTCCCGTCGCCCACGTCGACCTCGCCTCGCTCGGCCTCCTCGAGGCGCCCGGCAACTACGGCTGCGCGATGGCGATCGGCGAGGGCCAGTCGATCGGGAACTACCAGTCCTACGGCGGCCCGCACTACGGCTTCCTCGCCGCCCGCTCCGAGTTCATCCGCCGGATGCCGGGGCGGATCGTCGGGGAGACGACCGATCTCGAGGGGAAGCGCGGCTTCGTGCTCACGCTCCAGACGCGGGAGCAGCACATCCGGCGCGAGAAGGCGACGTCCAACATGACGACGAACCAGACGCTGCTCGCGCTCGCCGGACTCATCACGCTGTGCTGGCTCGGGCCCGAAGGGCTGCGCGAGCTCGGCGAGACGTGCACGGCGCTCGCTGCCTACGCAAAGGAGCGCGTGCCGCTCCCCCTTGCCTTCGACCGGCCGACCTTCAAGGAGGTTGCGTTCCGCACGCCGATCCCCGCCCGCGACGTCGTGGCGCGGGCGCGCGAGCACGGGGTGCATCCCGGCTACCCGCTCGGGCGCGACTACCCGGGACTCGACGACGTGCTGCTCGTCGCGTTGACCGAGAAGCGAACGCCCGCGGACGTAGACCGGCTCGCCGAGGTGCTCGCGGAGGTGACCCGCTGATGGAGCTCGTCTTCGAGAAGTCGCGCCCCGGCCGGCGAGCCGGCCGCGTACCGTCGTACGGCCTTCCCGTGCCCGAGATTCCCGCGGAGCTGGCACGCGATCGCCCGCCGCGACTGCCGGAGGTGCCCGAGAACGAGCTCGTGCGCCACTTCACGGCGCTCGCCGACCGGAACTTCGGGATCGACACGGGCTTCTATCCGCTCGGGAGCTGCACGATGAAGCACAACCCGCGCGTCAACGAGCGCGCCGCGGCGCTCCCGGGCTTCCGCGACCTGCACCCGCTACAGGAGGACGAGGGGGCACAGGGAGCCCTCGAGCTGATGTGGGAGCTCCAGCAGATCCTGATCGAGATCGCAGGGCTGCCCGCCGTCACGTTGCAGCCCGCCGCCGGCTCCCAGGGCGAGCTGACCGGCCTCATGCTCATGCGCGCGGCGTTCGCCGACCGCGGCGAGCAGGGTCGGAACGTGATCGTGACCGCGGACACCGCGCACGGCACGAATCCGGCGAGCGTCACGATGGCGGGCTTCGAGCTCGCGAAGGTCGCAACCACGGACCGTGGCAACCTCGACCTCGACGACCTGCGTGCCAAGGTCGACGACCGCACCGCGGGGCTCATGCTCACGAACCCGTCGACGCTCGGCCTGTTCGACGAGGGGATCGAGGAGGTCGCGCGTATCTTCCACGAGCGCGGTGCGCTCCTCTACTACGACGGGGCGAACCTCAACGCGGTCGTCGGCCGCTCGCGCCCCGGCGACATGGGGTTCGACATCGTCCACTACAACCTCCACAAGACCTTCTCCCAACCACACGGCGGAGGCGGGCCCGGTGGCGGGCCGGTTGCCGCCAAGGGCGACCTCGAGCCCTTCCTGCCCTCGCCTGCGGTCGTCCGCGACGGCGACGTCTTCCGCCTCGACCACGACCGGCCGAAGTCGATCGGCCGGGTGCGCGGGTTCGCGGGGCCGTTCGGCGTGTTCGTCCGCTCGTACGCCTTCATGCGCGCGTACGGGCCGGCCCTGACGGACATGTCCGAGACCGCCGTGCTCAACGCGAACTACGTCCTCGCGCTCCTCAAGGACGCCTACGACCTCCCGTACGACCGACTCTGCATGCACGAGTTCGTTCTCTCGGCGCGGACGCTGAAGCGCGAGCACGGGGTCACGGCCCTCGACGTCGCGAAGCGCCTCATGGATTACGGCATCCACCCGCCGACGATCTACTTCCCGCTCGTCGTGCAGGAGGCGCTCATGATCGAGCCCACCGAGACCGAGACGAGGGAGCGTCTCGACGGGTTCGTCGACGCGATGCGCTCCATCGCGGACGAAGCTGCCCGCGAGCCGGAGACGCTCGAGCAGGCGCCGCTGAGCCGACCCGTACGCAGGCTCGACGAGGTCAAGGCGGCGAAACAGCCGGTCGTGCGCTACGCGTTCGACGAGAGGGAGACGCCGGATAGGATCGGGGCCGGATGACGACGGCGGTCGCGCACGAGCTCCTGCAGCTCTCCCACGACCTGGCGCGGGCGGTGTCCGAGCACGACGTCGACTCGCTCGAGCGGATGCTCGCCACGGAGTTCACGCTCCAGGGCGCCGCAGGGCAGCTCGACCGCGAGGAGTTCCTCGCTGCCGCCGCCGGGCCCTACGCGATCGATGAGTTCGCGTACGAGGAGATCGACCCCGAGGTGTACGGCAACACCGCGGTGCTCGTGTCGCGCTACAGCCAGGTCGCGCGTCTCGACGGCCGCGACCTGAGCCATCGCATGAACGTGACGGATATCTGGACGCGGCGCCAGGGGCGCTGGCAGATCGTCCGCCGACACGCGACGCTCCGCGACGACTGACTTCGGGACACAGTGGTGCGAGCGGTGGTCAGCGACGCGGAGCTTTCGCGAGCTCTCGCCCGACCTCACCCATGAAACCGAAGAACGCGAGCACGTTTCGCAGCTGCCTCACCGTGAGCCGGCGCGAGGCCGCCTCGCGGAGGATGGCGGTTTCGCATCGGTGCGCCATGAACGCGGTGAACTGGACACGGGCGAGCACGCGGTAGATGTCGGGGTCCGACGGGTAGGGAAGCAGGAACGACCTCGCGGCACGGCTGAACGAATCCGCCTCGGCGCGGCACTGCGCGGTTGTGCCCCGCTTGGCGTGGACGGTCGTCGCGGGGTACTGGCTGTACTTCGGGATCGTCAATCCCTTGTCCGCGTTGGCCTCCTCGGATACGCCGACCGCGAGCACGACGGCGCCGAGAAGCGAAACTGCCAGGACCCTGGCCACGGCGCTCAAGGCTACACCGCCCGGGCGCGAACCCGCCTGCGCGGGGCCGCGGCGAGCTGACCGCACGCGGCGGCGATGTCGCGGCCCCGGGTGAGGCGCACCGTCGCGGGGATCCGCGCCCGGTCGAGCTCGGCCTTGAACGCGTCGATCGCCGCGCGCGGCGAGCCGTCGAAGAAGCCCGTCGGGTTGTAGGGGATGAGGTTCACCTTGAACGCGTCGCGAGCGAGGAGCGACGCGAGCAGGCGTGCCTGGGCGGGAGAGTCGTTCACCCCGGCGAGCATCACGTACTCGACGAACACCCTCCGTTTCGTCCGCTCCGCGTGGCGCCGGCAGACCGCGACGACGTCGGGCAACGGGTAGCGATCGTTCACCGGCATCAGCTCGCTCCGCAACGCGGGATCCGCGGCGTGGAGCGAGAGCGCGAGCCGGATCGGCTCGTCGACCTCCTCGACGAAGCGCGTCAGCCCCGGCATCCAGCCCACCGTCGAGATCGTCGTCCGGCGGTGGGTGATCCCGACGCCGGGGAGCCGCCGCGCGGCAGTCACCACCGCGTCGACGTTCATGAACGGCTCGCCCATCCCCATGAACACGAGATGGTTCACCGGCTCGGTTCGCCGGAAGTGGAGCACCTGGTCGAGGATCTCCCAGGCGCTCAGGTTGCGGCCGAACGCCATCCTCCCTGTCGCGCAGAACGTGCAGGTCAGTGGGCAGCCCGACTGGGACGAGACGCACACCGAGCGCCTGCCGTCGCGGTAGCGCATCAGCACCGCCTCGACGGGGTGGCCGTCGGCGGTCCGGAAGAGCGTCTTCACGGTGCCGTCGCGGGAGCGCTGCTCGTTCTCGACGGCGAGCGTCGTGAACGGGACGGCCGTCGCGAGCGCGTCGCGGAGCGAGAGCGGAAGGTTGGTCATCGCGTCGTAGCCGCCGGCGCCGCGCGCGGCCCAGTCCCACGCCTGGCGCGCGCGATACGCCGGCTCGCCGAGCTCCGCCACGCGCCGTTCGAGGAGGTCGAGATCCACGCGGCAACGGTAGCCCTCGTGCCCTCGCTAGGGTGCGCCCGTGATCGACCTCCGCTCCGACACCGCGACGCGGCCGACCGACGGCATGCGCGCGGCGATCGCGGGGGCGGAGGTCGGCGACGAGCAGAAACGCGAGGACCCGAGCGTCAACGCGCTCCAGGAGCGCGCTGCCGCGTTGCTCGGCCACGAGGCCGCCCTCTTCGTGCCGACCGCGACGATGGCGAACCAGATCGCCCTCAAGCTCCATACCCGTCCCGGCGACGTGCTCGTCGCGGAGCGGCATGCCCACGTCGTGATCTACGAGTACGGCGGAGCGGCCGCACATGCGGGGCTGATGATCGAGCCGATCGAGGGACACGCGGGACGGTTCGGGGTCGCCGATCTGGACGCCGTCACGGTCCCGAGCACGAAGGTGGCCGATCAGCTGACGACGCTGCTTGCGCTCGAGAACACGCACAACTCGTCCGGCGGCCGGTGCTGGCCCCTCGAAGAGCTCCGCGCCGTGACCGATGCGGCCCGCGAGCGAGGGCTCGCAACGCATCTCGACGGCGCTCGGCTCCTCAACGCGGCGGTCGCAACCGGCGTCCCGCCTGCAGAGATCGGCGGCCTGTTCGACACGGTGACGCTGTGCCTCTCGAAAGGGCTCGGCTGTCCGCTCGGGGCGCTGCTCGCCGGGTCGGGCGAGACGATGGAGCGCGCCTGGCGCGAAAAGCACCTCTTCGGCGGCGCCATGCGTCAGGCCGGAATCGTCGCAGCCGCCGGCGTCTACGCGCTCGAGCACCACGTCGAGCGCCTCGCCGACGACCACGCCCGGGCGCGGCGCCTCGCCGAGGGCTGGCACGAGGCCGGGCTGCCCGTCGACCTCGATCAGGTCGAGACGAACTTCGTCCAGCTCGACTTCGCCGGCCTCGGCCTCGAGCGGGAGCACGCGCTCGCCCTGCTGCGCGACTCGGGTGTCGGGCTCTCTGCGACGATCCACCCGACCGTCGCCCGGGCCGTCACGCACCTCGACGTCGACGACGACGACATCGACCGGGCGATCGAGCTCGTTCCGGGCGCGCTCGGTGTCCGTGCAGCCGCCTGATCGGCTCGGCGAGCGGCTGGAACGGCTCGTCGCGACCGCGCAGGCCGAGCGGCGCTCTCCCTCGATCGCCGCGGCCGTCTTCCGTGACGGGGAGACGATCTGGCGGACGGCGCTCGGACGGGCCGACGTGGCGAAGGACGAGGCGGCGTCCGTCGACCACGCCTACCGCGTCGGCTCGATCACGAAGACCTTCACGGCCGCGTGCGTCCTCCAGCTGCGAGACGAAGGCCGCCTCGAGCTCCGCGACCCGCTGAACGCGTACGTCGACGAGGCGCCCGCGGGCGTGACGGTCGCCGACGCCCTCGCGCACGTCGGCGGTCTGCAGCGGGAGCCGCCGGGTGAGGTCTGGGAGAGGCTCGAGTCGCCGACCCGCGAAGAGCTCCTCGCCGGGCTCGCCGACGCCGAGCAGGTCTTGCGACCGGGCGAGTCGTGGCACTACTCGAACCTCGCCTACGGACTGCTCGGCGAGATCGTTGCCCGCCTCGACGACACGACCTACGAGGACGCGCTCCGGCTGCGCCTCCTCGAGCGGTTGGGCCTCGAGCAAACCGGTTTCGAGCCGTCCGGCCCGCGCGCGACGGGCTATTACGTCGACCCGTACTCGGACGGGGTCACGGTGGAGCCGCCGCTCGTCGCCCGGCGACCGATCGCCGCGTTGGGCTGGCTCTGGTCGACCGTCGACGATCTCTGCCGGTGGGCCGACTTTCTCGTGACCGGAAAGGACGGTGTGCTCAGGCGCGAGACGCTCGACGAGATGGCGCAGGTGCGCGTCGTCTCCGAGCAGGCGACGTGGTCGCTCGGCTGGGGCCTGGGCCTGCAGCTCTGGCGCCGAGGCGAGCGCGTCTTCGCAGGCCACGAAGGCGCCATGCCCGGCTTCCTCACGGCGTTCACCGTCCATCGACCCGAGCGCACGGGAGCCGTCGTCCTCTGCAACAGCGGCGCGGGGGCGCGGCCGGAGACGCTCGCAATGGACCTCACGGAGGCTTCGTTGTCGGCGCACCCGAGAACGCCGGCTCCGTGGCGGGCCGACGCAGGCGCGCCCGACGAGGTCGCCGGGTTGCTCGGCAGGTGGTGGGTGGAGGGGTCCGAGCTCGTGCTCTCGTGGAAGAGCGGCCGTCTGCACCTCGCTCTCGTCCAAGGCCCGCCCGGACGCGACACCGCGTGGCTCGTCGCGGAGGCCGACGACCGGTGGCGCGTGGTCGAGGGCCACGAGCTGGGAGAGCTCCTGCGCGTCGTCCGCGACGAGGCCGGGAGGCCCGTGAAGCTCTACCTCGCGACTTACCCGCTGACGAGAGCGCCCGCCGCGTTCGCGGACACCGCCTCCGAGTGACCGTCGCGGTCGCCTGCCACGTAGAAGAGCACCACGACGACGACGTACGCGGCGACCAACACCGCCCCGCGCGCCTTCGACGCGTGTCCACCCCAGAGCGTGAGCGCAGTGACGGCGAGGCCGCCCGCGAGCGCGAAGATCTCGACCTCGCGGAACCCGAGTGCGAGTGGCTCGATCAGCCACGAGAGCAGGACGACCGCGGGGATCAGGAACACCGCGACCTGCGCGGCCGACGCGAGCGCGATCTCGGCCGCGAGCCTCACTTTCCCGCGGTGCGCGACGACGACCGCGCCGCCGTGCTCGGCGGCGTTGCCGACGATCGCGACGATCACCGCCGAGACGAAGAAATCGGACAGCCCGACCTTGTCCGCGAACGCCTCCAGCGAGCCGACGAGCACCTCGGCGACGAACGCCGTCACGACCGTCGCCGCGCCGAGCACCACGAGCGACAGCCGGAGCGACCAGGCGCCGGGCGCCTCGTCCCCGGGCTCGTGCAGCCCGCTGTGCCGACGGAGCGAGACGAACGTCGTCACCACGTAGACCACGAGGAGCACGATCGACACGGGCACCGACAGGTCGACGATCGCGTTGCGATCCGGATCGCCGTGCCACGACGGCACGGCGGGGATCAGGAAGAGGAGGACTGCGATCCCAATCGTGGCGAACGACACGAAGCTCGAGAAGCGGTCGAGCTCGCCGCGCGGGCCGAAGAGGAGCGAGAAGCCGAGCACGAGCAGGAGGTTTCCGACGACGGAGCCGGTCAGTGACCCGCGCACGACCTCCGTCAGCCCTTCGTGGACCGCGAGGAGCGCGATGATCAGCTCCGGTGCGTTGCCGAACGTCGCGTTGAGGAAGCCGCCGATCCCGGGGCCCGTGTGCTCCGCGGCGTGCTCGGTCGCCTCGCCGATGAGCCACGCGAGCGGGATCAGCGCGATCGCGGCGACGACGAACTCGACGGTCTCGTCGAGGTCCGCCGCGTAGTGCAGCACGATGACGATCGGCCCGAGCGCGAGGCCGGCGAAGAGGACGCGGCGGACCACCGGAGCAACCCTATAGGCGCCCTGTTGCAGGGCGATCCGGCTCCCGGCCCCGCCGCCTAGCGATTCAGGGCCTGGACGTCAAGTCTTGCGCGCCCCCGCTCCACCTTGCGACGATCAGGGCATGGGCGACGTCGCACAGGCCCCGGTGGCCCCCGCCGAGATCCCGCTGCGACCGCAGGACGAGGTCGAATGTCGGCGGTGCGAGGTGCACTGCGACCGGGTCGTGCATCCCGCTGCCTGCATCGCCCGCAGCTGCCCGTTCGTCTACGCGTACGAGGCCTGGGGTCACACGTACATGGGCTGCGTCCAGAAGGTGTTCGGCGTCGAGATCGACCTCGATCTCCTCAACGAGCTCGAGGAGCGGCCGCAGGGGTTCGGCGCGGTGAAGGCGGCGCGGGCGCCGCTCCCGATCTGCCACTCCGAGATCTCGGCGTGCTACGAGCACCGCAGCGACGAGATCGGCTGCCGGAACCCCGAGTTCCACGAGGTTCCGCTCTCGAGCCCGAGCTTCCGCGTCTTCGCGTTGCTGGCCGACTAGCGGCGCGTACGCCGTTTGCGCGCCGTGAGCCGGCGACGGCCCTTGCGGCGAAGCTCGTGCAGCAACTTCAGCTCTCCGACGTACGTTCCGTCGGGCCCCCGGGTCTCGAGGATCGCCGGAAGCCCGTCGAACGCCGGGTGTGCGACGAACGTCGCGAGCCCGTCCTTCATCTGACCGAGGCCGAGGGAGGCGTGCCGGTCGCGATTCGCGCCGAGTGCCGCGTCCGCGTCGTTGACGTGGAGGCAGCGGAGTCGGTCGAGCCCGATCGACGCGTCGAGCTGTGCGAGCGCCTCGTCGAGGGCGTCCGGGGTCGTCACGTCGACGCCGGAGACCCACCAGTGGCAGGAGTCGAGGCAGATTCCGAGCCGCTCGTGCCCGTCGAGCCGGTCGAAGAACGACGCGAGCTCCTCCACCGATCGCCCCATCGTGCTGCCGGCGCCGGCCGAGTTCTCGAGGACGAGCCAGAGCCGCTCGTTCGTCAGCTCGAGGAGCTGGCGCAGCGCGGGAACGGCGCGCCGGTACCCGGCCGCGACCCCCTTCCCGAGGTGCGAGCCGACGTGGAAGACGACCCCGTCCGCCCCGATCGCGGCCGCCGTCTCCATCGACGCCCTCATCGCGGTGACGGACTTTCGGTGGAGCTCGCGGTCGGCGCCGGCGAGGTTGACGAGATAGAGCGCGTGGCACACGACCGCCTCCACGCCCGCCTCCTCGCGACGCTCGCGAAACCGGGCGACCTGCTCCTCGGAGTGCACCGTCGGCTTCCACATCTGCGGGCTCTGCGTGAACACCTGGACCGCGTCGCAGCCGAGCTCCTCGGCGCGGTCGATCGCCGTCGAGATGCCTCCCGCCGATGAGACATGGGCGCCGTAGAGCACGTCGCAACGCTACAACGCCGGTGCGCGTCCGCTTACTCGAGCTCGAGCAGCGCCTCGTAGACGTCGAGGCTCGCGCGGGCGAGGCGGTCGGCCAGTCGCTCGAGGTTGCTGCGGCCGTTGTCCCAGGCAGGCACGAAGACCGTCCCGGTCGTTCGCGCGACGTTCATCCCGGACGGCTCGACCGCCCGCCCGGCGATCTCGAGCCAGCCGCGCCGCCGGCCGCCTCGTCGTACTGCCGCTCCTCGGTCGTCGAGCATCAGCCGGCGTCCCCGCCGACGGATCGCGATCGTGACCGGCGTGCCGTCGGGAAACTGCAGGCCCGTCTCGACGTCGATCTCCGCGATCCCGTTCTCGTCGGCTTCCTCGTCGAGCCCGGTGCGGATCTGTCCGCGCCGTGCGGCGGCGACGAGCGAGGGCCACGAAATTGCGCCGCCTTCTCGCGCGACGACGTGGAGCGCGTCCGCGAGGAGGAACCGCTCGTCGATGCGGGCGCCGAGGACGGCGATGGCTCTGTGGCGGCCGGCGGGGTCGCCGTTCGCGACGGCGCGCCGGAGCGTCCGGGCTTCCCTGCGCAATGCGTCGAGCTCGTGCTCGGAGGTCATCGTGACTCCTTTCGACGCACCCACCCGGCCCGCTGTCAGGGTGCTGGAGGTCACCGTGACCCGTTCGCCGTACATCGAGGTGGGAGTCCCTGCCCGCGGACCGGGCGCGCCCTCGCGCGCGCCCGCCGAGAGTACCTGTGGACTGATCGGCACCAAATCGGCACAGGTTCGCCCTTGACGAAATTCGGTGTCTGACACCGATTCGTGTCAAGTCGCCCTTTCGGCCCTGGCCGTTCGCGGCGACTACGATCGCCGGCGATGAGCGTCCGCGTCCGCATGGCCCCGTCGCCGACGGGGCTCCTCCACATCGGCGGCGTCCGGACGTTCCTCTTCAACTGGCTGTTCGCCCGCGGGCGCGACGGCGAGTGCCTGCTGCGCATCGAGAACACCGACACCTCCCGTGAGGTGGCCGAGGCGACCGCGCACATCGAGAGGTCGCTGCGCTGGCTCGGGATCGAGTGGGACGGGCCGACCCGCTTCCAACTCGACGCCGCCGAGCGCTGCCGCGCCGAGGCAGCGCGTCTCGTCGAGGAGGGAAAGGCGTACGAGGACGAGGGCGCGATCCGGATCCGCATGCCCGAGGACGGCCTGATCGCCTGGGAGGATGCGGTCAAGGGCCCCATCGAGTTCGCAGCCGACGAGCTCGAGGACTGGGTGCTCGTCCGCTCGGACGGCCGGCCGACGTACAACTTCGCGAACCCGGTCGACGACTGGGTGGACGGCGTGACACACGTGATCCGCGGCGACGACCACGTCTCGAACACGCCGAAGCAGCTCGTGGTGCTCGACGCGCTCGGCGCTGAGGCGCCCGTCTACGCGCACGTGCCCAACGTCTACGGCGACGACGGCAGAAAGCTGTCGAAGCGCCACGGCGCCGTGTCGGTCGACGAGTTCCGCGAGTCCGGGTACGTCGCTCCGGCGCTGATGAACTTCCTCGCGCTGCTCGGCTGGGCGCCCGACGGCGAGACGACGATCATGGATCGGGACGAGCTCGTCGAGCGGTTCACCCTCGAGCGCGTTGGTCGGAGCCCTGCGACCTTCGACTATGCGAAGCTCGACTGGATGAACGGGGTCTACCTCCGCGCCCTCGACGAGGACGCGTACGCGGACACGGTGCTCGAGTACCTCCGCGAGCGCGGAATCGACTGGCCCGACGACGACGTGCGCGCGATGGCGCCTGCGGTCCAGGAGAAGGTCGCGCGGCTCGGGGAGATCCCGACCTTCGCGGGCTTCCTCTTCCACGACGTCGAGCCGGATCCCGCGTTGCTCGACCGGCGCATCCTCGACGCAGCGGCCGAAGCGCTCGCGGCGGTCGACCCGTGGGCGGCCGATGCCATCGAGGCCGCGCTGAAGCGTCTCTGCGAGGAGCTCGGCGAGAAGCCGCGCACGATCTACGCCCCGATCCGGGTCGCAGTCACCGGCTCGAAGGTCTCGCCGGGCCTCTACGAGTCGCTCGAGCTCCTGGGCCGCGAGCGGGCGCTCGAGCGGCTGGGTCACGGCGCCGAGGTGGCTGCGTGAGCGTGCTGGCCGTCGGCGACTTCGAGCGGCGCCTCGAGCGGTACGGGATCGAGCGCTCCGAGGAGGCGCGCGCCGTGCGCGTGGGGGAGAAGGGGACCTCCGAGCAGGCGGCGATCGTCGCCCGCTACGCGGATCTCTTCACGCGCGAGCAGCTCGACGCGCTGCGGGCGGACGAAGAGAGCGCGAGCGACGCCGAGCGCGAGTCGGTCGCCCGACTCCGGCTGGAGTGCCAGGAGGGGCTGGTCACGCGGGAGCTCGCCGAGCGGGAGGACGAGCTCGAGAACGCCCTTCTCGCCGCCCGCGTCCCGTGGAACGGCGACGCGCTTCCGCTTCGCACGGCGCAGGCGCGGCTCGGCACCGAGCAGGACTACCGAAGCCGAGATGCGCTCGGTTCCGCCGTCCTCGACGTCTCCGCGGGCTTCAACGACGACCGCCGGTCGCTCCTCGTGACGCGTAACGAGCTCGAAGCGGCGGTCAGCGGCATCGACGACCCGATCGCCCGCAACGAGGCCGAGAAGCAGGTGCCGTTGCGCCCGATCGCCGACGCCGTCGACACCGCAAGGGTCGAGGGCACCCCGGCGTTCGACCCGGCGCGCGAGCGCTGGCTCGAGCGCCTGCTGGGGCCCGAGCGCGACGCGGTCCCGAGCTCGGCGCACATGGCATGGATCCGGCGTCTCTCGCCGCTCGAGGCGACCTACACGAAGGAACGCAGCGTGCCGGTCTGCCTGGCCACCCTCCGCGCCATGGGATTCGACCTCGAGTCGGAGAAGGGGATCCGCACGGACCTCGAGGACCGGCCGCAGAAGGCGCCGCGCGCCTGCGTGATCGCGACGGATCCGCCGCGGCTCGTCCATCTCATCACCCGCGCGCAGGGCGGGCTGCACGACTACGAGGCGTTCCTCCACGAGGCAGGTCACGCGCTGCACTACGCCGGCTGCGATCCGGCGCTGCCACTCGCGTTCCGGCGGCTCTCGCGCGACCACGCGCTCACGGAGATCTACTCCTTCCTCCTCGACTCCGTCGCCCGCGAACCGGCCTGGCACGCCGACCACTTCGGCCTCGACGACGCGCAGGCACGCGAGAACGCGGACGCCGCGTCCTTCTCCAACACGATCCTCTTCCGCCGCTACTCGGCGAAGCTCGGCTTCGAGCTCGCGTTCTGGGGCCGCTTCGCGACCGACGGCGGCACCGCCGACGGCTACGAGGAGCGGCTCACCGCCGCGACGGGCATCCGGTATCCGGCCGCGAACCACCTTGCCGACATGGACGCGGGCTTCTACTCGGCCGACTACCTGCGCGCCTGGATCCGCTCGGCCCAGGTGCGCGCGTATCTTCGGCGCGAGGTGGGTCGGGAGTGGTGGCGGCTCGAGGGAACGGGAGAGCTCCTGCGCGAGCTCTTCCGGGAGGGCACGCGACCGACGACCGAGGAGATCGCCGACCGGATCGGCTACGACCCGTTGGACACGGAGGCGCTCGTGGCGGAGACGACCGGATGAGCTCGCTCCCCGAGCTGGTGGGCGAGGAGCTCGGCCCGACCGACTGGTTCGAGGTCGGTCAGGAGCGAATCGACGAGTTCGCCCGAGCGACCGACGACGCACAGTGGATCCACACCGACCCGGTCCGCGCAGCGGAGGGGCCGTTCGGCACCACGATCGCGCACGGCTACCTCACGCTGTCGCTCTGCGTGCCGCTCATGTCGAGGACGCTGAACCTGACCGGCTACCGAATGGGGATCAACTACGGCGTCAACCGCGTCCGCTTCCCTGCGCCGCTGCCTTCCGGCTCACGGATCCGGGGACGGTTCACGGTGCAGTCCGTCGACGAGATCGAGGGCGGCGACCAGGGCGTCGTCCTTGCCACGATCGAGCGCGAGGGCGGCGAGAAGCCGGTCTGCGTCGCGGAGCTCGTCGTGCGGATGCTCCGGTGAGCCGCTTCGAGGGCAGGACCGCGCTCGTCACCGGCGGGGCGAACGGGATCGGCGCCGCGACGGCCGAGCGCCTCGCCTCGGAAGGTGCGTACGTCGTCGTCGCGGACTTCGACGAGGCCGGGGCGACGGAGACGGCCGAGCGCATCGGGGGCCGGGCCGTTCGCTGCGACGTGACCTCGCGGGACGACGTCGAGGCCGCCGTGGCGGTCGCAGCGGAGTCGGGGACGCTGGACGTCCTCGTCACCTGCGCGGGGATCACCCGCGACAACCTGCTGCACAAGATGACCGACGACGACTGGGAGGCCGTGATCGCGACGCACCTTCGCGGGACGTTTCTCGCCGTCCGCGCGGCGCAGGCGCACATGGTGGAGCAGCGAGGCGGCGCCATGGTGCTGGTCTCGTCGACCTCGGCGCTCGGCAACCGAGGACAGGCGAACTACTCGGCGGCGAAGGCCGGCATCCAGGGGCTCACGAAGACGCTGTCGATCGAGCTCGGGCGCTTCGGGATCCGCGCGAACTGTGTCGCGCCCGGGTTCATCGTCACCGCCATGACCGCCCGGACGGCGGAGCGCCTCGGGGTGTCGTTCGAGGACTTCCAGGCCGCCGGAGCGGCCCAGGCGCCGCTCGGGCGCGTGGGTCAGCCGGAGGACGTCGCAGGGGTCGTCGCCTTCCTCTGCTCCGACGACGCGGCATTCGTCACCGGGCAGGTGATCTACGTGCGAGGCGGCCCGTGACGGCGTCTCACACGTAGCTGCGTCCGCCGAGGCAGGCCGGGCACCTGCGAGCCGGCCCCACCCTCCTTGCCGTCGGTCGAGGCGGAACCGGCTCGCCAAAGACTGTTCGACGGAAGTCATTCCCGCAACCCCTCCCACTTGTGGGATACCGCGCGCATTCCGTTGATCGATCGCTGCCCGATACGCCACGGATATCGTCACGGAGCGTGGACGCCTCCGTCGCCCGCACCGATCCCGGTCCCTCGCCGCCGACCGACGCAGCGCCGCGCGTCCGCCTGATCTTCGCGGCGCTGATGCTCGTCCTGCTGCTCGCTTCGCTCGACCAGACGATCGTCTCGACGGCCTTGCCGACGATCGTTGGCGACCTAGGCGGGATCGAGCATCTCTCCTGGGTCGTGACGAGCTACCTGCTCGCGTCGACGGTGGTGGGGCCGCTGTACGGGAAGCTCGGCGACCTCTACGGGCGGAAGATCGTCCTGCAGTCGGCGATCGTGATCTTCCTCGTCGGCTCCGCCCTGTGCGGCCTGAGCCAGAACATGTTCCAGCTGATCGTCTTCCGGGCGGTCCAGGGGCTCGGCGGTGGCGGCCTGATCGTCGTGACGATCGCGGCGATCGCGGACGTCGTCTCGCCGCGCGAGCGCGGCCGCTACCAGGGCTACTTCGGCGGCGTCTTCGGGGTGTCGACCGTGATCGGGCCCCTGCTCGGCGGCTTCTTCGTCGACAACCTCTCGTGGCGCTGGATCTTCTACGTCAACCTCCCGATCGGCCTCCTCGCGCTGGGCGTGATCGCGTCGGCGTTCCACGCGCCGGTCCAGCGCGTGCGGCACGCGGTGGACTACCTCGGCGCCGCGCTCCTCGCCGGCGGCCTCTCCGGGATCGTCCTGTACACGAGCCTCGGCGGCACGACGTACGACTGGGACGCACCGCAGATGGTCGCCTTGATCGTCGTGGGGGCTCTCTGCATCGCCGCGTTCGTCGTGGTCGAGAGCAGGGCGAAGGAGCCGATCCTTCCGCTCGAGCTCTTCCGCAACCGGGTCTTCACGGTCGCGAGCGTGATCGGCTTCATCGTCGGCGTGGCCCTGTTCGGCGCGGTCACGTATCTCCCGATCTACCTCCAGAACGTGAAGGGGCACAGCGCGACGACGGCGGGGCTCCTGATGACGCCGATGATGGCGGGGGTCCTCATCACGTCCATCACGAGCGGGCAGCTGATCTCGCGCCACGGCCGGTACCGGCCGTTCCCGATCGTCGGCACGGCCGTCATGACGATCGGACTCGTCCTCCTGTCCCGCCTGGAGGTCGGCACGTCGACGGTCCTCGCGGGCACGTACATGCTCGTGATGGGCCTCGGCATCGGGATGGTCATGCAGGTCCTCGTGCTCGTGGCGCAGAACGCCGTCGACTTCCGCAACCTCGGTGTCGCGACGTCGGGCTCGACGCTCTTCCGCCAGGTCGGCGGATCGATCGGCGTCGCGATGTTCGGCGCGATCTTCGCCAATCAGCTCGCCGCGAACCTCAGGGCGGAGATCCCGCCCGGGACCGAGCTGCCGGCCGCGGTCGACCCCGTTGCGATCAAGCACCTGCCGGCCGAGCTCCATGACCTCTACGTCACCGCGCTGACCGACTCGCTCCAGCCCGTGTTCCTCACCGCGGCAGCGGTCGCCGTCCTCGCGTTCGTCCTCACGTGGTTCCTCCGCGAGGTTCCCCTCCGCACGAGCTCGCGGGCGCCGGATATCGGCGAGGGGCTCCAGCCCTCGCACGACGACGACCGGGTCAGGGAGGTCGAGCGGGCGCTGTCGCTCCTCGCCGGCCGGGAGGAGCGCTGGGGCATGTACGAGCGGCTCTCACTGCGCGCGCACCTCGATCTCCCGCCGCCCGAGCTCTGGCTCCTGGCGAGGCTCGGGGAGCGAGCGCCCATCGCGCGAGCCGATCTCGCGAAGGAGCTCGGGATCGACGTCGCCCAGCTCGGCACGCCGCTCAGGAGCCTCTGTGACGACGGATACGCGCAGGCAGACGACGGCGGCTCGATCGTCCTCACTGCGACGGGGGAGGACGGCTTCGAGCGGCTACTCGAAGCGCGCCGCTCGGGCCTTCGTGAGCTGCTCGACGGGCTCGAGCCCGCCGACCATCCGGAGTTGCAGCAGCTCGTCGAGCGCCTCGGACGAGACCTCGTCCGCGAGATGCCCGCTCCCGCCTAGCTCGAGCGGACGGGTTGACCACGCGCCGCGATCGGCGCATTCTGGGCGCTCCCGAACCGAGGAGGCGAGCGTGTTCGCACGAATCGCAACGTTCGAAGGCGGCAACGTCGCCGAGCTGCGCCGGATGGGCGAGGAGCGCATGGCCGCGGGCGACTCCGGGATGCCCGACGGCGTCTCGCGCGCGATGGTGCTCGAGGGCGACAGGCGCCTGTTCGTGACGTTCTTCGAGAGCCGCGAGGCGATGCAGTCGGCCGAGCAGCGCTTCGAGTCGATGGGCGACGAGATCCCCGAGGACGTCCGCGGGCGTCGCGTCTCGGTCGACACGTACGAGGTCGTCATGGACGAGTCCGTCTGACGGAGCGACCCGCGAGCCCGGCCCTGCCGCAGCCGGGCTCGCCTCGTGTGCGATCCCCGGCGACCTATGCCTCGGGCGAGGGATCGTCCGGCGCCAGGAGCGCCAGCGCTCGTTCCGCGTCGGGAGCCTGCACGAGCACGTCGAACGGCCCGCTGACCCCGCCGGCCGAGCCGAGGCCCGCGCCGGCCGCGCCGAACGCCGCTCTCTGCCACATCGCCGAGATCCCCTCCGAGCGGAGCAGGCCGACGGTGAGCTCCGCCTCCGGCTCGGTCTCGACGGTCGCCACCCTGATCAGGTCTGCCATCACGTGTCCCGGATCAACCGGAGGAGACCGTCTCGGTCTCGGGCTGGCCCGCTCCGGCGTCGCTCAACGGCACGACCGACACCTCGTGGTCGGCACCGTCGCAGGGCACCGACACGTCGGCGGAGCCGTTGGGACCGGCGTTGTCGGCTTCGGCGCCGTCGACCTCGAGGCGCACGGCCGTCGAGGCGTCCGTCGCCCACGTGACGGGCACCGTTCCGTCACCGCCTCCCGCCGGACACACGAGCTCGCCGACGGTGAACGACGTGATCTCGGCCGCCTGGGCCCCTGAGTCCGTCGTCCCGGTCGTCCCTGTCGTCTCCGTCGAGGCCGGACAGCTCGAGTCGTCCGTCATGCCGTCGGTGCGGATCGTGCCGCAGAGGGTCGCGCCGTCGAGGTTCGTGCCCGAGATCGTCGCGCCTTCGAGCGTGGCCCCCGTGAGGTCCGCGTCCGAGAGGTCGGTGTCGACGAGCCGCGCGCCGTCGAGCTTCGCCTCGTCGAGGTCGGCACCGCTGAGGTTCGTCCCCTCGAGGTTCGCGTCCGACAGAACCGCCCTGGAGAGATCGGCGCCGGAGAGATCCGCGCCGGAAAGGTCTGCGCCGGGGCACGACGTTCCCGCCTGGATCTCGCATCCGGAGACGCTGTCGGGGCCGTCGTCGGAGCCGCCACAGGCGGTGCCGAGGGCCACGACGGCGACCGAGACGGCGACGACGAGGGCCGTGCGAGCGGGGACCAGGCGCATGGAGTTCCTTTCTCGGAGGAGGCGAAGGGGCGAGATCATGACGGGACGCCGTCGTTGGAGTCCAGCGTGTCGCCGTGGCGGGAGGCCCGGGCGCGCGCTTCGCCGTAGGACTGGCGAAGGAGCTGCTTGCCGCCGGTCCAGCCGAACGTCACTGCGACGAGGACGACCGCGAGCGTGACGCTCCACGCGGTGGTGATCAGCTGCTGCCCGGCGGAGTACGCGAGCGCCGTCGCGCGGTCGACGTCCTCGTGGGTGAGCGCTGCCGAGTTGACCGCCTGGTTGACCCCTGCGCCGCCCGGCGTGACCGAGACGACGTTCGCGAGGGAGTTCCCGCCGGCGACGCTCATGATCGTGTGGAACGTCACGGGAATCCCGTACGCGGCGAGGAAGACGCCGATCACCCCGAGCTTGCAGATCCACGCGCCGAACTCGGGGAGCACCACCTTCAGGGCGAACGCGCGCGTGTCGCGGAGGATGACGCCGCCCTGCTTCGCGCGTTCCCAGAGGCCGCGCACCCTGCCCCAGAACACGCGGGCGACCAGGACGACACCGCCGACGACGACGACGCCGATGAGGATCGCGAGGAACACGTGGTCCGCGGCGAGCCCCAGCTGGAGCGAGAACGATCCAGGGACCGAGAGGAAGAGGTACAGGTAGACGAACGTGCCCGCCGCGACGAAGAAGAGCTTGTGGACGACCTGGCCGCCGACGAGGCCCGGGAACGTCGCGCCCGGGATGATCGCCGCGAGCATGACGAGCATGACGAGCGTGCCGAGGTTCGCCGGCAGCACGTCGTTCCCTGCCACCGCGACCGCGTATGCAGCGATGATCGGCAGCGCCTGGATCCCGGCGCGCGGATAGGCGGCGCGCAGGATCGCGAGCCACGCGATGGCGGAGAGGAACGTGTCGATGGTCTGGAGCCCGATACCCGCGAGGACGTCCTCGGGGTCGACCGCGGTGAGGGCGTCCCACAGGTCGCCGAACCACCCCTCGACGTCGATGCCCAGGAGGTGCAGGACGAGAACGGCGAGCGCGACGCCGCACAGCCACCCGACGACGAGCGCGATGCGCCGGGCGGCGCTCGGCGACGCGGACGAGGCGGTTTCGACCCCGACCGCTGCGTCGCTCGCGCTCACTCCTCAGTCGCCGACCCAGAGCCGAAAACCGCCGAGGAACGCGTCCTGATTCTTCCCGAGTCGGCACTTGGCCGGGAGCTCGCCGATGCGCTTCGCATTGCCGCCCCCGAGGACGACGTACTCCGGCTCGAGCGCCGCGACGAGGGCGTCGATGGTCTCCCGGACGGCCTTGCGCCAGCGCTTCTCGCCCAGCCGCTCGCGCCCTCGCTCGCCGACGTAGTCCTCGAACGTCGCCTTGCGAAACGGCAGGTGGCCGAGCTCCATCGGCTCGATGATCCCGTCGACGATCATCGTCGAGCCGAGCCCCGTCCCGAGCCCGAGGAAGAGCATGCGGCCCCCGTCGTAGCTCCCGAGCGCCTGCATCGCCGCGTCGTTGATCACCTTCGTCGGCTTGCCGAACGCGCTCTCGAAGTCGAAGCCGGCCCAGCCCTTTCCGAGGTTCACCGGATCGTGCGGAACGCGCCCCGCGAGGACGGGCGCCGGGATGCCGACCGTCACGACCTCGTAACGGAGGTCGTCGGCGTGCTCGAGGACGCCGGCGACCATCCGCTCGGCGGTGAGCTTCCTCCCCGAGACGAAGCGCCTCCGCTCGCTCTCCCCGTTCACGAGGAGCTTCACGTGCGATCCGCCGACGTCCACGGCGAGGACGGCGGGCGCCCTCGGCTCGAACGGAGCGTCGGGCGAAGGCGTCGTCTCCGCTGTCGGGGTGTCAGTCACGCCGCCTCCTCTTCCAGCATGCGGTCTCCGCCGACGACCCAGCGCTCCTGGATCTCCTCGAGCGAGCGTCCCTTCGTCTCGGGCACGAGGCGCCAGACGAACACGAAGCTCACGACGCACAGCGCCGCGAAGAGGAAGAAGGTCGTGGACTCGCCGATCGCGTCGACGATCGAGAGGAAGAACTGGGCGACGAGGAACGCGGCGAGCCAGTTCACCGCCGTGGCGACCGATATCGCGCGACCGCGGACACGGTTGGGGTAGATCTCCGAGATCAGCGTCCACACGATCGGGCCCATCGAGAACGCGAACGAGGCGATGAAGACGACGAGCGCCACGACGGTCACGATCCCGCCGACGGTCGTCGACGTGGTGCCGCCCTCGGGCTGGTTCTCGAGCGCGGCGAATGACATGCCCACCGCGGCAAGGCTGACCGTCATCCCGACGAGGCCGGTCAAGAGGAGCGGCCGCCGGCCGAAGCGGTCGACCCACGCGACCGCGATGAACGTCGCGAGCACGTTGACTGCCCCGACGGCGTACAGCGTCGCCTTCGCCTGCTGCTCGGCGGTCGTGAAGCCCGCCTCGGCGAAGATCTCGTTCGCGTAGTAGATGATCGCGTTGATCCCGGTCACCTGCTGGAGGGTCGCGAGGCCGACGCCGACCCAGAGCGCGCGGCGGAGCGTGGGGGAGAACACCTCGCCCCAGCTCGCCTCGCCTTCCTTCGCCTCGGCCTGGATGTCGCCCTCGAGGGTCGCGAGCTCGGCGTCGGCGACGTCGGGCCCGTCCACCTTCACGAGCGAGGCCTTGGCGTCGTCGCGCCTGCCCATCTTGAGCAGCCACCGCGCGGACTCCGGCATCACGAGGAAGCCGGCCACGAGCGCGACACCGGGGATCACGGCGAGCCCGAACATGAGCCGCCAGCGGTCCGAGCCCGTCAGCGCGTCGTCGGCGAGGTAGGCGAGGAAGATGCCGACGGTGATCGCGAGCTGGTACGCGGAGACGAACCGGCCGCGCAGGCGCTTCGGCGACATCTCCGCCGCGTAGAGCGGCGCGACCACCGAGGCGAACCCGACGCCGAGGCCCGTGATCACGCGGCCCACGGTCAGTAGCCCCGCTCCGGGGGAGACGGCCTCGATCAGCGCACCCACGGCGAACAGCACGCCCGCGCCGACCGCTGTCCAGCGGCGCCCGACCCGGTCGGCCGTGCCGCCCGCGACGAGCGCCCCGAAGAGCGCGCCGAGCGTGACCCAGCTCGTGATGATCTCGCTCTCGAACGTCGAGAGGTCGAGGTCCTCCTTCAGCAGGGGCAGGGCGCCCGAGATGACGCCCTGGTCGTAGCCGAACAGCAGACCCGCGAGAAACGTGACGATCCCGACCCCGATCATCCAGGGGGTCAGCCGGCGCTCCGTTGTCATGCGTGGTGTCTCCTCGTGTCGAGATTTCCGGCCCTCGCCTCCGTGCGCGCGCACGGAGGGCCGGTGATCTCGAAGATCACGAGGATGTCCGCGGCGACAACGACCGCCGCGGTCGTCTCGCCCGCCCGGTGCACCGGCCGATCATTCCACGGTCGGTCGCCGGAGGGAACCCGGCGGATACGGCCGTCATCGGCCGCGGTCGGACGGTTGCGCTAGCCCTGGAGCCGGCGCGCCCGCCGCTGCTCGTCGAGCAGCTCGCGGCGAAGCCGGGAAAGGCTGGAGGGGCACTCGTCCCCGAGCGCGACCAGGATCGCCTCGTGGTCGGCCCAGGTGAGCGGCGCCTCGACGGTGACCCGCAGCTCGATCGCCTGCTCGAGCTTCGCCGCGGTGTCGGCGAAGCCCGCCTCGCGGACGATCTCCGCCAGCAGTCGCGCCACGGGCGCGCCAAGTCGAAGTCCGGCGATGCGCATCGCCGCGACGCTAGCGCAGTCCGGACGACGTCACCACCGCGACGCCCCAGGGCGAACGCAGAATCCGTACCGGCGCTTAACGTGCCAACCACGACAACACCGGCACCCTCGACTGGCCGGGCGGGGCGCCATCGGCGTTCCCCCGACCGCGGCGCCTCGCCCGCGCGATGCGCGATCACCGGGGTAGGTTGGCGTCGTGACCGAGGAGTGGATCGAAGGCGTTCGGTCGCTTCTCGAAGCGCCGTCCCCCGCCGTCCTGACCACCTACCGCAAGGACGGGGACGCAAACGTGTCGCCCGTCTGGTTCCGCTTCGATGACGGCGCGTTCGAGGTGGTGATCGCGAAGGACGACGTCAAGCTGCGCCACCTCGGTCGCGACCCACGATGCATCCTCACGATCTTCGAGACCGTTCCGCCGTTCCGAGGAGTCGAGGTCCGCGGCGCGCCGGAGCTCGTCGACCGAGACGTGACCCCGATCCGGATCGAGATCGCCGGCCGCTACCTGGGGACGGACGGCGGTGAACGATTCGCCGCCCAGCGGAGGTCGAAGCCGGGCGTCCTCCTCCGCCTCGCGACCGATCGGCCACGGATCTGGGACCTGTCGGCGGCGCTGCCGGAATCGCTCTAGGCCAAGCGGCTCGTCGGTGCAACAATCTCCGTGGCGGCTCCGAGCGCGGAACAAGGCCCAGGGGAGGCGTGGGTCACCGTTTGTGGGGAGCGGCCCGGGCTTCTGTGGCGAGCCTTCTGCTCGGGGTTCCTGCTCGGGAGCCGCCGCCACGACTCGTGAACCACCTCGACCGACGGGAACGCGACACGCCGTGGTCTGGTGTCGGCCGGGCGAAATCAGACGAAAGTCCAACGCCAGGCTGGTCGAAGCGCTGGAGATGCCCAAGATCCGTATTCCGACAATCCGTGCATGAGCCTGATGCTGAAGCGCTGGCGCAGCTGGATCTCACCGGCCGCGCGCCGAGGACGCAAAGCCGCCGAGACGCACGCGGAATGGGTCGCACAGCAGCGTGAGCAATTCGCCGACGCCTCGACCGCGTCTCGCTCCTGATCGCCCGGAGGA
>DASXAW010000049.1:0-10067 GCA_036406535.1 Gaiella sp.
GGCGCCACCGGCGTTCCGGTCGTATCGCCAGGCGGGGAGGTCGGAGGCGGCTGGGTGGGGGGCTGAGGTGTCTGGTCGGCCGGCGGGGGCGTCGTGGCCGGCGGTGCCTGGTCGGCCGGCGGCGGCGTCGTCGTCGGCGGCGTCGCGTTTGGCGGCGTCGAGGCGGGCGGGGTGGAGGCCGGCGGGGTCGACGCGGGCGGTGTCGAGGTCGAGGAGGGCGCGGGCTCCTGTGTCTGTGGGGGCGTCCCGGTCGGCGCGCTGACTGCGGGCGCGCCCGTCGACGCCGCCCCGGTTGCCGGCGGCGGTGTCGCACCGGCCACCGCGCCACCCGTTGGAGCAGCGCCTCCCGGGGGCGGTGTCGTTGCGCCCGGTGCCGGCGCCGGCGAGCCGCCGCCAGAGGGCGCCTTGGGCTTCGGTGACGGGCCGCCGGACACCTGAGTCTTCTGCTTGGTCGGCGACTTCGGCGCCTTCGGCGTCACGGGGTGATCCGCGGCCTGCGAGTGCTCCGGCGTGCCGGACTGCGTCTCCTTGCCGTTCGGCGCCTTGGAATCGTTCGAAGCTGCCGGCTTGTTCGGATGCGCGGGCGAGTGGACGTGCCCCGGCTCCGCACGCCCAGCGACGTGGACATTTCCGCCGGTCGACGAGCTCGAGGACGCGTCGGACGAGTTGTTCTGATCCGGGATCTTCGCCGACTGCGATTTTGCGAGGCCGGGCTGAGGCGAATCGCCGTGCTTCGCGCGGCCGGGGCTCGAGGCGGGCTTGCCGTGCCCC
Source organism: Gaiella sp. (assembly GCA_036406535.1). Lineage (GTDB taxonomy): Bacteria > Actinomycetota > Thermoleophilia > Gaiellales > Gaiellaceae > Gaiella. The sequence continues at coordinate 772 of DASXAW010000049.1, forward strand.
TTCGCGTTGTCGACGGACCCTGCGCGACGTGTATGCGTCGCGGCCGGCGCAGCCGGGGTATCCCGCTTCTCGGGCGCTTTTTCGACCTTCGCGGGCGGGGCCTTCGGTGGCGTGTCGCGAACCGCCTGGACGCCCTTGTAGCCGACGCCTGCGGCAACCGTCGCCGCGACGACGACCGCCGCGACCTTGACGACGGCGACGCCGGCGAGCGAGCCGCCGACCGCTGCGCCTCCGGTGGTGGCCGCGGCGGTTGCACCGGCGCCGGCCGTTCCCGCGGCGCCCGTGCCGGACGTGCCCGCGCCCGCGCTGCCGAGGCCGATCGTGGGGAGAGACGTTGCCGCCGCGGCGTTCGGCGCGCCCTTGAAGAGTGCGAGCCCGATCGGCAGCGGCAGCAGCGCAAGCCCCTTGAACGTCCGCCGCTGACGTTGCTGGGCGGCCGCGAGTCGCGCGCACTCCGGGCATTCGGCGAGATGCTCGTCGAGGCGCCTGCGGTCCTTGCGGGAAAGGCGTCCGTCGAGGCGCTGCGAGAGCGCCCGTTCGGCGTTCTCGCAGGTGACGACGTTCTCCAGCTCCTCCGCGAGCGACCGTCGTGCACGGAAGAGCAGGGTCTCGAGCGCCGATGTCGTGAGCCCGAGCAGCTCCGCGATCTCGCGGTAGGAGCGGCCCTCGAGCTCGCGCATCACCAGAGCCTCACGCTGCGTCTCGGGGATGCGCTGGAGCGCACGCACGAGATCGTCGAGCTCGTTGACGTCGTCGTCGACGTCGGCCGGAACGTCAGGCGCCAGCTCGACGAGTGTCGGTTTCGACGCGGCCTGCCGCCATCGCTGGCGGACGACGTTGTGGGCGATCACGAGCAGCCAACGCGAGGCGTCCCTGGGCACCTCACCACGTTCGAGCGCCCTCAGGGCGTTCACGAAGGTCGTCTGGGTGACGTCCTCCGCGTCCGCATGGTTGCCGAGGACGGCGTACGTGTAGCGGTACACGTCGCCGACGTGCTGACGGTAGATCTCGTCCAGAACCTCGTTTGCGCGCGCGCTTGTCTCAGTGGCGGCCATGCGTCGGGTCTCACGATGGAGAAAATCGGTATCCCGCGCATCCCCTTTACGAACTCTTTACAAACGAACGCGCAAGTTTCGCGCCCCGTTCGCATCTTCCCGGGTGAAAGGCCCACGAGATGCTCGAAACGCTTCCACCCACCGCCGCTCGTTCACGCCAGGTCGTCCTGCCGGCTCATGCGGCCGAGCCGGCGGCGACCTTCGGGAACGCAGCGCGGGGGGTTGGAGCGTGGCGAGCAGCTTTCCAGGGGGACAAGCTCAACGCGTTGCTCCCGGGCGGCGGGAGCGACGCGCTGACCTTTTCGAACACGAACGTGTTCACGAGGAAGAGCGTCTTCGTTCGGTGCACGGCACCGGCGACGGAGAAGCTCGAGGCGGAGCGACGAGCGGCTCGGGAGGGCGCAGGCGGCGCGACCCTGCACGCCCGTGGCCGCTCGGCCCTCGCCGCTGTGTCGCCGACCGGGGACCACCGAAGCTCGTCGTAGAGAGGCCCCGCACACGCATCGCTCGCCCCGTAGTGGGGGATGGGGAGAGCGAATCTCGAAGGGGAGGCGTGAGTTGCCTCCCCTTCGTCGTTCCGGAGGCGACATGGCGCGTCAGGTCGCTCGGTGTCGGACCTCGCGTCCCACCCTGCGGGAGCTCAGCGGTCGTCGGGACGGACGCGCGGGAGTGCGAACGTGAGCATCGTCGGCCCGCCGGGGGCGCTGTCGATCTCGAACGAGCCTCCGAGCATGCGCACCCGCTCGCCGATCCCGACGATGCCGAGACGGCCGCGCTGCGCCGCCCGGGCGAGTGCCCGGCCGACCTCGAAGCCCTGTCCGTCGTCCACGACCCGCACCTCGATCGAGGAGCGCCGCATCCGCAGGCGGATCTCGACCATCGTCGCGCCGGAGTGCTCGCGCACGTTCGAGAGCGACTCCTGGATCGCGCGGTACACCGCGATTCGCTGGGCGGACGTCAGCGACTCCGGGTCCCCACGGATCTCGAGCCGGGCGTCGATGCCCGACCGCTCCCGGAACGCGTCGACCTCGCGGTGCAGGATCTCGCCGAGCGGACGGGAGACGATGCTGCGGGACTCGAGCGAACGCGACAGCTCGCGGAGTTGACGGTCGACCTCGACGACCCTCGCGAGCAGGTCGTCGAATCGTCCGGCCGCACGCTCGCGATGCGTGTCGAGGATGAACGGATAGATCTGGTCGCGCAGGTGCGTGATGTCGGCGCCGAGCGCGAGCACGTCCTGGATTGCGCCGTCGTGCAGGTCGAAGCCGATGCGCATCAGCCGCTGCTCCCCGGCCGAGACGAGGAGCCGCTCGCGCTCGGCGGAGCGCTCGAGGAGGAGCTCGCGCTCGAGTACCGGCGCAAGCGCCGAGGCAGCGACGGTGAGGTACGCGTCGAGGCGCGAGCCGGAGCCGTTCACGCGCGCGACGATCGCTGCAGCAGGCTCCGTGAAGCGCCGTACGAGGGCCGACCGGAGGGCGCGTCCCCCGAGGAGGGTCAGCGAGCCGCCGCGCCGGAGCGCCGCGCGTGCCGTCGCGCGCGCGCGTCGGCTTTCGGCCCCGTGCCCGAGAACGACGAGCGGTTCGACGTTCCCGCCCTCGCCGCGCCAGAGCGAGACCTCGACCGCGACCCCGAGGTGGATCATGAGCCGCAGCTGGAGCTCGCACGCCACGAGCGGGGGAAGCTCGAGGAGGAACGCGCTCGTGCAGGCCGCGCGGTACAGGTCGAAGCTCGCGGCTTCGCGTGGTTCGCCGCGCGCTTCGGCGAGGACCCCGACCGCGATCTGGACGTCGGCGGCATCGAGTTCACCCTCGGCGGCCAGGGTGGCGACGACCATGCCGACGTACACGCCTGTCGCGAGCCGGTCCGCGGCATCGGTTGCGCCTGCGCCCTCGTAGGTCGCGACCGCGGCGCGGTGCGCTGCCTTGAGATACGGCTGGACGCGCGTCTCCGCGTCGACGAGGAGGCTGCGGTGTGCGCTCTCGAGTCGTGCGGCGCCGTGGTGGGCAGCGGGCACGACGAGCCGCGGCCGGCCGTCGGCCCGTTGCGTGTTCACTCCGGCGCGCGCGAGGGATGCCATCAGGCCTCGTCCGCCACCGGCGTTTTCCCGTGCGTTCGCGCGATCATGCCCATCCTCGCTCGCGACACTGCGTTGCAGGCGTCGCCCTCCCGGCCTCCGAAGCCGGCCTGCCCGAGCGCGACAACCTCCGTTTCCACATCAGCAGCCCTGTTCCCTTCCCCTGAGCCGCAGTAGGAGTATCGGAGTTCTACTACACCGCTTTGTGTGAGAGTGCGTCCTCGACGGCCGCGACGACGCCTTCCGTCTCGTCCCACTTCTCATAGATCCGCATCCCGCTCGGCGAGCGTTCGCCGGCACGGTCGCCGACGACGACGACCGTCGCCTCCGGCCGTCGGACCCGCGTGACGTGAGCGAGGCGCAGGCCCTCCGCCACCGTGTCGCCTGCGTCGATCACGACGACGTCCGCGAGCTCGCCGCCGGCCGCGTCTGCCGCGCCCGAAGGGGGCACGCTCGCGACGACGTCGATGCCCTTGCCGTCGAGCAGGAAGCGCACGAGCTTCACGTATCGCTGGTCGCGACTCGCGAGGACGACCGAGCCACGCCGCTCGCCGAGCCCCGCCTCGACGGGCTCGATGCTGACGGGAATCTCCTCGGTCGAGGCGCGGGCCGCCCACGCGACGCGGTCGCCGAGGGAGAGGCCGCGCCGCTCGCACTCGCCGGCGCGGAGCTCCACGACCTCGCGCGCGCCGCGGCAGGACGCCGTCTTGAACGACGGGAGGGAAGGGACGATCTTCACGACGACCTGGTCCGCGTCGAGGAAGACCACGTCGATCGGGAAGCGCATGAACGCGGTGTGGATCGACCAGGCGGGCCGGAGCAGCACTCCGTGCCCCGACGGGAGGTCGCGCTTTCCGAGGAGCCCCCTGAGCCGCCGCAGCGTGGAGTCGGCGACGACGACCGAGTCCGCGACGACGCGACCGTCCTCGCGGCGAAGCGTCAGGTTCGGGACAGGGCGCATGGCGGCGGGTTCAGCACGGTCTGGCTAGGCCGGTGCCGTGGACGGGACCATACCGTTCGGCCCGGCCTCAGCCCAGTACGTCCATGATCGTGATCATCACCGGCAGGAGCAACACGATGAAGAGCGCCGGCATGATCAGGAGAAGGATCGGGAAGAGCACCTTGACGGGCGCCTTCTGGGCGCGCTCTTCCGCATAGGCTCGCTGCCGCTTGCGCAATTCGATCGCGAGGTTGCGCATGATCTGACCCGTCGAGACGCCCATCGTCTCGCCCTGCGAGATCGAGCGTGCGAGCATCCGCACGCCTGGCGTGTCGACGCGGGTGTTGAGGTTCTCGAGCGCCTCTACGAGCGTGAGACCCATGTTCTGCTCCTGGAGCGTGAGGCGCACCTCGGAGGAGAGCGGTTCCTTGATCTTCGATGCCGCGAGCCGCAGCGACTGCGGGAAGCTGAGGCCTGCCTCGAGGGTGACGACGATGAGGTCGATGAGATCGGGAAGGCTGCGCTCGACCTGCTCGCGGCGCTTTCGTGCGCGTGAGTCGACGACGTACGTCGGCAGCACCCAGCCGAGCACCGCGGCGCCGACGGCCCCCACGAGGATGAGCCACGACGGCGCTCCTCCTGCTGCGCCGAGCCAGAGCCAGAGGAACAGGAGCGCGACCGCCGCCAGGAACTGCGTTCCGAGCAGCCGATCGGGCGTCGTGGTGTACATCCCGGCCGAGATCAGTCGAGCGCGGTAGTCGCGCCCGCGCAGCCGGCCGAAACGCGAACCGATCCAGCGACCGATCGCGGTCGTGATGTCGCCGACCCGCGTGGTGAAGCTCGGGCGCGGCTCCGCCGTCACCGTCGCCGGGAGGGACCCGGCGAAGCCGTACGCGCTGATCTGCTCGAGCGTTTCCGAAGACGGGCCGGAAGGCGTCAGCAGCGCGCGCACGACCATGGTCACGGCGACGACGATCAGGAAGAGGCCGAGGACGAGTATGAGATTGGTCATGGTCTCAGAGCTCGATGGAGACGATACGACGGATGACATAGAAGCCGGAGATCACCATGAGGACCGCCGCGACGGACGCGATCTGCCCGATCGTCCGGTGGAAGAGCGGATCGAGGTGGTCGGGGTTGACGAGCATCAGGAACAGGAAGATGCCGACCGGCACCATCGCGACGACGACCGACGAGAACTTGCCCTGCGCGGTGAGCACCTTGACGAGGCGCCGAATATCCATTCGGGCGCGGATGTTCGCGGTGACCTGGTCGAGCACCTCGGCCGTGTTGCCGCCCGCCTCGCGCTGCACGAGCGCGAGGATCGCGATCTGATCCATGTCGGAGTTCTGCATGCGTTTGGCCGTCACCTCGAGAGCCTCGTCGAGGGGGATCCCGAGCTGCTCGTCCGTCACGACGCGGTTGAACTCGCGCTTGGACGGCTCGTTCGCCTCGTCGGCGAGCACGCCCATGGCCCCGGCGAGGCTGTGGCCGGCGCGCAGGGCGGACGCGAGGACGTCGAGGTTCTCGGGAAGCTGCTCGGCGAAATCGTTCCGGGTCCGGCGGGCCTTGCTCCGCACCCAGAAGTTGAGCCCGAGCGGCGGAACGATGCCGAGCAGGATCCAGAAGGTGCCCAGGAGGACCCCTCCGACGACCGCGAAGAGGACTCCCGCGAAGACCGACAGCCAGATCATCTTGGCCGGGTCCCGTTCGATCTGCGCGACGTCGACGTCCTCGGAGAACCCCTCGAGCCAGCGCCAGTTCCGCTGCCGCTTGCGGTCCTGTCCGACGGCTTCGAGCAGAGTGTCGACTTCCTTGCGCCGCTCTTTGGCCTTCTCCTCGGTCGGGAGCGTGACGAAGTCGCCGAGGCGCGAGACGAGCGCCTTGTTGCTGCGGAGGCTCCACATCGACCGGAGCGAGAGCACTGCGAGGGCGAGGATGGCCGCGACCACGAGTGGGATCAAGAGCCACGACTGGAGGAACTTGTCCCTGAGGGCGGGCTTGTACGGCGCGGCTGTCCCGGCTGAGGGGCTGTCGTACGAGAACGACACCGGCGTCGGGGCGCCCTGGAGGGCCACGTTCACATCGACCGCCTGGCCAGGGCGGGCCGCCGACTTGTACCGGATCAGGTACTCCTTGCCGAGCTCGGCGCCGAGCTCGTCGTAGATGCGCCTCAGGGCCCCGGGCGAGTTTGCGATCGCGTAGGTGCCGCCGGTCTTCTCGGCGATCTTCTCGAGGTCCTCGGGCTCGAACGACGGCGACTTCACGCCGATGGTGAACACCCGGATCTTCTCGCCCGCGAGCTGCGAGAGCGCCGACTCGAGGCTGGTCACGCTGCCGATGTCGGCGCCGTCGGACAGCAGCACGAAGCGCGCCGCGCCGAGCTGCGAGCCGCGCACCTGTGCCACGGCGGCCGCAAGAGCGTCGTAGATGGCGGTGCCCTCGGCGAGCTTGGGCGAGTTCGCGAGCGCCGCGGCGACTTGCTTGCTGTCGGTCGTCAGCCGCTGGGCGACGGTCGGCTTCGAGTTGAAGAAGACGACCGAGAGGGGCTGGCCGGGGTTGCGGGCCGCGAAGGCCCTGGCCGCCACCATCGCGGAGCCGATCTTCGACTTCATGCTGTTGGAGGCGTCGATCAGCAGCACCGTGCCGATGCCGTTGGCGGAGGCCGAGGAGAAGACAGTGAGGTTCTTCACCGGCGTGCCGTCTTCGGTGACCTTGACGTCGGCTACGGTCAGCGGCGTCGCCCGCGGCTTCGCCAGCGTGAGGACGTACGCCCGGTCGGGGAACAGCGCCGTGCCGGCCTCCACCACCTGCGCCGTGCTCTGGTCGTCGGCGGGGGTCGCCGCGGGTACCGCGACGAACGCCCCTACGAGGACGGCCAGCGCCAGGGTGAGCGAACGCAACGTCCTGGTCACCGGCGGAGGTCCGCGACGTTCGTCGTGACGGGACGGTGGCTGAACAACCCGGCGGGTAGCTCGATCCCGCGCTTCGCGAACTTGTCGAGGAAGACCGGCCGCAGGCCCGTGGGCTGGAGCTTGCCGTTGATCGTGCCGTCCGGGGCGAACGAGTCGATCTTGAACTCGAAGATGTCCTGCATCGTGATCACGTCCGACTCCATCCGCTGGACCTCGGCGATCGCGGTCGTCCGGCGGGAGCCGTCCTCGAGGCGCTCGATGTGGACGATCATGTCGAGCGCCGACGAGACCTGCTGACGGATCGCCCGGACCGGCAGGTCGTACCCGGCCATCAGCACCATCGTCTCGATGCGGGCGAGCGCGTCGCGGGCGCCGTTGGCGTGGACGGTCGAGAGCGACCCGTCGTGGCCCGTGTTCATCGCCTGGAGCATGTCCAGGGCCTCTTGCCCGCGGACCTCGCCGACGATGATCCGGTCCGGGCGCATGCGGAGGGAGTTCCGGACGAGATCACGGATCGGAATGGCTCCTTCGCCCTCGATGTTCGGAGGGCGCGCCTCGAGTCGGAGGACGTGACGCTGGTTGAGCTGGAGCTCCGCCGCGTCCTCGATCGTCACGATTCGCTCGTTGTCCGGGATCGCGGCTGAGAGCGCGTTCAGGAGAGTCGTCTTGCCAGACCCGGTGCCGCCCGAGATCAGGACGTTGAGCTGGGCCTGGATGCACCGGCGCAGGAAGTCGACGGACTCCTCCGAGAGCGAGCCGAGGTTGACCATGTCCTGCATGCCGAGGCGCTTCTTTGCGAACTTGCGGATCGTGAGCAGTGGGCCGGACAGAGAGAGCGGGGCGATGATCGCGTTGACACGCGAGCCGTCGAGAAGCCGCGCGTCGACCATCGGCGAGGACTCGTCGATACGGCGTCCGACCTGCGCGACCATCCGGTTGATGATCCGGCGGAGATGCGAGTCGTCGTTGAAGCGCACGGTCGTCTCGTAGAGCCGGCCCTGACGCTCGATCCAGATCTCGGCCGGCCCGTTCACCATGATCTCGGTGATGGAGTCGTCCGCAAGAAGGCGCTCGAGCGGTCCGTAGCCGAGAATGTCGTCCGCGATCTCGGCCAGGAGCCGCTCACGGTCGTCGCGCGAGATCCCGGTCTGGCTCGAAAGATGGCGGCGGATGTCCGCGAGCACACGATCCCGCATCGCCACCGCGTCGAACACCTGGCCGCTCATCTGCGGGCCGAGCTCGGTGATCACGAGCATGTGGATCTCGTTCTTGAGGTCCGCGAACGGCTCCTTGGTGGGAGGCGGCGCGGCCGTCTGGGGCTTCGTGGTGACGAGGCGCTCGTGGAGCTCCATGCGCTAATTCCTCCTCAGGCGCAAGAACAGTGATCGACGAGGCTCGGCCTTGACGGGCTCGGCGGCCGGCTGGTCCTGCTCCTCGGGTCCTCCCGTGAACAGAGCGGCGAGCTCGTGGAATGACGCAGCCGCATAGGACTGCGGCCGGGAAAGCGTGATGGGGACGCCTTCGTTCACCGAGCGCGGGATCTCGCGATCGGACGGGATGAAGATCTCCGGCTCCGAGCCGAGCACGGCGACGACGTCGTGGTGGCTGATCCCGACCCGCGTGTCCGCCCGGTTCAGGACGAGCCGAATCTTCTTGGGGTCGTAGTCCATGAGGCTGAGCGTCTCGAGGCCCAGCTTCGTGTTCTTGAGGGAGAGAGAGTCGAGCGTTCCGACCATCACGAGGTCGGAGCTCGCGTCGATCGTCGCGATGACCTCGGCCGTGAACCCCGGAGGCGTGTCGGCGATCACGTAGTCATACGAGCGGCGGGCAATGGCGAGCACGTCGCGGAGCAGGTCGATCGTGATCGCGCTGGCCTGGTCTGGCCGCGCCGGCGCGAGGAGCACGTCGACGCTCGTGTTGTGCGTCATCACGTAGTCGGAGAGCTTCTCGGCGTCGAGCGAGCCGCCGGAGACCGCGAGATCGTACATCGTCTTCTCGGGCGGTAGACCGAGGCAGAGCGCGACGTCGCCGAACTGGAGGTCGAGGTCGATCACCAGCACCCGGTTTCCGGCGACGGCAAGCGCGGTAGCGAGGTTGCAGGACGTCAGCGTCTTACCGGTGCCGCCCTTGGGCCCGAGGACGCAGATCAGGGATCCGTCGCGGGTCCCGGACTCGACGACGTGACCGGGCTGGCGGGCGATCGCCTTGTTCATCACGAAGCGGAGCTGCTCCTTCGTCTGCGGGAAGATCGCCATGTCCGCCGCGCCGGCCTCGAACGCGCGCCGCAGGAAGCCGTTGGGCGAGGTCGCGGC
>DASXAW010000050.1:0-25168 GCA_036406535.1 Gaiella sp.
CGGCGATCGTCCACGTCACCCCGGGGCTCGACGGCGTATCCCGGGCGGTGAACGAGGCCGAGCGCGGGCTGCTCCCCGCCGAGGCGACGATCGTCGCCGGGCAGCCGTGCGCCGTCGATCCCTCGCGCGCCCCGGACGGCAAGTGGATCGTGTGGGTCCAGCTGCAAGAGCTGCCGGCAGGCAGGGTGAAGGGAGACGCGGCGGGTGAGCTCGACGTCGGCGACGGGGCGTGGACGGAAGACCTCCGCGAGGCGTACGCAGACCGGATAGTCGCTCGGCTGGGCGAGTCGATCGAGAACCTCGCCTCCGCCACCCTGCGCCGGATCGCGCTCTCGCCGACCGACCTCGAGGCGCTCAACCCGAACCTCGTCGAGGGCGACATCTACGCGGGAAGCTGCGCGCTCGACCAGAACCTCCTCTGGCGGCCGTTCGCCGCCGCGCCCGGCCACCGAACGACCGTCGCAAGCCTCTGGCACGTCGGTGCGAGCACGCATCCCGGCCCCGGGCTCGGGGCCGGGTCGGGCTACCTCGTGGCGAAGGAGCTCACGAAGCCCGCGATACACCGGCGGCTGGTTGCAAAGCTTCCAGGGCGCTAGCCTTCGTGAAACGCTCGCTCTCGACGATCTCGACGCTGAACGCCTCGTTCGCCGAGGACGTCGAGACATACGCGGCGGCGGGCTTCGACGCGATCGGGCTGTGGGAGATGAAGCTCCCGGACGACGACGATGCGAACCTCGCGCTCATCCGCAGCCACGGGCTCGCGGTCTCGAACTGCATCCCGACCGTCCCGTCGTTCCTCCAGCTCGCAATCCCGGGCATGGAGGGCCCCGTGGATCCGGTGGAGCGCGCCGATGCCATCTGCGCGTCGGTCCGCCGGCTCGCCCGCTACGGGCCGGATTGCGTCCTCTGCCTGAGCGGACCGCTCGGCGGGCGCACGGTGGAGGAGGGGCGTGCGACCGTCGTCGACGGTCTTCGCCGCGCCGCGGACGCGGCGCGCGAGGCGGGCGTCCGCCTCGCCTTCGAGCCCATTCATCCGTCGCAGAACGACACCGCGGGCTTCATCTGCTCGCTCGCAGACGCGCTGGCCGTGCTCGACGAGGCGGGGGCCGCGGAGGTCGGGATCCTGGCGGACACGTACAACCTCGCCGGCGAGGAGCCCGCTGCGCTCGCCGAGGTGATCGACCGCATCGTGGGTGTCCACGTCGCCGACGAGCTCCCCGAGCCCGTGCCGGGCGTGCGGGCTCTGCCCGAGGCCGACGGCCGTTCCGCGGCGCTCGTCGAGGCGCTTCGTGAGGCGGGCTGGGAGGGGACGCTCGACGTCGAGATCTTCTCGACCCCCGACGGCTTCTGGGCGCGCCCGCCCGACGAAGCCGCGCGCGCGGCACTCGACGCCGTCTCGCAGCTGTGGCGCTGAGCCCCGAGTCGGTCCCGCTCGCCGAGCTCGACACGCTCTGGGACTTCGACGATCCCGCGGAGAGCGAGCGGCGGTTCGCCGTGGTCGTGGACCGCGCGCGTGTGGAGGACCACGGTGCGCACCTGGTGGAGGCGCTGACGCAGCTCGCGCGGGCACAGGGCCTCGAGCGGCGATTCGAGGACGCGCAACGGAGCCTCGACGAGGCCGAGGCCTCCCTGCGGCCCGACGATCGCCGCAGCCGAGTCCGGCTGCTCCTCGAGCGAGGACGCGTCGCGAACAGCTCGAGCGTCGCCGGACGCGGTCGCGACGCCTTTCTCGCCGCCTGGGAGCTCGCGCGCGCCGCGAACGAGGACGGACTCGCGGTCGACGCAGCGCACATGCTCGGGATCGTCGAGCCGCCGGACGAGGCGCTGGCGTGGAACCGACGCGCGATGGAGCTCGCACGAGCCTCCGCCGACCCGGTCGCGCGCGGCTGGGTGGGGTCGCTCGCGAACAACATGGGCTGGGCGCGGCACGACGCGGGCGACGATGCCGGGGCGATCGAGCTGTTCGCGCTCGCCCGCGACGAATGGCTCGCAGACGGACGCGTCGGACGCGCCCGCATCGCGCGCTGGTCGATCGCGCGCTGTCTGCGCTCGCAGGGCCGCCTCGAGGCCGCGCTCGCGGAGCAGCAGGCGCTGCTCGTGGGGCTGGAAGCCGTCGGCGAGAGCGACGGCTACGTGTTCGAGGAGATCGGCGAGTGCCTCGTGGCGCTCGGGCGCGCCGACGAGGGGGAGCCGCATTTCGCGCGGGCATTCGAGCTCCTCGCCGGCGATCCCTTGCTCGCGGACGACCCCGCACGCCTCGAGCGAATGCGCTCGCTCGGCGGAGTGACTCAGACCGAGCCGTAGAGGCTCTGGATCACCGACACGTACTGCTTCGTGTCGTCGAAGAGCCCGCGCTCGCGGACGGCACGGGCGCCCTGGTAGTAGCCCGCCAGCGCGAGCCGCACGTCCCCGCCGAACTGGTCGAGCTGCCAGCGGAGATAGCGGATGCCCGCGCGGACGTTTCCGTCGTACGTCCGCGGAGTCGCCTCGCCCAGGAGCACGGTGTCGACCCACTGCCACGTCTCGGGCAGAAGCTGCATCACGCCGATCGCCCCTGCGCTCGAGACGACGTCTTGCTGGAAGCCGGACTCCATCCATGCGAGCGCGCGGGCGAGCCTCGGGTCGACCCCGTACGCGGCGCTCCACCGGTCGATCGCCACGCGGATCGTGTCGCTGTCGACCGACGGTCCGGTCGACTCGAGATGCGCGCCCGCCGGCAGCGTGAGGCGCTGGCCGGGGACGATCGTCGACATCAGCCGGAGGTGGCTCGCCTGGGCGAGACGCCACGGGCTGACGTGATAGCGCTGCGCGATCGAGAAGAAGCTCTCGCCCGCGGTGACGGTGTGGTACGAGGGTGTCGTCGCAGCGGCGCGCGGCGCCGGCTTCGGCTTCGGTTTCGCGGCGGGTCCGGCGCTGCGGCCGGGCACGCGGAGCTGCTGACCCGGTGAGATCACGCTGTGGACGGTTAGCCCGTTGGCGCGGGCGAGGCGCACGGCGCTGATGCCGTACCGCTTCGCAATCGTGATGAACCCCTCGCCTGCCTGCACCGTGTGCAGGACGAGCGGCGCCGCCGGTGTCGGCTTGGCGGAGGACGATCCGGCGCGACCGGGGATGCGGAGGCGCTGGCCGGGGACGATCACGCTCGCGAGCGTCAGGCCGTTCGCCCGGGCGAGCCTCACCGCGCTCACCCCGTTCTGGCGCGCGATCTGCGTGAACCCCTCTCCCGGGCGCACGACGTGGATACGGACGGTGGGCCGCGGCGTGGCCTTTTTTGGGTTCGCGCGCTTCGGATGCGCCAGCGCGCGAAAGGTGCGAGTGCCCGCGATCCCGTCCGGGCGCAGCCCACGCGAGCGCTGGAAGCGCCGCAGGGCGGCAGCCGTGGCCCCGTCGAAGCGACCGTCGACGCGCCTCGCGGAGAGGCCGAACGGGCGAAGGCGGAACTCCAGCGACGTGACGTCCCAGCCGACCCGGCCGCGTGAGAGCACGCGCTGCCCGAGAAGCGGCGTCCCGAGCCGGCCGAGCTTGCAGCGCGTGGCCATCCCGACCTTGCCGGTCGGCCTGATCCGGTGGTTCCGCTGGAACGCGAGCACCGCCTTGCGCGTCATCGGGCCCTGGATCCCGTCCACCGCTCCCTTGTAGAGCCCGTGCGAGCGCAGGGCGACCTGGAGCGCCGCGATCCTGGCGCTCGGTGCGGCGGCGGCGTGCCCGGCGAGCGCCAGGCCGAGTGCCGCCGCGACGACGATCACGACGGTACGGCGCACGGAACTCCTGTTCTTCTCCTCCCGCCCCGGAGCTCCTGCCTCGCTCGGGGGAGGAAAAGGCCGCTTGCGCGGCGGCTACACTTCGCCCCCGCTGCCTTCCCCGGTAGCTCAATTGGCAGAGCATCCGGCTGTTAACCGGAGGGTTGTGCGTTCGAGTCGCACCCGGGGAGCTGCCATCTCCTCTAGGCAGGCCGACAACAAGAAGGACGCCACCGAGGGCGTCCTTCTTGGCACCGGATTTGGTATCGGCGGGGCCGCATATGGCCGCCGCCCAGCTCCCCGTCGAGCGAGCCGCTCCGCTGTCTTCCATTTGCGCGCCCGGCTAGGGGTTCGCGGTGCGAGGGCCGTCAGGTTCGCGAAGCAGAATCACGCTGATCGCGAGCACCCAGATGAGAAGCGCGATCTGGGGGAACCAGACGACGGCAAACAGAAGGAGCACAGCGACCACCAGACCCAGCCAGGCGCTCCAGCGTGGGAGGGTCTCGGTGCGCAGCGTGAGCAGCGACACGGCGGCGATCATCACCGCCGCCGACAGCATCCCGCCGACAAGCATCATCCCGTAGCCCGCGCTCTGGATGACGGTGACGACGTCTCCGCCCTCTGGGGCACGATCGCCGCCGAGCGACATCGAGGCAGGAACCGCCGCGACCGCCATCGCACCGACGATCAGCAGACCGACAAACACGGCTCCCGCGGTGACGATGAATGTCCCCCAGGGGCCTTCCGGATGGGTCGCGCCTGCAAACAGCCGAGCACGAAGCCCGGCAAGGAAGCACAGAAACACCAGGCCCGCGGCAACGAACAGATAGGCAGCGACGACCATCATCGTGCGATGCCCCTTGTCCGTGTAGTAGGCCGCTATCTGGGCAGATGAATCGTCGGTATCAGGGGACTGCGAAACGAACCAAGCCGCGACGTAGAGAACAACGAACACGATCCCCGCAAGCGCCGCACTGCGTGACATGAACCCACCCCCGATTCGTGACGAATGTTGACCGCCGCGCAGCCTATACCCCTCCCCACCAACGCACCTTGCCCGGAAGTTGACCGCGGGGAGACCCCATCGGGCGGGACACGGTGGGTCAGCTCAGGAGCCAGACGGCCAAGGGGAGGCAAAGCCCCTGGAACGTAGGCCGCAGAAGGTAGCCACCGCGCCCCGATCGCGTCGTGCACCGGGGGCGGGTCTCGGGTCAGGCACGCAAAGTAGAGGGCCAGCCTCAGCTCCGCCGCCGCAGTTGCGGAGGACTGGCCCGGGCTCATCGTCACAGCAGTCCCTCGTTGGAGGTACCCCCAAACGTCCAGTCAGGCCCTCCAAGACGGATAGTGGCGAGGCGATTCGACTCCGCCTCGCACCGCTTCGGTCCAGCGTCCTGTTGAGCGGAGGGTCGTGCGTTCGAGTCGCACCCGGGGAGCTTCGAATCTCGAGCGCAGAGCCCGCCGGGGCGAGGAACTGCGCGCCGAGCGCGAGGCCGAGGGGCGCGCGTTGAAGAAGCGGCGAGCCGACCTCGCCGGACGAGCGCGCGCGCACCGCGTCACGACGCTCGACCGAGACGAGATCCGGCTCGCCGCGAGCGACATCAGCCGGCAGGCGGAGCAGGGCGAGGCGGTTGGCTGTCAGCGTTATTGGTCGGCCAGCTTGATGAGCTTCATCTTGAGATTGCTGAGATCGAAGGTGGTCACGCCACTGCCCATGCAGACGAACGTGACCGTCTCGTTTGGGTTGTTCGTCGGCGCGAGCGTGACCGAGCTGCCCGAGGTGGCGTTGCCGGCCGTGGTCGAGAAGCCGGCCGAGCCGGAGAGGCTGCCTGAGACGTCGAAGCCGCAGTTGAGGTAGTCGTCGCTGCCACCCGTGTTGGTGACCGTGCCGCTGGCGACGGCGAGGTAGTAGCCGGGCGCGCCGGCGTTCAGCGAGACGATTGGATCGAGGTTCTGGTAGTTCGTGATATCGGTGCCGGTCGCGCTTGCGCTGTCGAGCGCGGCGGCCGCACCAGCCGGACCGGCCGTTCCGGCCGCACCAGCAGGACCCGGATCACCCTTGGCTCCGGGATCACCCTTGGCTCCGGGATCGCCCTTGGCTCCGGTGTCGCCCTTGACGCCGGCGAGTTTCGCCAGGTCAGCGGCCGCGAAGTCCTCGGCGTGCAGCGATCCGTTGCGAACATCCAGGCCGGTGACGCTCCCGTCCCGAAGGTGACGGCCAGAGAGTGACTCGCGTTTGATGTCGATGCCGCTGATCGAGCGGTTCTCGATCTCGGAGCCGGTGATGAGGCGTACACCGGCTGCCCCCGCAGGGCCACCGAGGGCAACGAAGAGTGCGAGCGTTGCGATCACATGCGAGCTCGATAGCTTCCCAAGAGTCTTCACGTAGCTCCTTCCACGCGCGTATGGACAGGGTTCATCGGCTCGGCAGCGCCACACCTGAAGTGGCGGGTGCATTTCTCCATCGCGCGCTGCCGAGTCGAATCGGCGAGCTCCGAGCCCGTTTCCTCGGCGCGAGAAGAAGAAGGGCGTACGATTCGAAGAGCGAGGCCGCGTCCTGCGGACGCCTGTGACCACCCTTTCAGGTGACAGCGGCCTCGCTTCTCATGAGCGGAGTCGCGGAGCCGTAGCCCGCGGACCGCTTCGGGCGGATGTTCCACCACCCGGCACCGCTGACCATCCGCCCGTCTATCGACCCGCGGTGTCGGCTGCGACGGCCCGCAGTGGGTCGAAGGGCGTGAGGTCGATGGCCGGCGCCGTGCCGGTCGCGATCTCGGCGGCGAGCTCGCCCAACACCGGGCCGCACGTGAACCCGAGGAACGGGAACACGGCGACGACCAGCCCGGGCAGGACCTCGCCGAGCAGCGGGCGGTGGTCGGGCGTGCCCGGACACACACCGGTCCACGTCCTCACGATCGGGACGTCGCGCAACGCGGGAACGACGTCGACCGCCTGCCGGACGTTCGCCCGAAGGCTTCGGCCGCTCACATGCAGCGCACCTGTCGCCTCGTCCTCGTCCGCCGGCCACCCTCCGCCGACGAGCACGGTGCCGCGACGCGTCTGCTTCAGCGTGAGCCGTCCGCCGGCGAAATAGACGAGGTGCTCGACGATCGGCGGGACGGGCGCGGAGACGGCGAGCTGGATCGGATACGGCTCGAGCGGAAGGTCGATCCCCAGCAGCCGCGTGACCGCCCCGCTCTCGACACCCGCGCAGACGACGACGCGCTCGCATTCCACGGCGCCGCTCGAGGTCGCCAGCCGGAAGCCGGTCCGTGTCGACGCGATGTCGACGATCTCCGTCCTGCGGCGGATCACGGCGCCGTCGCGCTCGGCGGCCTCCGCGAGCGCGGCCGCCGCGCCGAGGGGGTTCGCCTTGCCCTCGACGGGGCAGAAGAGGCCGCCGGCCATCCGGTCCGAGACGTAGGCCGCGCGCGCCCGGAGCTCGTCCTCGTCCAGGAGCACGACGGTATTGCCGAACTCGTGCTCGATCGCTGCTTTCCGTGCGAGCGCGTCCAGCAGCGCGTCGTCGGCGGCCACGATGAGGCCACCGCAGAGATCCACCTCGAGCCGACCACCCAGCTCGTCATCGAGCTCCTGCCAGAGCGCGGCCGAGTCGTGCATCAGACGCAGCGACGGCGCGAACCCGCGCGCCCAGGCCTCCCCGAGCTCGAAAAACGGCTCGTGCTGGATCTGGCCGTGCAACCCGCCGGCGTTCCGCCCGGACGCGAGCATGTTCAGCTCCGCACGCTCGACCAGGATCGTGTCGACACCGAGGCGTGCGAGGAAGTACGCGGCCGCACAGCCCGTGATCCCTCCTCCGATCACGACCACGTCTGCCGTAGCCGGTTGCCCCACGGTCGGGACGAGCCTACTATCGCGTGACCGCAACGCGCACGTTCGTACGCAAGGAGAACGACATGGCCGAGCGCTTCGAGGGCAGCTACACGGTGACCGTGACGCCGTTCACCGAGGACGGATCGGCGGTCGACGACGCCGCGCTGACCGACTTCGTCGACTGGCAGCTGGACGTCGGCGTCCCCGGGCTCATCGTGCTCGGCACGACCGGCGAGTTCCTGACGGTGAGCGACGACGAACGAACGGCGGTCGTCGAGACGACCGTCGGGCACGTCGCCGGCCGGGTGCCCGTGCTCGTCGGGACGATGAACGCCTACACGAAGAACGCTGTCCGCTACAGCCGCGAGGCCGAGGCGCTGGGCGCGGACGGGCTCATGATCCTCCCGCCGTACTACTACACCCCCACCGAGGACGAGATCTTCGCGTACTACGAAGCGATCTGCGCTGCGGTCTCGCTGCCGATCATGCTCTACAACAACCCGGTCACGTCGAACGTCGACATGTCCGCCAAGCTCGTCGGACGGTTGACCCGCGCGTTCGAGCAGGTGCGGTACATCAAGGAGGCGAGCCAGGACGTCGGTCGGGTGCACGACGTCATCGAGGAGACCGACGGAGTCATGAACGTCTTCGCCGGCGAGCGGATCGTGGAGTCGTTCCTCCTCGGCGCCATCGGCTACGTGAACCCGTACGGCAACTACATCCCGCGCGCCTCGTCCCGCATCTGGGACCAGCTCGTCGAGGGCCGCCTCGACGACGCCCGCGCCGTTCAGGCGCTCATCGCCGAGATCGACCACATCATCGCCGAGGGGCACCCGACGTACGGGCATCAGTGCTACTCCAAGGCGCTCGCCCGCGTCGCCGGACATCCGGTCGGCGACGTGCGACCACCGCTCACCCGGTTCGCGGAGCTCGGCGACGAAGGCGAGCGCCGAGTCCGCGAGATCCGCTCGTTGATGGAGCAGCTCGGCGAGCTGCTCGACGCGACGGAAGGCGCGCGGACCGCCGCGGCCTAGCGCGCGCCGGTCACGCGCGACGTCCGATCGGATGCATCCGCGAGCGATGGAAGTCGCGGGAGCCGGCGGCCTGCAAGACGAGCTCCGCGATCCGCCAGCGCCCGTCCTCGCGACGGAACCGATGGAGGTACCGGCCCCAGAGCTCGCTCTCGGAGCCGTCGACGTACTCGTGCCAGGCGTAGAGGTACGAGACCGAGCTGGCGTCGGCCTCGCCGACGGTGATCTCGATGTTCGACACGTGGTGGCTCGTCGCCCTGAACCGCTCACGGAGGCCCACCGCGATCGTCGGGGCGATCGTCTCCCGGCCGACGATCGGAGGATGCTCGGGGCCGTAGTCGATCGTGGCGTCCGCGGTGAACAGGGCCGCCACGTGCTCCGGCTCGTTCAGGTCGAAGTGGAAGCAGTAGCCGTGGATCAGGCTCCGGATCTCGTCCCGATCGGTGTCCATCAGCAGATCCATACCCATCGCCGGAGCCCTTTCCTGCCCGTCGCGCCTCCGGGCGGCACGAAGGGCTCGAGATGACGACCGGCAACGTCCTCGTCACCGGCGCCTCCAAGGGGATCGGCGCCGCGATCGCGCAAGCCCTCGGCGCCGCAGGGTTCGTCGTGGTGGCGCACTACGGTGCGGACGAGGCAGGCGCGCTCGACGCGACCCGCGAGATCCCGGCCGAACGCAAGCGCGTCGTCCAGGCGGATCTCGCGGACCCCGCGGCTCCGGGACGACTGTGGCACGAGGCGATCGCGGCCTGCGGGCACATCGACGTCCTCGTGAACAACGCCGCCGTGATGCCGTCCACCCGCCTGGACGCCGCCGACGCCGAATGGCAGACGGGCTGGGACGAGGCCCTCCAGGTCAACCTCCGCGCGCCGGCCGACCTGATCCGCGCGGCCGTTCCCCACTTCGTCGAGCGGGGCGGCGGCGTCCTCGTCTCGATCTCGAGCTGGGTCGCCCAGCGCGGTCCCCGCGACCCCTCGCTGATCGCCTACTCGGCCTCGAAGTCGGGTCTGAAGACGATCACGCAGGCGGTCGCGCGGCACCACGCGCGCGAGGGCCTCCTCGCGTACGTGATCGCGCCGGGCGTGGTCGGCACCTCGATGTCCCGGATCTCGGCCGAGCGAACCGGAGGCGTCGAGAAGGTCTTCTCCGAGCTCGCGATGGGAGAGTGGGTTCCGCCGTCCGAGATCGGCGACCTCGTCGTGTTCCTGGCAGAGCGTCGTGCACGGCACCTCACCGGCGCGACCTTCGACGTCAACGGCGCCACGTACGTCCGGTGAAGGTCGGCATCTGGCACGACTTTCGCAACCCGCCTGCGTGGCGGCGTCCCTACGATCGCCTCTATCGGGAGAACCTCGACCAGATCTCGTGGGCGGAGGAGCTCGGCTACGAGTCGGTGTGGCTCTCCGAGCACCACGTCACCGAGGACGGCTACCTCCCCTCGATCTTCCCGATGCTCGCGGCGATCGCAGAGCGGACGAGCACGCTGCGACTCGGAACGTCGATCCTGCTGGCGCCGTTCCAGCACCCGCTCCGGTTCGCCGAGGATGTCGCCGTCGTCGACCAGCTGAGCGGCGGCCGCATCGAGGTGGGCCTCGGCCTCGGGTACCGCGCGCGCGAGTTCGAGCTCCTCGGCGTCCCGCAGGCCGAGCGCGGGCCGCGCACCGAGGAACTGGTCGAGACCGCCCGCCGGGCCTGGAGGGACGGCACGGTCACTCCGCCGCCACTGCAGCGCCCCGAGCCGCCGCTCTGGCTCGGCGGCCACACCCTTGGCGCGGCGCGGCGCGCCGTCCGCCTGCGGTGCGGGTTCCTGCCCGACGCGTACGTCGACGAGTCCGTGCTCCGGCTCTACCGGGAGCTCGGCGGACGCGCGGTGGCGATCAATCCCACGGTGTACGTGGGCGCATGGAGCGACGTGGCGGAGCATCTCCTCTACCAGCACAACACGTACGCGACCTGGGGCGGTCGGAGCCAGGTCGCCACCGCCGACGATCTTCCTCGCGACCGCTACATCGTCGGCGAGCCCGGGGTCGTGATCGACGCGCTGAACGCGCTGATCGAGCGGACGGGGTGCGAGCGGCTCTACTTCTGGGCCCGGCTGCCCGGGCTCTCGATCGAGCGAGCGAACCGGTCGCTCGAGCGATTCGCGGCGGACGTCCTGCCCCATCTCCGCCCGGGCAGCGGCGATCAGGTCGTGACGAGCGCCGTCGGGTAGCTGTTCAAGGTCCTCCCGCCGCCCTCGGCGCAGACGATCACGTCCTCGATCCGGAGGTTGATTCCCCCGGGCGCCATGATCGACGGCTCGTCGGTGAACGTCATCCCCGCCTCGAGAGGCGTCTCGTCCTCTTCGGAGAGGAACGGGCGCTCGTGGACGTTCATCCCGATGCCGTGTCCCATACGGTGACGGAAGTCCTCGCCGAAGCCGGCGTCCTCGAGCGGCTTGCGGCAAGCGGCGTTCACGTCCCGGGCGAGCGCGCCGGGGACGGCTGCCGCCCTCCCCGCCTCGTAGGCGGCGAGCATCGCGTCGTACGCGCCTCGGTACTCGCCCGACGGCTCCCCGCAGAAGATCGTGCGGCCGAAGTCGGAGCAGTACCCGTCGACCACGCCGCCGAAGTCGAACATGATCGACGTCCCCTCGGGGATCGGCGTCCATGCGCTGTCCATGCCGGAGTCGAGGTCGTCGGCTGTGATCCCGCTGAACATGTGCGTCGTGAAAGATGGGCAGCGCGAGCCCGCGTGACGCAGCTCGTGCTCGACCGCCTCGACGAGCTCGCCCATCGACACGCCTGGCGCGACGAGCGGGGTGACGGCCGCCATCGCCCGCTCCACGGGCACGATCGCGCGCTTCATCGCCTCGAGCTCGTCGTCGTCCTTGACGCGTCTCAGCTCGTTCACGATGCGCGAGCCGATCTCGACCCGCCCCGGCCCCAGGACGCGCTCGAGGTTCAGGACGGCCTCCGCCCACACACGGTCTCCGACGAGGATCGTGCCCTCGCTCCCGAGACCTCCGAGAACCCCCTGCAGCGCGCCGTACCCGTCGTCCGTCTCGTTCACGACGACGATCTCCCCCTCGGGCGGATGCGGCAGGTCGAACGTCGCGAACATGCGCGGGAACAAGAAGACGGGATCGCGCCCAGGGCGCAGCAACGCGCCGGTCACCCAGCCGTGGGCGTACGAGGCCTCCCCGAAGTTCGGCACCTGACGCTCGACCCCGGTGAGGTACTCGAGGTCGGCGGACGGCGCGAGGAACAGCGCCTCGACGCCCTCGGCCTCCATCTTCTCGCTCAGCCGGGCCCTACGGGCCGCGTAATCGAACATCAACGGACTCCCTTCGTCGGCGTGTCGTCGGTCATTCCACGCGGGGATCGAGCATGCGGTACGCAAGGTCGACGGCGAGGTTCGCGACCGCGACCGAGATAGCCGCGAGGAGCACGCAGCCCGCGATCACCGGCAGGTCCTGGTTCGTGAGCGCGTCGACGGCGAGCTTGCCGACGCCGTTGAGACCGAACACCACTTCGACGACGACGGCGCCGCTGACGAGGACGCCGATGTCCATTCCCAGCATCGTCACGACCGGCGGCAGGGCCGGACGGATCACGTGGCGACGGACGACGAACCGGCGCTTGACGCCCTTTGCCCGCGCGAGCGTCACCCAGTTCTCGTTGGCGACCTCCAGCATGCTCGACCGCAGGATTCGCGAGTAGGCGGCCGCGTAGGTGAACGCAAGCGTGCACCACGGGAGGACGAGGTGCCACGCCCATTGCGTCGGGCTCTCGGTGAACGGGACGTAGCCGGGCGCCGGGAAGATGTTGACCCGGAAGTAGAGGAAGTAGATGAGCAGGATCCCCAGCAGGAACTGGGGCATCGACACGCCGACGAGCGCGAAGACCATCGCGGCGTGATCGCGCACGGAGCCTGGCCGCATCGCCGAGACGATGCCGACTGAGAACCCGACGACGAGCCAGAGCACGACCCCGCCCAGTGCGAGCGACAGCGAGACGGGGAGCCGGTCGAGGATCGTGTCGAGGACCGGCTCCTGGTTCTTGAACGAGTAGCCGAGGTTCGGCGGCCAGTTGATGATGCCGGTCGGGTTTCCGTTGCCGATCAGGTCGGGGCCGTGGAGGAAGTAGAGGTACTGCTTCCAGAGCGGCTGGTCGAGTCCCATCCGATGGCGCACGTCGGCGATCGTCTGCGGGGAGGCTCCCTTCGGGACGGCCTGCACTGCCGGGTCGCCGGGTACGACGAAGAACAGGGTGTACGTGATCGCCGTGATGATCAGGATCAGGAGGCCCAGCCAGGCGAGCCGCCGCATGACGATGCCGATCACAGCGTCGCCTGGCCCGTGCGAGGGTCGAGGGCGTCACGGAGCGCGTCACCCACGAGGTTGAATGCGATCGTCACCGACAGGATCGCCAGGCCCGGGACGGCGATCATCCAGACCGCCGTCGCGTAGTAGGACTGCCCGTCGGCGAGCATCTGCCCCCAGGTCGCCGTCGGGGGCGGCAGGCCGAGCCCGAGAAACGCGAGAGCCGCCTCGAGCAGGATGTTCACGGGGATGATCAGCGTGCCGTAGACGATCAGCGGGCCCACGAGGTTCGGGAGGACGTGCTCCCGCATGATCCGCCAGTCGCTTGCCCCGAGCGCCCGGGCGGCCTGAACGTACTCGCGCTCGCGGATGATCAGCGCCTGGCCTCGCACGATCCGCGCGATGTACGGCCAGGTCGCGAACGCGACCACGACGATGATGATCCAGAGGCTCGCGCCGAACACCGCGCGGATCGCGAGTGCGAGCAGGAGGATCGGAAAGCTGAGGACGACGTCGACCGAGCGCGAGAGGAACGTGTCGACAGACCCGCGCATGAAGCCGGCGACGACACCGATCGCGCAGCCGACCACCAGTGCGATCACCGTCGAGGCGATCCCCACGAGAAGTGAGATGCGGGCGCCGTAGAGCGTGCGCACGAGGATGTCCCGACCGAACTGGTCGGCGCCGGCGAAGAACTTCAGGTCCCAGTTCGGCCCCTTGGGGAGACCGAGCTCCGTCGTCATGTCGTACTGGTGGCTGAGGTCGTTGGGCGGATGGCCGGTCGCCCAGGCGAACAGCGGCGCGCAGATCGCGAGCACGATCACGAGCGCGATGTAGATCACCCCGATCTTCGCGACACGCTTGCGCCAGAAGCGGCGTGCGACGCCTCGGAGCTGCGAGCCCCCCGAGTGGACGACGAGCTCGTGGGCCTCCGCCGGCGAGCCGGCGGCGAGGGTGCTCACGCAGGCCACCCCGTGGGTGGGAGCGCCGCCTCGAGCTCGCTCAGCACGACCACCTCGCCTCGCTCGAGGATGTCCAGTACGACCGGGTCGACTGCCCCGTCCACGAGTCGGCTCTCGAGATTCAGCTCGCTCGCCCAGCGGGCGAGCTCCGGCTCGAGACCGTCGTCCGCGATGCTCAGCGCGCCGCGAACGCGGTCGCGCACGGCGCCCGAGAGCGGCAGCGCGTCTTCGTCTGCGGCGCCGTACTCGAGCCAGTACCTCGGGACGAGCTTCGTCAGGTCGTGCACCGGAAGCTCCGAGTCGTCGATCCGCAGGTCTGCGATCCCGTCGACGTCCGCGAGCCCCGCAGGCTCTCCCCGCCACACGCGCACGGCCGCCGACTGGCGGCCACGGCGGTCTCCGCCCGCCTCGTCACCGGCGAGCAGAGCCTGCACGAGGCGGTGCACGAAGGGCTCGCCGCGCCGGCGCTCGTACTCCGCGGCCATCGCCTCGACCACCTGCGGGCCGGCCAGGAGGTTCCCCTGGACGGCGTACCCGACGCCGCACATGCCCCCGGCCCACGGGAGGCACCGCGAGCCGGTGTAGGAGACGAGGCGGTTCTCGGCGTCGACGATGCCCAGCTGTCGATGCGGAGCGTCCGGGTCGCCGAATGTCAGACGCTGCACGACTGCGGCCGCCGACAGCCCCTCGGAGAGGAGCGCGAAGCCTTCCGAGCCGTACCGGAGGTCGTGCCAGGCCTGCGTCGCGAGCGCCCCGATCCCGGCGCCTCCCCAGGGAACGTGCGCGCCGACGCACAGCGCCTTCGAGGCGACGGCGACCCCTCTCGCCCCCGTCGCCTCGTCGAACGCGACGATCGAGTACGTCACGCGGCGCCTGCTCCCACCTGCCGTCGGAGGTGGTCGAGGACGAGCGGGTCGATCTTGCCCGGGACGTCCCGCTCCTCGAAGTTCTCCGTTCCGACCCAGGTCGCGAACGCCTCCGCGAAGCCGTCTTGGGGCCTGTAGCCGAGCGTCTGCAGGGCGCCGGTCAACTCTTCAGTGAGCTCCGCGTCCAGGTCGATCAGGCTTCCGGGCTCGGGTCGGCAGAAGTAGAGGTTGTGGAGGTCGACCAGCCTGCCGAGCTCCCTCACCGGCTCCGGGTCGTCGTCGACGCGGAGGTCGACGGCGAGGTCGAGCCCGCCGCCGTAGGCGGCACCCTCCCGCCAGACGCGGACACACGCCGACTGCTTCCCGCGACGGTCGCCGCCGGCGGCCTCCCCCGCCTCGAGCGTGCGAAGCAGGCGCTGCACGAACACCTCGCCCTCGCTGCCACGGTAGGCCGCGAGCATCGACTCGACGACCTGAGGGCCCGCGAGGATGTTTCCCTGCACGGCGACCTCGCCGTCGACGATGCCGCCCGCCCATGGCAGGCAGCCCGGGCCGGTGAAGTTCGCGGCGTTGCCCTTCGTGTCGACGACCCCGACTTGCCGCTGCGCGACCAGCGGGTCGGGTCCCGTGAGCTCGTCCACGACCTCTCCCGCGGGGCGACCTCCGCGGAGAAGCGTCACCCCGTCGGGCCCGTACGAGAGATTCGCGAGCGCCTGCGTCGCGACCGCACCCGCGTCGGCGCCCCCCCACGGAACGGCGTGCCCGACGGCGAGGCACTTGGAGGCGACCGCGACACCGCACGAGGCGGTGTCGCGGTCGAACGCAACGATCGAGAATGTCATCGGCCGATCCAGACGTTCGTCACGTCGGCGTTGTGGTGCCATGGCACGTACGTCCAGTTCTGCAGGCGATCGGACCAGATGAACGGCTGGTTCGCCTCGAGCCAGGGCGCCCACGGGGCGTCCCGCATGATGCGCCTGTCGAGCTGCTCCCACATGCCCGCGCGCTTGGACGCGCTGGGCTCGGCGAGCGCCCGGTCGATCATCTTGTCGACCTGCGGGTTCGCGTACTCCGCCATGTTGTTGTTCGCCGCCGGGAGGATCGACTTCGAGTGGAAGAGCGGCAGGAAGAACGACCGCGCACCGTCGCCCGGGTAGTCGGGGCACCACTCGGCGTCGGCGATCTGGTGCTCCATCCGCTTGGCCGGGAAGAGGAGCGAGTCGTAGTAGACGGAGAAGCCCTGGAACGTCTTGATCTTCAGCTTGATCCCGACCCGCGCGAGTGATGCTTGCACGGCGGTCGTGAAGGCCGGCCCGTAGCCGGTGCTCGAGCCGACGTAGTTGAGGGTCAGCCCGTTGGGGTAGCCCGCCTCCTTGAGCAGTTGCTTGGCCTTCGCGACGTTCCCGCGGTTGCCCGGCGACGGGTACAGGTTGTACTTCTTGTACCCGAACTGGGTCGTCGGGAGGATCTGTGCCGTCACGCTCCCGGCGAGCGTGCCGCCGCGTGTGCGCCGGAGCGACTCACGGTCGAGGGCGTAGTTGATCGCCTGGCGCACCTTGAGGTTGCTGATCGCGCCGGCCTTCGAGTTGGTATTCAGCGGCATGTACTCGACGCAGCCGTTCGGCTTCGTCGTGAAACGGCTCTTCAGATCGGGGTTCGTCGTGATCTGGCCCAGGCTCGCGACGGGCGGATCGAGGTTCAGCGACATGTCCTGGTCGCCGCGGATGATCGCCTGCGTGCCGGCCTCGGCAGTGGCGCCCTCGGTGACCTGGATCCGATCGACCCACGCCTTCCGCAGCGGGTCGGTCTTCGGATCCCAGTTCGGGTTCCGAACGAACGTGATCGACTTGCCGGGCTGGTAGCTCTCGAGCTGGTACGGACCGAGCCCGACGACGTGCTTGGAGTACGCGGAGCCGACCGGGTACTTCGACGCGACCTCCTTCGGGACCGGCGCGAAGAAGCCGAGGCTGAGGATCGAGAGGAAGTCGCCGGCCGGCTTGCTCAGCTGGATCTGGAGCGTGCGGTCGTTGAGCGCGCGGATGCCCGAGATCGACTTCGCCTTGCCCTTGGCGAACGCATCGGCTCCCTTCACCAGCAGCGCGTACGGCTGACCGCTCGACGGCGTCTTCTTGTCGAACAGCCGCGTGAGCCCGTAGACGAAGTCCTGCGCGACGACCGGGCGGTTGACGGGCGGCCCCCACTTCACATTCGGCTTGAGGGTGAACGTGTAGATCGTCCCGTTGCCGGTGACCTTGGGCGGCCCGGCGGCAAGGTCGGGGTAGGGGGTGCCGGCGATGCGTGGGTTCGGCGAGGACCGGTACGCGTAGAGGGTCCGCGACCACGCGCGCTGCAGTGCCCACCCGACCGGTGAGTACGAGTCCGCGGTGTCCAGGAAGTCGAGATCGTCACCGTTGACGATGCGGAGCGTGCCGCCGCGGACCGGGTCGGCGGTGGTTCCGCCGGAGACCGGGGCGACCGAGACCGCTGCCGCGACGAGGACGAGGAGCGCCAGACCGAGGCCGAAACGGCGCATCAGGGATACCTCCTTTGCGGGGGGACAGCTGCCTGACTGTTGACGACGTCGAGCACCGCGGCGTAGTGACACGCAGCGGGGTGACCGACACTTCTGGCTTCGAGGGACGGGGATCGATCGATGCAGAGCTGCTGCTCCTCGCGACTCAGCTCGGTCGCGAACTTGGGACACCGCGGCCGGAACCGGCAGCCGGTGACGGCGGCCGACGACGTGTTGACGTCGCCTGTGAGGATCACGCGGCGACGACGGCGCTCGGTCGCGGGATCCGGTGTCGGGACGGCCGACAGGAGCGCCTGCGTGTAGGGATGCGCGGGCCGACCGAACAGCTCGCGCGTCTCCGCCAGCTCGACGATCGCGCCGAGGTACATCACGGCGACCCGGTCGGCGATCCGGCGGACGACCGAGAGATCGTGCGCGATGAAGAGGTACGCGAGCCCGAGACGCTGCCTCAGGTCCTCGAGAAGGTTCAGAACACCGGCCTGAACGGAGACGTCGAGCGCAGAGACGGGCTCGTCGAGGACGAGGACCTTCGGTTCGAGGGCGAGCGCTCGGGCGATCCCGATCCGCTGCCGCTGCCCGCCCGAGAACTCGTGCGGATACCGGTTTGCGTGGGCGGGCTCGAGACCGACGAGGTTGAGCAGCTCTGCGACACGCTGGGGGCCTCCCCGCTTCCACGTGCCATGGATCCGCATGGGCTCGCCGATCACCGTGCGGATCGGCATGCGCGGGTCGAGCGATGCGAAGGGATCCTGGAAGACGATCTGGATGTCCCGGCGTGCGGCTCGCAGCTGTCGTCCGTCGAGCCGGTCGAGCTCCGTGCCGCCGAGCCAGACCGAGCCCGACGTCGCGGGGATCAGCCGCATGATCATGCGGGCCACCGTCGACTTGCCCGAGCCGGACTCGCCGACGAGGCCGACGGTCTCGTGGCTCCTGAGCTCGAAGCTCACGTCGTCGGCTGCGACGGTCTCGCCGACGACTCGGCGAAGCACTCCTTGTCCGCGCAGCGGGAACCGCTTGCTGAGATGTTCCACACGGAGCACCGGCGTCCCTTCGCCGAGCTCTCGGGCCGTCGGCCTGGGCTTCGCCCGGAATATCTCCGTCGTCACCGTCTCCGCGTAGTGGCAGGCCGCCTCCTGTTCCGTGCCGGCGATCGGCCGCAGAACGGGCTCGTCCACCCGGCAGCGCTCGTCGGCGATCGGGCAGCGGGGATGGAACGTGCACCCCGGCGGAAGACTCATCGGCGACGGTGGTCGCCCCGGGATCGGGACGAGCTGCTGATCGTCGTCGTCGAGGCGGGGCGACGAGGTGAGGAGCCCCACGGTGTACGGCATGCGCGGCCGGTAGTAGACGTCGTCGACGCCCCCGATCTCGATCGCCCGCCCCGCGTACATGACGAGCACGCGGTCGGCGATCCCGGCGACGACGCCGAGATCGTGCGTGATCAGCACCATGGCCGAGCCCAACCGTGCGTGTGCCAGCTTCAGCGTCTCGAGGACCTGCGCCTGGATCGTGACGTCGAGCGCGGTCGTGGGCTCGTCGGCGATGATCACGTCCGGCCGATTCGCCATCGCCATGGCGATCACCACCCGCTGCCGCATCCCGCCCGACAGCTCGTGCGGGTACTGGGCGAGACGCCGACGCGCGTCCGTCAGCCCGACCGTCTCGAGCAGCTCCTCGCACCGCTCCCGCACGGCGTCGCGCGGGAGGGACTGATGGGCGAGCACCGCCTCGCCGAGCTGCGCGCCGATGCGCAGGACGGGGTTGAGAGAGGTCATCGGATCCTGCAGCACCATCGCGAGCGAGCGCCCGCGGAGCTCGGCGAGGTCCGCATCCCGCATCCCGATCAGCTGGCGGCCGTTGAGCGTCACCGACCCGGAGACGACCGCCGTCTTCGGCAGCAACCCGAGGATCGCGAGCGATGCGGCGGACTTCCCGGATCCCGATTCACCGACGATCGCGAGCACCTCGCCGGCGCGCACGCCGAACGACAGACCCCGGACTGCGTGGACGTCGCCGTCCTCGGTCGGCAGACGCACGTCGAGGTCGGACACCACGAGAAGCTCGTCACCGTCCGTGCGTTGCGGATCCCGGGCGGTTGCACTCTGCTCGTGTTCGCATTGTGCCCGGATGTGCGTATCGTGTACACGGCCTCGCGACGATGTCAAGCACCCAGGCGCCGTACGGGCGGGTCCGCGTTCACGGGGTCCGAACGGCGCGTTCGGCGGGCTCAGACGAGCTCGGCGAGCGCCGAGTGCACCTTCGTCAGCCGCGCCTGGAGCTCCGTCGCGCGAACGAGGTCCGCGCCCGCGCCCTGGAGCTCGCGGCGCAGGCGCCGCTCGTGGAGTCGGAGCATGAGCTCCTTCCCCGTGCGCTCGTCGATCTCGTCACGGTCGGCGCGGGCGCCGAGCTCGGCGCGCAACGCCACCAGCTCGTCGTCCTCCGGCGTCCCCGAGACGAGCACCTCGCGGAACCGACGGTGGACCGGATCGTCGAAGTGCTCCGGCGTCAGCGCTGCGAGCTCGTCGAGGAGCGACGGGTTGCGGACGACCGCCGCGAGCAGGTCGCGCTCCCGCTGCAGACCCGCTTCGAGCAGCCTGGGCGTCGCCGGCGCGGTGCCGCCGCCGGTGCCGCGCGCTTTCGCGGGCGCCAGTCCGGCGAGCGTCTCGCGCGGCAGGTCGAGCCGGTCGGCCACGAGCCGCAGCGCCTCCTGCCGCTCGGGCGAGTCCTCGAACGGCGCGAGGATCTCGCGCGCCCGGACGAACGCCTCCTGACGGTCGCCCGCGCGCTCGAGCGCGATCCGCACGCGATAGTGGAGGTAGCTCTCGGCGGAGCCGAGCCTCGAGGAGAACGAGTCGGGCGCGTCGGCCGGGTCCTCGCCCTTCGGCAATGTCACGATCCGCACGTCGAAGCCCTGTCCGACCGCGAGCTCCATCCCACGAAGCGTCGCCTCCTGCCCCGCTGCGTCGGCGTCGAAGCACAGCAGGAGCCGCTTCGTCAGGCGGCCGAGCTCGCGCACCTGGTGCTCGGTCAACGCCGTGCCCATCGACGCGACGACGGGCTCGACGCCGGCCTGGCGGAGCGCGATGACGTCGGTGTTTCCCTCCACGACGATCGCGCGATCCTGCTTCGCGATCGCCGGCCGCGCGAGATGGAGCCCGTAGAGCACGTTGCCCTTCTTGAAGAGCTCGCTCTCCGGCGTGTTGACGTACTTGCCGCGGAGCGGGTCGTCGTCGCGCAACCGACGCGCCTGGAAGCCGATCACACGACCCCGCGCGTCGGTGAGCGGAAACATCAGCCGGAACGGGAAGTAGTCGTTCCCCCGCCGGTTCGCGAGGCCCGCTGCCTGGACCTCCTCGAGCGTGAAACCCCGCTCCCGCGCCTTCGCCACGAGACCGGCGCCCTGCGAGAGGCCGAGCCGGAACTCCTTCGCGATCTCCTCGCCGAGCCGCCGTCCCGCGAGGTACTCGCGCACCGACGCGCCCGCCCCCGACTCCCAGAGGACGCGCTCGAAGTACGAGGTCGTCTGCTCGAGGAGCGACGTCAAACGCTCGCGGCGGCGGCGTGCCGCGTCCTGCCGCGGAGAGGTCTCCTCGTACTCGAGCGGGACCCGGAACCGGTCGGCGAGCCATTCGATCGCGCCGGCGAAGTCGAGGTTCTCGGTCTCCTGGACGAAGCGAACCACGTCCCCGCCCTTCCCGCAGCCGAAGCAGTAGTACAGCTTCCCGACGGGGTCGACGGAGAAGCTCGGCGTGCGCTCCTCGTGAAACGGGCAGCGCCCCGTGAACCGCGCGCTCGACGCGCGCCGCAGCGACGTCCGCGCGGAGACGACCTCGACCATGTCCGCGGCCGTTTTCACCCCTTCGACGGAAGCGTCCTTGATCCGCGCCACCGAGGCGACCCTACTCCGCCGCGAGGCGCTCGGCATATGCGAGCGCGAAGCGGTCTGTCATCCCGGCGAGATAGTCCGTGATGCGCTCGTCGACCGCGCCCTCGCCGGGTGGGAGCCGCTCGGGCTCGTCTGCGAGCCGCGTGAAGACGGCGCGCACCACCCGCTCCGCCTCCTTGTGCTGCGGCTCGACCTGCGGCCCGAGATAGACGCGCTCGAACATGAACGAGCGGAGCGAGAGCATCGCCTCCCCCACCTCGTCGCCCTGGACGATCACCCCTGCCGCCTCGGACGCCTCGACGAGGTCGTGCACGAGCGTGTCGATCCGGCTCGCACCGGTCTGGCCGAGGAGGGCGATCTCGTCCAACGGGAGGTCGTCCTCGGTGAGGAGGCCGTAGCGGAGCGCGTCGTCGATGTCGTGGTTGACGTACGCGATCCGGTCGACGATCCGGACGATCCACCCTTCGTGCGTCGCGGGCTCCTGCGGGCCGGTGTGCGTGAGGATCCCCTCGCAGACCTCGTGCGTGAGGTTGAGTCGGCGCGCGATCCGGTGCGAGTGCTCGTTGTGACGGAAGCCGCCGCCGAACCGCTCGCGGAGCGCCTCGTCCAGCGCCTGCTCGCCGGCGTGACCGAACGGCGTGTGGCCCATGTCGTGCCCGAGCCCGATTGCCTCGACGAGGTCCTCGTTCAACCGCAGCGCACGCGCGACGACGCGCGAGATCGCAGTGGTCTCGAGCGCGTGGGTCATGCGAGTCCGGTAGTGGTCTCCCTCTGGGTCGATGAAGACCTGCGTCTTGCCCTTCAGCCGGCGAAACGGCTTGGAGTGGACGATCCGGTCACGGTCGCGCTGGAACGGCGTTCGTACACGGCACGGGTCCTCCTCGCGCTCGCGGCCGAGCGTCTCGTACGAGCGGACCGCGTGGGTCGAGAGCGTGGCCTCCTCGAGCAAGCGCACCCGCTCGGCGAACGTGTCGGCGACCCTGCCTGCGACCTCCATGCCATCCAGCGTACTGGCCGTCGCGGAGCGCCCCGGGCCGCCCGCGACCGGCTAGAAGGCGCGGGACTGGCCTCCGTCGACGACCACGGACGTCCCGACGACCCACGAGGCTCGCTGCGAGACGAGGAACGCGACGACGTCGGCGATCTCGTCGACGGTGCCGAACCGCCCCCAGGGGATCTCGCGGCCCACGAAGGCGTCAATTCCCTCGGGGTCCTCGCGCTGACGCCGCTCCCAGCTTCCGCCCGGGAAGAGGATCGAGCCCGGCGAGACGCTGAAGACGCGGATCGAGTCCTTCGCCAGGTCGCGGGCCATCGTCTTCGCGAGGCTGATCTCCGCCGCCTTGGCGAGGTTGTAGCCCGGCCCGCCGCCGACCTCGCGGCCGAAGATCGACGCGACCATCGCGATCACGCCGCCGCCGCGAGCGCGTAGCACCGGAAGCGCAGTGCGTGACACGAGGACGGCAGGGAAGACGTTCCTGCGGAGCACGTCGTCGAGGTCCTCCAGGTCGAGGCCGTCGAACGTCCCTGCGCCGGAGCCGCCGACGTTGTTCACGACGACGTCGAGCCCGCCGAACGTCGACACCGCTCCGTCCACGACGGCCGCGGCTCCTTCCTCCGTGGAGACGTCCGCGACGACGCCGTGCGCCCGACCGGGACCGGTCGCAGCGGCGACCGCCTCCTCGAGGGCCTCTGCTCCGCGGGCACAGAACACGACCTCCGCGCCCTCCTCGACGAGCCGCGTCGCGATCCCGCGGCCGATGCCACGGCTCGAGCCGGTGACGAGCGCGACCTTGCCCACGAGCCCGAGATCCACGGGGGCTAGCCTAGTCGCGTGCCGACGACGCGGATTCTGCTCGCGCGCCACGGCGAGACGGAGTGGAACCGCCTCGGACGGTGGCAGGGTCACGCCGACCCGCCGCTCAACGAGACGGGGCGCAGCCAGGCGACCGCCCTGGCGGAACAGCTGCAGGGCGACGGGATCGCCGCCGTGTACTCGAGCGACCTCCGTCGCGCGAGCGAGACGGCCCGCATCGTCGCCGAACGGCTCGGGCTCGACGTGACGGAGGAGCGGGCGCTGCGCGAGATCGATGTCGGCTCCTGGTCCGGGCTGACCCGGGACGAGGTGCGCGAGCGCTATCCGGACGGGTTCGCGCGCTGGCTCTCGGGCGAGATCGGGCACGACGGGGAGACGCGCGAGGCGCTCGAGAAGCGCGTCGTCGACGCGGTCGAGCGGATCGCGGCGGCCCACCCCGACGAGCACGTGCTCGTGGTCACCCACGGCGGCGTCGTCAGAGCGCTCCGCCGGCATGCGGCGGGCGATCCCGGCGAATCACTCGAGAACGCCGGCACCTTCGCGGTCGCGCTCGTCGAGGGCGAGCTCGTGGTCGACAACGCCTGACCGGCGCCGACGCTGCCGAGCATCGCCGCACGGGCCCGCCGGCAACCAGATTCCACCCGGTCCGCCCGGCGGGCCCTGCGGCCCATCAGACGCGCCCCCAGCGCGCCAGAGGAGTATCCGACGTGGCTGCGCGTGCCACACCGGCCGTTCGTCTAGGCCGATGCCCCACCCTGGACCGGGTATTCGCGGCTCCTGCCGCAGGTCCGTTCGACTCGACCTTGGCGCGAAACTGGTTTGGCTACGCTGCCGCCGGTGGAGGACTACACCAACAAGTACAAGGGCGAGCAGGTCGAGCTCGCGCTCTTCGGCGGCGAATACCAGGAAGGCGTCCTCACCGCGTACTGCTCGATCGAGGACGTGCCCCACGTCGAGCTGAACGGGCACATCCTCGTTCCGCTGCAGAACGTCGCGAGCCTCCATTGCTCGAGCCGATGCGACGCGCCGGAGCCCGACTGGCCGCCACGGGGCCTCGAGGAGCTCGACCGCGACGATCGACCGGACGACGAGGACGACGACGGCTGAGGTCCCCGGCGTGCGGGGGGCCGCCGCACGCAACATCCTCAAGGCCTGGATCCTCGCGGCGATCCTCGCCGCGATCTTCGCGGGGGTCGGCTGGCTGCTCGCCGACGAGCGCGGAGCGGCGCTATTCGCCTTCGCCTCGCTGCTCGGCGCCGCCGGCGCCTACGGCGTCGGCGACCGCGCGCTTCTCGGGATGCTCGGCGCGAGGCCGTTCGCGCTCGCCGAGGACCCTTTGCTCCGCTCGACCGTCGATCGGCTCTCGGCGCGGATCGGCATCTCGCCGCCGCGGCTCCAGCTGCTCGACGACGGCTTCCCGCGTGCGTTCGTCGTCGGGCGGAACCCGCGCAGCTCGACGCTCGCCGTCAGCACGGGCCTGCTCACGGCCTTGACGCCGGGCGAGCTCGAGGCGGTGATCGCGCACGAGCTCGCCCACGTGCGCACGCGCGACGTCCTGACGCAGACGCAGGTGGTGTTGCTCGCGACGACGCTGCTCGAGCTGACCCGGGTCGGCGGCTTCCTCTCGCGATTTCTCGTCGCGGTGCTCGCGCCTGTCGGCGCCGCCTTCACGCACCTCGTCCTGTCGTCGCGTCGCGAGCTCGCGGCCGACGCGACGGCCGCGACGATCGTCGACCCGCACGACCTCGCGGACGCGCTCCTCCGCCTCGACCGCGCTGCCGAGCTCGTCGAGTTCCACGCGTCGCCGACGACGGAGCCGCTCTACACCGTGAGCCCCTTCGACCACACGGAACGGGTCGCCCGCATGTTCGTCACGCATCCTCCGCTGGCCGATCGCGTCGCAAGACTGCGCGGATGACCGCGTTCTTGTCTCCGCGGAAGAGCAAAGCCTCGCGGCCGGAGGCCGGCTTTGCCGGCCGGGAGGCCAGCTGCGGCTGATCCGAACGCTGCGCCAGAGGAGGGGGCCGGTGGGGGAACCAGGGGTTCCCCCACCTAAGAAACCGGCGGCATCCTACTCTCCCGGGAGCGTGAGCCCCAAGTACCATCGGCGCGAGCGGGCTTGACTTCTCTGTTCGGAATGGGAAGAGGTATTTCCCCGTCGCTATGACCGCCGAACTGTCAAAGGTCGCGCTCACCGGCCGG
>DASXAW010000051.1:0-8228 GCA_036406535.1 Gaiella sp.
CGCGCGATCGACCGCGTGCGCCGCGATCGGACGCTCGCCGAGAAGACGCGCCTGCTCGACGTGCCGGAGGCCGTGGAGGACGAAATGGAGGAGACGTTTCCCGACGAGCGGCTCGAGCTGATCTTCACCTGCTGCCATCCGTCGCTCGCGCTCGAGGCGCAGGTCGCGCTGACGTTGCGCGCGCTCGGAGGTCTCAGGACCGAGGAGATCGCGCGGGCGTTCCTCGTCCCCGAGGAGACGATGAAAAGGCGGCTCTCGCGGGCGAAGCGCAAGATCAAGGATGCGGGCATCCCGTTCAGCGTCCCTGCCGAGCACGTGCTGCCACAGCGGCTGGCGGCCGTGCTCGCCGTCGTCTACCTCGTCTTCAACGAGGGCTACGGGGGTCGCGTCGATCTCGCGGGCGAGGCGATCCGGCTCGGCGCGGCGCTCGCCGAGCTGATGCCGGACGAGCCCGAGGTGCAGGGTCTGAACGCGCTGATGCTGCTCGACGATGCCCGCCGGGAGGCTCGCTTCGCCGACGGCGAGCTCGTGCTGCTGACGGACCAGGACCGGTCGCTGTGGGACCGCGAGAAGATCGCGCGCGGCCGCGATGCGCTCGACCGGGCGCTCGCGCTGCGAGGTCGAGGAACGTACGTCCTGCAGGCCGCGATCGCGTCGCTCCACATGGACGAGCCACGCGACTGGCAGGAGATCGCCGGTCTCTACGCCGAGCTCGTCCGGCTGACCCGCTCCCCCGTCGTGGAGCTGAACCGCGCCATCGCGGTCGCCGAGGTGGAAGGTCCCGAGGCCGGGCTCGCGCTCGTCGACCGCCTCGACCTGGAGGGGTACCAGTACTTCCACTCCACGCGCGCCGACCTGCTCCGCCGGCTGGGCCGTGCGGACGAGGCGCAGACGGAGTACGAGCGCGCGCTCGACCTCGCGCACAGCGAGCCCGAGCGCCGCTTCCTGGAGCGGCGCCTCGCGGACGTCGGCGCGAGGCGATGAGCCTCAGAGACCCGGGTTCGGAGTTCGACGCGGCGTGGAGGAGAAGTCGTAGTCGTCGACCACCTCGTAGATGCCGGTGAGCCGCGTCGACTCGATCACCTGCGCGATCCGGTCGTGGCGAGCCTTCTCGGCGGCGGCCACGCGCTCGAGCCCGGCCGCGAGCTCGGCGACCGGGAGATCGACGAAGCCGACCGAGAGGAGCTCCCGCGGATCGTCGACCCGGAGGGCGTTCCGAACCCGCGCGGGGACCCCGAAGCCCTGGTCCGGGAACCACGCCCGATGGAAGTCGTCGTAGCCGGCGCCCTCCTTGAGGCGTCTGACCAGGATCGAGCAGAGCAATTTGCCCTCCTTCTTCGATGGGGCTCCATTGTCTCGCGGTATCGCGGATTCGACGCGCGGTGCGCGCGTGACCGGTATGAAGGACCACGATGGCTCGCACACGACGCGGAGGTGCTTCGAACATGGCTGAGAGGAAAACCGCGAAGACCGGCACGGCCGGCAAGTCCAAGGGCTTCTCGGCCGAGGAGCGCGCCGCGATGAGGGAGCGCGCCCAGGAGCTGAAGGCGGAAGCACGAAAGGCGGACGGGGAGAGCGAGCTGCTCGCGAGGGTCGCGGAGATGCCGAAGGCGGATCGCGACATGGCGAAGCGCCTCCATGCGCTGATCAAGACCGCCGCGCCGGACCTCTCCCCGAAGACCTGGTACGGGATGCCCGCGTATGCCAGGGACGGCAAGGTCGTCTGCTTCTTCCAGAGCGCGGCGAAGTTCAAGTCGCGCTACGCGACGCTGGGCTTCAGCGACGAGGCGAACCTCGACGACGGCGCCATGTGGCCGACCTACTTCGCGCTGAAGGAGTTGACGGCCGCCGACGAGGCCAAGATCGCCAAGCTCGTGAAGAGGGCGGTGAGCTGAGCCTGGAGCGGGGAGCACGGCGCTAGGCCGCGCTCCGAGTCCGCTCCTCCGTCAGGCCGGTCAGAAAGCCCTCGCGCCAGGTCGGATAGGCGAGCGTCCAGCCGAGGTCACGCTTCGCCTTCGCGTTCGACGCGCCGCGGGCCTCCGTCATCATCGAGACGACCTGCTCGCCGGCCGCGAGCCGCCCGAGCCACTCGGGCACGTGCCGTGGCGGCTTCGCACCGAGCGCCCGGGCGAGGTACGGGAGCCACTCGGAGGTCGGCGCGGGCTCGTCGTCGACGATGTTGTAGAGGCCGCGCCGCCCGTGCTCGATCGCCGCGAGCGTCGCGCCCGCGGCGTCGTCGATGTGGACGAACGACCACATGCCGGCCCCGCTGCCGACGATCGGGAACGCGCGCTTGCGAATCGCCGCCGCGTGCTCGCCGCTCTCGAAGAGCGATGTACCGGGCCCGTAGAAGCCGCCGTAGCGGAGCACGATCCCCTCGAACGCCACGGCGCCCACGACGGCGGCCTCGAGATGGCGAATCGCCGCCATGCTCTCCGTCGAGCTCGCGGGCGGCGAGGGGTCGAGCGGAGCGTTCTCGTCCTTCACGAGCGAGCCCTCCTTCGCGTACGGCCAGCCCGCGAAGCTCTGGGCGACGAACCTGCTCGCGCCGGCCGCTGTCGCGGCCGCCAGCAGGTTGTCCGTTCCCTCCGTTCGCAGGCGGTTCGTGTCCGCGAACGCCCCGTCGAGGTTGCGCAGGCCGCTCAGGGCGGACAGCGCCGTGGCCTGGTGCACGACGACGTCCGGCCGCGCCTCGGAGACGGCTCTCCCGACCGCTCGACCATCCAGGACGTCGAGCACGACCGGCTCGGAGCCGAGTGCGCGAAGGCCCTCGACCTTGCCGACGGAACGCGTCGTCCCGACGACCTCGTGCCCATTGGCGCGGAGTAGCGGAACGAGTCGCCTGCCGATCGCTCCCGACGCGCCTGCGATGAAGATCCTCATGATCTCCCTCCTTCGTATCGCTGTCGTGCTCTAGGACGAGGCGACGTGTCCGGGTGTGACACCGACGCGCTGTCACACGCGTCGGTGCTATCTCGTCTAGAGCTGCATGCGAACCGACGCGCCGTACGAGGAGCTCAGGCCGCTGCTGTTCTCGATCGCCTACCGGATGATCGGCAGCGTCGGCGAGGCGGAGGACATCGTCCAGGAGGCGTTCCTCCGCATCCACCGCGCCGAGGCGGACGGAACGACCATCGAGTCGCCGAAGGCGTATCTCTCGGCCGTGGCGACGCGTCTCAGCATCGACCACCTCAAGTCGGCGCGCGTGCGGCGCGAGCAGTACGTCGGCGAGTGGCTACCCGAGCCGCTGCTCACCGACGACTCGGCGCCCGATGCCGTGACGCACGCCGAGACGGCGGACTCGCTCTCGACGGCATTCCTCGTCCTGCTCGAGAGCCTCACGCCCGTCGAGCGCGCCGTGTTCCTGCTCCGCGAGGTGTTCGACTACGGCTACGACGAGATCGGCCGGATCGTCGAGCGGACCGAGGACAACTGCCGGCAGCTCTACGTCCGCGCGCGGCGACACGTGGACGAGGGGCGACCGCGATTCGAGGCCTCGCGGAAGCACCGCGACGAGCTCGTCGAGCGGTTCTTCGCCGCGGCCGAGCGAGGCGATCTCGGGGCGTTGGAGGAGATGCTGGCGGCCGACGTCGTCGTCTACGGCGACGGCGGCGGGAAAGCGCCGTCCTGGGCGCCCGTCTACGGACGCGAGCGCGTCGCGAAGCTGATCGCCGGAACGGTCACGCAGGCGAAGGAGCTCGGCGTCACATTGCGAGCGGCACACGTCAACGGACAGCCGGGCGTGGTGTTCCTCGACGACGCGGAGCGGGTCGGCGCGGTGATGTCCGTCGACGTCGCCGACGGGCTCGTGCAGGCGATCCGCGGCGTCACGAACCCGGACAAGCTGGCACATCTCGGGCCGGTGGCCGACGTGCGGGACGTCCTTCGCAGGACCCGGCGCTAGCGCCGCGGCGCGCCTCAGCTCGGATACTCGTCCTTTCGCCACGAGCGCGGCTCGGCCGGCTGGGGCTTCGGTGTCCGCTCGAGCAGGAAGGTGAAGTACGGCGCGACGAACGGGTCCGGGGCCGACACCGTGTACGTGTGGTAGACGGTGCCGTTCTCGCGCGCGAAGGCGATCCAGCTCGGGTTCTCGCGCAACCCGACCTCGAGCGGAGCGCCGACCTGCCCCGACCACTCCTCGAGCCAGTCGGGCGGGCTCTCGATCATCTGCTTGGCCTCCGGAACCTGCAGCAGCTGGTCCTCGGTGAGCGCGAGGCCGAAGTCGAACGCGAAGTCGGTGTCGTACGTCGAGACGTACGGGAACTCCCAGCCCATCCGCTGCTTGTACGCGGTGAGCCGGTCGATCGGCGCGCGGGAGAAGCAGATCAGCGTCACGTCGCGGTGGTCGAGGTGGACGAGCGAGCCGTCGAGCCCGTCGGCCAGGCTGGTGCAGCCGGGACAGGCTCCGAGCGTGTAGTCCGGGCCGAACATGACGTTGTACGCGAGCAGCTGCGAGCGTCCGTCGAACAATTCGGAGAGCGTCTTCCTGCCCGCCTCCGTGTCGAACACGTACTCCTTCTCGACCGGAACCCACGGAAGCTCGAGGCGCTTCCGCTTGACTTCCTCGTTCCGCTCCGCCTGCTCGGCCTCGAGCTTGGCCAGCTCGTCACGTGCCGCCTGCCATTCCTCCCGGGTCGCGATCGCATGCTCGGGCATCTCGTCTCTCCTCTCCGTCGAGCCGGCTCCCCTACATGGACATGGGGGTCGTCAGCCAGGGCACGTGGTCCGGAACCACCATGATGGCCACGCCGAGCAGGGCCAGGGCGGCGGCCGACGTCCCGACCGTGATCACGGTCCAGGGAAGGAGCTTCTCGATCGCGACCAGGGCCGCGATCAGAAGCATCCACGGGATGCTCATCACGCCGAGCGCGAACAGGGCCGCCATCAGTGCTCCGCTGCAGCCGACGCAGAATCCTCCTTGCTCCATTCCCATCACCAGCGCGCCTGCGGCGCCCGACCGTCGACGGAGAAGGTGGGCATCGCGACAGTGCAGCAGGCAGCTCCGCTTGATCCTCGTGAGCTCGTAGAGCGCCGCGCCGAGGATCACACCGCCTGCGACGTACCGGCCCCCTCGGTCCCAGGCCAGGACGCCCGGCTCGAGCGAACGGACGCCCTCGATCAGGCCGTACGCGAGGACACCGAATGTCACCCACGCGAGCAGGTACCCGGCGGCGAACACGCAGGTTCGGCCGAGCGAGCGGACGTGGCCCCTGCCCGGAGCGCGCGAGGAGGCGACGGCCATCGGCGACAGCGAGGGGAGCATCATCGCGGCCATCATCGTCACCCAGACGACGGCGAACCATCCCAGCCCGCCGAGCTCGGTGCCGGGCCCCATGTCCATTCCCTGCATTCGCTGCACCGTCACCGCCCAGCAGGCGCCCGCGAGCGCCAGGAGAAAGAGCACCGTCCAGACCCCGGAGGCCTCCGGCGCCGCAAGTGCACGGTTCTCGCTCGCTGTCGTGGTCATCAGTCAGCTGTCCTAGCACACGGGAGAGCCGGCGGTTCGGACGCGCCGCGTGGCCGGCGTCTCCCGGCGTCCGACCGAGAAAGATGTACACCTTCAGCACCGACATACGGCCGGACGTGGTGGCACTACCGCCAAGACGACGAGATCCGGAAGGAGGCGCGTCGGTTCGATGTCCGAGCACAGAATCGCGACCCAGGAGGTGTGGCAGTCCGAGCGGGACGAGCTGCTCGCGGAGGAGAAGGAGCTCGTGCACCGCAGCGACGCGCTCGCACGCAGGCGACGGGAGCTGCCGTGGGTGCAGGTCGAGAAGGACTACCGCTTCGAGACCGAGCACGGGACCAAGTCGCTCGCCGAGCTCTTCGACGGACGCTCGCAGCTGCTCGTCTACCACTTCATGTTCGGGCCCGACTACGAGGCCGGCTGCACGGTGTGCTCGTCCATCGCCGACACGCTCGCGCCACAGGCAATCCACCTGAAGGCGCGCGACACGACCCTGCTGCTCGCCTCACGCGCGCCGATCGAGAAGCTCCTCGCCTACCGCAAGCGGATGGGCTGGCCGATCGACTGGGTCTCGAGCGGCGGCACCGACTTCAACCGCGACCTCGGCTTCCTCTCGACCGAGGAGGAGCTGAAGCCGTTCCTCGAGGGCGAGATCCCCCCGACCGTCGAGCAGATGGCGGCCGCCAGCGGCACCGACGTGGCGCACTACGTCGCGGAGGGCCCTGGTCTGAGCGCGTACGTGCTGGCGGACGGCACGGTCTACCGCACCTACGTCACGACCGCGCGCGGCCTCGAGCCTGCGATGGCCTACTACGGCCTGCTCGACCGGACGGCGCGCGGGCGGCAGGAGGAAGGCGAGCGCGAGCACTGGCTCCGCCGCCACGACGAGTACGCGCGGGGCTAGGGTCGAACGGAGGCGCACATGGCCGACGTGCACGATCTCGGCGAGCTGGCGCGGTCGATCATCGACGCGAACCGGTTCATGACCCTCGGGACGGCCGACGCGACCGGGCTGCCCTGGGTGTCCCCGGTCTGGTACGCGCCGAAGGATCCGCAGGAGTTCTACTGGGTCTCGTCCCCCGACGCGAGGCACTCGCGCAACCTCGCCGTCCGGCCGCAGCTGGCGATCGTGATCTTCGACTCGCACCTGCCCGGTGGCTGGGCGGCGCTCTACATGTCCGCGGTCGCGGAGGAGATCGACGACGTCGACGAGGGGATCGCGATCTTCTCGCGGCGCTCGGAGGCGCAGGGGCTTCCCGTGTGGACGCGCGAGAACGTCCTGGCGCCGGCCGGCCACCGCCTGTACCGCGCCGTCGCCTCCGAGCACTTCGTGCTCGACTCGTACGACCGGCGGCAACTCGTGAGCGCCGACGAGCTGCTCGGTGGCACGGGCTCCCCACGAGCGCCGTGACCTGCTCTACGCCGGTCGACCGCCGGCGGATGCCGCCGGGTGGGTCGTCGGCAGGAACTTGCTCGCCGCGAACGTGGCGCCCTGCGGGTCGGCGATGACCGTCAACCGGATGGTGTAGCTCTCCGTCGACCAGGGCGCGTCGAACGGCGGGACGATCACCGTGCCGTCGAGCTCCCTCGCCCTCGCCGCCGCAGCGTCGGCGTCGTCGACGGCGAAGGTCACGCTCCAGTGCGCGGGCGTGTCGGGCCGGTCGTCGGCGATCGGGTTGATGCTTCCGACGACGTCCTCGAACCCTGCGGGCGCACCGGCCTCTGCCATCCGCGCGCGGAGATCCGGGTGGTACCTCTCGAGGTAGTCGCCGTAGCCCGGCAGCGCCCATCCCTCGCCGCCACCGCCGATGCCGATCGTCCGCCACCCGAACACCGAGCCGTAAAACGACCGCGCGCCGTCGGGGTCACGGGTGTTGAGGCCGTTGAACACGACTGCGCCCGGGTCGTTGACCAGCCCCGCGCCCCTGTGCCCCCTCGCCTCCCACACGGCGAATGCGGCTCCCTCGGGATCGGTGAAGGTGGCCACGCGGGCGGCGTCGAGAAAGTCGAAGGGCGCGGTCACGACGTCTCCCCCGGCGGCGCTGACCTTGGCTGCGGTCTCGTCGGCGCTCTCGACCCAGAAGTACGTGTTCCACGCCGCAGCCGCCGGACCGGGGTGCCCGTTGGATCGGATGGCCGCGACGTCGCCGCTGCGGACGCCGCGCGACGTGTCGAAGATGGACGAGCTCCGCGCTTCGCAGCGCGCGATGAGGTACCGGTCCCCCGATCCCGGTGGCATCGCATCCTCGTACTCCCAGCCGAAGAGGCCGGCGTAGAACTCGGCCGCCGCTTCGGGGTCGGGCTCGGCGGCATCGACCCAGCAGGGGACGCCGGGGATGTATCCGTCGCGTTCTGGCATCGGCTCTCCCTTCGGCTCGTCGAGCTCAGTGTGCCGTCGGCGGCGCCACCAGGCCCCGGGTCAACAGGCGCCGGAACCGTGCGATCGCGTCGGCGACGCCCTCCGCGAGCGGCCGGTTGACCGACCCGCCGACGAGCCGGACGAACGACGAGCCGTCGACGTCGCCGGGGAACGGCAGCGGCGCGCCGTGCCAGGTGATCGTTCCTGCGTCGACCTCGCTCGCCGACTCGATCAGGTCGACCACCTCGTCGACCGACGCGGACGGGCCGTCGAGCGTGTGGACGGACGCACCGCGACGGTCGAGCTCGGAGGCACGGACGAACGCCTCTGCGACGTCGGGGAGATACTGGAACTGCACCAGGCCGCCGAACGGGATCTCGTGCCGGACGCCGGCCGCCGCCG
>DASXAW010000052.1:0-18649 GCA_036406535.1 Gaiella sp.
CGCTAGTCGCTTGCGGTCTTGCCCGCCTTGATGCACTGGCCGAGGTTCTTGTACTTCTGTGCGAACGTCGCCGCGTCGTCGGCCTTCTGCTTCTTGCACGCCTGGACGGCGGCGTTCGGCGCCGCGGCGTCCTGCTTGCCCTCGCTGGCTTCCACCTTCGCCTTGGCTGCTTTCGACACGCACTTCCCGTAGGCGTTCTTCCTGTTCTTGTTCGTCCCGTAGAGCGCGGCGAACGACTCGGCGCCCTTCGACTCACGAACGGCCTTGCAGTACTTCGCCGCGTTCTTGAACTCGGCGGGCGTCGGGTCGGCGGCGAGCACGCTCGGCACGACGACAGCGGCGATCAGCACCGCGACCAGAATCGAACGTCTCATCTCATACCCCCTCGTGGACGCACTTTCGCCCTGGAGTATCGGCACGTTCGGCAAGCGACACAAGGCTCGTGTCCCGGTAGCGATGTGGCTGCGCGCGGCGACGCTCCCGGGGAGGGAGGACGCCGGCGGGCCCGAGCGTGTGCGTGGTACCGCCGGCCACGCTCACGAGGAGGGACTGGCCGCAGGCCCGCCGCCCGCATCATGACCCGAGAGCGGCCGTTCCGCCAGGCCGACGCGGGCCTGGGTGCGACAGGGCGCGCATGTCGGCGCACGTCCCGTCAGCGGCGGTCACCGCAGGCCCGCTCGCCGGATCGTCGGTCGGTTTCGCGATCCCGTCGACCCCCTATCGGTCGCACCGAAGCCGACGAACTGCGGTCTGCTGGGTTCGACTTTCCGTACTCGACGACGCCGGTCGCCCGCCTCCCGATTCACCGGCTTCCCGCATCACCGGCGGAGGCTTCGTCTGCGAGCCTGCGGGCATCGGACACAGAACGTCAGAAACGGAGCAGCCATGACCACCCTCGCAACCTCAACGGACATCCGAGAACTCGACCAGCGGACCGCCGACGGCGTGGAGGTGGCGCTGCTCTGGGACGCGAACCGCGACTATCTCAGCGTCGTCGTGTCGGACACGCGGGCCGGCGAAGCGTTCGAGCTCGTCCTCGACGAGCGGGACGACGCACTGGACGTCTTCCACCACCCGTATGCGTACGCAGCACACCGCGGGCTCGAGTTCGGCCTCGCCGCGCGCGAGGACGAGCTCGTCGCCGCCTGAGCGCGGGCGGCTCGGCCGTCGGTTGGGACAGCCGGCGAGCGGGAACGCTCGACCCGATGCAGAACCCCCCGCCGGGCTACACGCGTGTCTGCCCGTACCTGCTCTACGAAGACGCCCAGGGTGCGGTCGAGTACCTCACGAGGACCTTCGGCTTCGTCGAGCGCCTCGTCCAGACCGGCGCCGCGGGCCGCATGCACACCGAGCTGGTCCTGGACGAGGACGGGCTCGTGATGCTCGGCCAGGCGGGCGAGAGCTTCCAGAGCCCGAGACGGCTCGACGCCTACCCGTCGGCCCTCGTCCATGTCTACGTCGCCGACGTCGACGCGCTCCACGGGCGTGCGCGCGCGGCCGGCGCCGACGTCACCGCGCTGGAGACGGCGCCGGTTGGCGATCGACGCTTCACCGCCACCGACCCCGAGGGCCAGGTCTGGGTGTTCGCGCAGCGCGTCGGCCCGTGAGCGGACCCGAGCTCTCCTGCGCCGCGCGCTAGCACGCGTCGGCAGGGCCGAGCTCGCCCCGCCGGGCCGGCTCGCGCCGTGCCCGGACCGACCGGCGGAGGAGGGACACGCCGCGAACCGGTGATCGTTTCCGGCGGTCATGGCTGTGGCGGTCGTCTGCCTCGTCGAAGCCGAACTGCTCCCGCTGAACCTGGCGCGCGATCTGCATCGCAACGAGCACGTCAATCATGCGAAGCCCCTTTCTGAATCGATTCAGATCATCATACATGAAACGATTCACTGCGTGCAGTACGCTGCCCGCGTGGCCGATCACACCTCACGACGCGTACGTCTCCGTGACGTCGCCGCGCGCGCCGGCGTCTCGGTGGGGAGCGCCTCGCAGGCGTTCAGCCGGCCCGAGCTCGTCTCGGACAACGTGCGCGAGCGGGTGCGCGAGGCCGCCCAGGCGCTCGGCTACGCCGGCCCCGACCCTGCCGCGCGAAGGCTCCGCACGGGTCGCTCGGGCGCCGTCGGCCTGATCTTCAGCGAGCGGCTCCGCTACCAGTTCACCGATCCGGCGGCCCCGGCGTTCCTCGCCGGGCTCTCCCGTGG
This sequence comes from Gaiella sp., assembly GCA_036406535.1. Classification (GTDB taxonomy): domain Bacteria; phylum Actinomycetota; class Thermoleophilia; order Gaiellales; family Gaiellaceae; genus Gaiella. The sequence goes on from DASXAW010000052.1 coordinate 2,199, forward strand.
GATGGAGGACACGCACATGGGGCTCCTGCTGATCCCCGACTCGCGCTTCCGCGAGGAGACCGCCGAGACGGTGCGTGGCGCTGCCGTCGACGGCTTCATCGTGTACTCGGCCGTGCGCAACGATCCTCGCGTCGAGGCGGCGCTCGCGCGCGGGCTGCCGGTCGTCACCGTGGATCAGCCGCGCGATGCCCCGACACCCTTCGTCGGCATCGACGATCGTGCTGCTGCGCGCACGGCCGCCGAGCACCTCCGCAGGCTGCGCCACCGGCGCGTCGCGGTGCTCTCGTTCGTGAGCGCGCTCGACGCCGAGGGAAAGCTCGCGCTCGAGTTGAGCAGCGAGCGCCTGGCGGGCTACCGCGAAGGCCTGGGGGCCGCATGGGACGACAGGGCGGTCCGCACCTGCCGGCCCAACGCGACGGAGCCGGCGCGCCGGGTCACGCTCGAGCTGCTCGGCGGCGACAGCCCTCCGACGGCCATCCTCGCGATGAGCGACGTCCTCGCCCTCGGCGCGCTCCAGGCGGCCGCGGCGCTCGGGGTCGACGTGCCTCGAGAGCTGTCGGTCGTCGGCTTCGACGACAGCCCGGCGGCCGCGCTCGCCACGCCCCCGCTCACGACGGTCGCCCAACCGCAGGAGGAAAAGGGCCGGGTCGCGGCCGAGTGGCTGCTCGAGGCGATCGCCGACGGCCGCCCCCGTAGGCGCCGCCGCAAGGCGATCCTGCCGACCGAGCTGATCGTGCGCGAGAGCACGGCTCCGCCGCCCAAGACGTCCAAGGCTGCGGGTCGGTGAGGAGCAGCAGCTCGACTCACAGCGTCGACTACGCTGGGGCGCGTCTCTCGACCGAGACCGTGAGTCGAGCATGAACAAGCCGCGCATCTTCCTCGGGTCGTCGGGCAAGCAGGCGAAGCTGCTCCGAGCGATCACGCGCGGGCTCGAGGACGTCGCGGACGTCGAGCCCTGGACGACCACGTTCAACCCGGGGCGCTCGACCCTCGACCGTCTGGTCGAGCTGTCCCAGGAGGTCGATTTCGCGGCGTTCGTGTTCGCGCAGGACGACTGGACCACGACGGACACGACCGAGTCCGGCCAGGCGTCGCCGCGCGACAACGTCGTGTTCGAGGCAGGCCTGTTCGGCGGCGCCCTCGGCATCCGGCGTACGTTCATCCTCCACGCGAACGGCTCGAAGCTCCCGAGCGACCTGCTCGGGCTGACCTCCGTCCGCTACGACCCGGCCACGAGCCCCGCCGAGATCCGCGCGATCAACCAGAAGCTCCGGAAGGCGATCGAGGCCGAGGGTCGCCGCGGCCCGATCGAGGGGCTCTGGTGGCAGCTCTCGCTCACCGAACGCACCGAGGAGGAGCCGTCGGCGGTGAGCCTGCTTCGGATCGCCCGAGATCGAGACGGCGACCTCACGGTGAACGGGCGGGGCTGGCGGGAAGACGGCACGTTGTCGTCGCGCTACTGGAGCGAGGCGACGAAGGAGCGGAGGGACCCGGCCGGGGTCTTCTACTTCTGGAACGGCGAGCGCCCCCGGTCCGCGAACGCCCCACAGCTCGAGGGCACCGGCGAGATCAGGGTCGAGAGCGCCGACCGCGCCACGGGGTACTGGACGACACGGTCGGATCGCGACCCAGGGTTGAACGCCCGAACGTCCGGCATCTACCTTCGGGCCGATCCCTCGGACCTCGATGTGCTCGACGGAGGAAGCGAAGACGAGCGGGCCGCCCTGATCGCCCGGCGCCTCGAGGAGTGGAAGTCGGCCGCGAACGCGTTCTGACGTCGTTCCGGTCTCTCGTCGAGGAGATGCGCAGGACGCCGAGGGGTCCACTCCCCGTTCGCCGGCCCCCTCAAAACGCCCCGCGCCTCTTCAGGGTTCCCGGAAGGCAGGGCACGAAACCCCCTCGCCGCACGACGCAACGGCGTGGACGATGTTTCAGCTCCGGACGAACCGGGTAAACGGCGGCCTCAGCGCGTCCCCCTACCGCCAGACCCCCGAAGGCGGACGTGCTCCGAAGCCCCCTGTGCGGCGAAGGGGGCTTCCCTTTCCCCGAGCCGTACTCGGCTGCGGGTGCGGGCCCCGGCTAGCTTGTCGACATGCCTGCGCGTGAGGCGATGTGTCACTGTGGCCAGCTCCTGCTCGAGGTGACGGGCGACCCGTTCCGCGTGTCGATCTGCAACTGCAGTGCCTGCCAGCGGCGGACGGGCAGCGCGTTCGGCATGCAGGCGGGGTTCGAGGCACGACAGGTCCGCGTCACCGGTCGGTACGACGACTACTCGCGGCTCTCGGACGAGGCGGACCGCAAGGAGCACGTCTTCCACTTCTGCCCGGACTGCGGCTCGCAGGTCTTCTACACCGAGCCCACGGAGCCGGACCTGATCGTCGTCTCGGTCGGGGCGTTCGCCGACCCGTCGTTCCCCTCGCCGACCGAGTCGGGGTACGACTCGCGGCGCCATCGCTGGCTCTCGCTGCCGGACACGGTCGAGCGGCACGCCCCGGAGCTCTGGGCGGGGGTGCATCCGCTCTACGCGGCGGGCGCGTACGCGGAGGCGGCCGACCGGGGTCGCGAGCTGCTCGAGGCTCACACCGAGTACGGCGACGTCTATTACAACGTCGCGTGCTGCGAGAGCCTCGCGGGCCGGACCGCCGAGGCGCTCGTGCATCTCGGCCGCGCGATCGAGCTGGCGGAGGGCTTTCGCGAGCTCGCGCAGCGGGACTCGGACCTCGACCCGATCCGCGGCGAGCCCGCGTTCGCCGAGCTGCTCAGCGGGCCGGCTCGGCCCCCCACGTGACGAGCACCGCGTAGATCACGAGGAACAGCATCGCGAGGATCGTGAGCGACAGGAACGGCGCGAACGCCATCCAGTAGAACCAGCGCACGATCCCGATCGACGCGGCGATCACCGCGAACCAGCGGCCGAAGTCGCGCCCGTCGAGGAGGCTCTTGCCCGCCGCGACGAAGACGACCGCGAGGGCGGCGTCGAAGAAGCCCCAGAGCCACCCCTTGTCGCCGAGGATGCCGTTCGAGACGTCCGCCACCCACGCGCTGTCGGCCCACAGGTTGACCGCCCAGAGGACGTAGAGGCCCGCGCTGATGAACATCATCACGGCCGCGTAGGTGAGCCAGCTGTTCCGTCGTTCCATGACCTGCCTTCCTCGTTAACGACACGGGGCGACCCCGGCGTGAGCATGGACGGCACGCCGGACGGCCTCCACCACGTCCTATGTCCTCGTTCACCCAGAACGCCCGATGACCGGAGACCCGGTCGCTGAGGTACTTGGGCGAGGCTCGAGGGCGATGTAACGTCAGAGCTCACGCACCCCAGTCAGCGTTTTCAGTCGCCGAGGAGGAGAGGATGGAAGAGATAGGACCTGTCGACTACGCGATCGTCGCCTTTCCGGGCAATCAGTTCAAAGGGGAGATCGCCCCTGCGCTCTCCGACCTCGTCGAGTCGAACACGATTCGGCTGATCGACGTCGTGTTCGTGACGAAGACCGAGGACGGCGACGTCGTGGCGCTCGAGCTCACGGAGCTCGACCCCCAGATCCAGGAGAGCCTCGACGACCTCGGGATCGAGGTGCAGGGGCTCCTGAACGAGGAGGACATGCAGGACGCCGCGGAGGCGCTGCCGGTGAACTCCTCCGCCGCCGTGCTCGTGTGGGAGAACGTCTGGGCCCGCAAGGTGACCCAGGCGATGCGCGACGCCGGCGGCGAGCTCGTCGCCTTCGAGCGTGTCCCGCACGAGATCGTCCAGGCGGCCCGCGAGTGGGTCGTCGAGCAGGCAAACGCCTAGGAAAGGGGATCGGAGCATGTTCGTACGCAGAGGGCCCGGTCTCGTTCGGGCAGCAGCCACCACCGCCGTCGTTGCGGGAACCGCGGGCGCGGTCCGGCATCGGCAGGACCAGAAGTACGCCCGCCAGGACCAGGAGGCCTACGACCAGCAGATGGCGGCCCAGCAGGCGGCTGCGCAACAGGCCGCTCCGGCGGAGCCCGACTACGCCGCCGAGCTCGAGAAGCTCGCGCAGCTGAAGAATCAGGGCATCATCAACGACGAGGAGTTCGAGGCGAAGAAGAAGCAGATCCTGGGCATCTGAGCCCGAGAGCCGATACTCCCCGTGACGACCGAACCCTCCGCCCTCGCCGGGCTGGAGCCCCGTGCCTTCTGGGGGCACTTCGATGCGCTGACGCGCATCGCGCGTCCCTCGCGACACGAGGAGCCCGTGATCGAGCACGTCCGCCGATGGGCGGACGGGCTGGGCCTCGAGCTCCGGCAGGACGAGGGCAGGAACCTCGTGATCCACGTCCCGGCGTCGCCGGGCCGCGACAACGCGCCCACTGTCACGCTCCAAGGGCACCTCGACATGGTCTGCGAGCGTGACCCGGCGAGCCCCAACGACCCCGCCGAGGGGCGCATCGCGCTCGTCCGGGACGGCGACTGGCTGACTGCCGACGGGACGACGCTCGGCGCCGACGACGGCGTCGCGATCGCCGCGATGATGGCGCTCGCCGAGGACGCGTCGCTCCCCCACGGGCCGCTCGAGCTGCTGATGACGGTCGCCGAGGAGGTCGGTCTCGAGGGGGCGAACGCGCTCGATCCAGGACTGGTCGGCGGCTCGATCCTCCTCAACCTCGACAGCGAGGAGGACGGCAAGCTGACGGTCGGCTGCGCCGGGAGCACGGACACGTGGATCAGGATCAACGCGCAACGTGAGCCGGCCGAGGCGGGCGCAGTCGCACTGGCGGTCAAGGTGAGCGGTGGTCAGGGTGGTCACTCCGGCATGGGGATCGCGCTCGGACGGTCGAACGCCGACAAGGTGCTCGGCCGCGCGCTCCGTGAGACCTCGGAGTCGACTCCGTTCCGACTGGTGTCGTTCGACGGGGGCAAGAGCCGGAATGCGATCCCGCGCGACGCGGGCGCAGTGTGCTCGGTCGCCGCAGGCGACGAGGAGTCGTTCCGAACGGCGGTCGCTGCCTCGGCCGAGACGATCCGCGATGCGTTCGCGACGACCGATCCGGGGCTCTCGATCGTGGTCGACGAGGCCGACGCGTCGGCCGACCCCTGGACCGCAGAGGCGACGGAGCGGCTACTCGACGCGGTGGCACTGGTGCCCACCGGGCCGCTCGCCCTGAGCCAGGACTTCGACGACCTCGTCGAGACGTCGACGTCGCTCGGCGAGGCCCTCACCGAGGGCGACCGGCTGACGCTGCACAGCCTCTCGAGGTCGTCGAACGACTCGGCGATGCCCGAGGTGATCGCAACCCTCGACGCCGCGGCGCGCCTCGCGGGCGGCGAGCTCGAGGTCAAGCTCAACTACGGCGGCTGGCGCCCGAATCTCGAGTCGCCGGCTCTCGCGGCCGCGAAGAAGATGTACGAGCGGCTGTTCGGCGAGCCGCCGATCGTCACCGCCGTCCACGCGGGCTTGGAGACCGCCGTCATCGGAAGTAAGGTGCACGGGCTCGACATGCTCTCTTTCGGACCGCAGATCGAGTTCCCGCACTCGCCCGACGAACGGGTGAGCATCCCGACCGTCGAGCGGTTCTGGCTGCTGCTCGTCGCGTTCGTCGACGAGCTCTCGGCAGAGGCACGCTAGGCCGTGAATCGCGGGGCCCTCCCTTGGGTCCTCGCCGGACTCGGTGTGATCGCGGTGATCGTCGTCGCCGCGGCGATCGGTGGGCGCGACAAGAGCGGCGAGACGGTTCCCGCAGGTGAGTGGGCCCAGAGCGTCTGCGGCGCGGTCGGCGTGTGGCGCGGCGAGTTCGAGGCGGTGATCGAGGACATCCGCACGCCTGCCGCGCAGGGCGACGCGGGCGTCGACGAGCCGCAGTCGGAGACGCCACAGACCCGAAGGGGCTTCGTGCGCGCGGGGCTCGAGGTGGCCGTCCAGGCGACCGACACGCTCGTCGAGGGAGTCGACAACGCTGGGGTACCCGACACACCCCGGGGCGAGCAGGCCGCGCAGCAGGTCTCCGACTGGGCGAGCTCGTCGAAGGACGACCTCGAGCAGGCGCAGGACTCGCTCGACGAGGAGGCGGACACGTTGGAGGACGCGATCCAGCAGCTCACCACCGCGGCCGGTGCCCTCGGCACGACGCTCGCGTCCGGCGTGAAGACGCTCGCGGACGTCGCGGCCTCGGATCCGGCACTCGCAGCCGCCCTGCGTGAGTCGAGCACCTGCCAGGAGCTGCGCAAGAAGGAAGCGAACGTCTGATGAGCACGATGGACTGGATCCTGGTCGCGGTGCAGGGGCTCGTCGTCGTCGGGTTCATCGCCCTCGGCGTCCGCTCCGGCGGGATCGGGCTCGGGCTCTGGGGCGGCGTCGGCACGCTCGTGCTCGTCTTCCTGTTCGGCCTCGACCCGGGCGAGCCGCCGTTCAGCGCGATGCTGATAATCATCGCGGTCGTCTCGGCGGCGGCGGCGATGCAGGCCGCCGGCGGCGTGGACTACATGGTCGTCGTCGCCACCAAGGCGCTCCGCGCCCGGCCGAGCGCACTCAACTTCGTGGCGCCGTACGTCTCCTACGTGCTCACGATCCTGACGGGGACGAGCAACACGTTCTTCTCGATCATCCCCGTGATCAACGAGGTGGCCTACGCGAACAAGATCCGCCCGGAGCGTCCGCTCGCGAGCTCGACGGTGGCCAACGCACTCGGGATCACCTCCAGCCCCGTCGCCGCGGCGACCGCGACGCTGCTGCCCCTCGTCGAGATCTACCACTACGACCTCATCGACGTCCTGCTCATCACGATCCCCGCGAGCCTCGTCGGGATCTTCGTCATGTCCCTGCTGATGAGCACCCGCGGCAAGGAGCTCGACGACGACCCCGAGTACCAGCGCCGCCTCGCCGCCGGCGAGGTCCACCCGCCGGCGCCGTCGGCCGAGATCGAGCTACAGCCCTACGCGAAGCGGAGCGTCGCGATCTTCCTCACCGGCGTGCTGGCGATCTGCGTGTTCGGCTTCGTCGAGGGGATTCGCCCGACCGTCGCCGCGGAGGGCGGCGGGGTCGAGCCGATGTCCGTCACGCCGCTGATCCAGATGATCATGCTGACCGCCGCCGCGCTGATCCTCGTGCTCGCCCACGTAAACGCAGGCGACATTCCGGGCACGCCGATCTTCCGCTCGGGGATGGTCGCGATGATCGCGCTCTTCGGCATCGCCTGGATGGCCGACACGTACATCGCGAACAACGAGGACGCGATCGTTCAGGCGCTCGGGAGCCTCGCCGAGAACTGGCCGTTCATGATCGCTGTCGCGATCTTCCTCGTCGCGGGATTGACGACGAGCCAATCGGCGGCGACCCGAACGATGGTCCCACTCGGTCTCGCGCTCGGGATCGGCGCCGGCTACATGATCGCGATGTGGACCGCAGTCGTCGGTGTGCTGCTCCTCCCCGCCAACGGCACGCAGATCGCGGCCGCCGAGGCAGACGAAACCGGGTCGACGACACTCGGGAAGCGCGTCGTCGACCACTCGTTCCAGCTTCCGTTGCAGATCTGCTGGGTGGTGACGGCGCTCACCGGCATCGCAATCGTCTGGCTCTTCTTCGGCGGCCACACACCGGCCCCGCCGACCACCCCCACGCCCACGACGCCCTGAGATGACCGTCCGCGGGGCCGCCTTCCTCGGGGTCGGCGCGATGGTCGGGGCCGGCATCTTCGCCCTGCTCGGGGAGGCAGGGACGGTCGCCGGGTCTGCCGTCTGGCTCTCGTTCCTGCTCGCGGGAATCGTGTCGACGCTCCTCGGCTACAACGTGGTCAAGCTCGGCGTCCGGTATCCGTCCTCGGGCGGCCTCATCGCATACCTGCTCGAGGGGTTCGGCAACGGCCGGTTGCTCGGGATCGCCTCCTGGCTCGGCTACTTCGCGGCGATCGTGATCGTCTGCTCGATGGTCGCCGTCTCCTTCGGGAGCTACGCGACCTCGCTGTTCCTCGGCTCCGACGCGTGGGACGGCTGGGACAACGTGTTCACGACGCTCGTCGTCCTCGGCATGGCGGGCGTCAACGTCGTCGGCACGCGGTGGGTCGACCGCGCGCAATCCCTCATCGTCTTCGTCCTGCTCGCGGTCTTCGCCGTGTTCGTCGTCGCAACCTTCGTCGAGATCGACTTCGACCTACTCGCGTTCAGCGGCTACCCGTCCGTCTCGGACATCGTCGCAAGCGTGGCGCTCACGTTCTTCGCCTACCTCGGCTTCAGCGTGATCACCTTCGCAGCGGGCGACCTTCCCGACCCTGCCCGCGAACTCCCGCAGGCGATGTATCGCGCGCTCGGAGTCACGACCGTCCTGTACGTGCTCATCTCGCTCGGCGTCTTCGGGACGCTGACGGTCGCGGAAGTCGTCGGCTACGGCGAGACCGCGATCGCCGAGGCGGCGCGGCCGACCCTCGGCGACGCCGGGTTCACGATCATGGCGGTCGCCGCGCTGCTCGCCACGTCGTCGTCCGTGCTCGCGACGCTGTACGCGTCGGGCGGTCTCACGTCCCTCCTGGCGGAGGTCGGGCAGTTTCCGACGTTCTTCGGGCGGCGATCGCCGCTCGGCCCGCACGCCGGCATGCTGATCACGGCGGGGATCGTGCTCGTCGTCTCCAACCTCGTCGACATCTCGGCGATCGCCTCGGTCGGAAGCGCCTGCTCGTTGGTCGTCTTCCTGCTCGTCGGGGTCGCGGGCTACAGACTCCGCAACGAGACCGGGGCGAAGGCCGCGATCGTCCTGCTCGGTGCGGCGGCGACGATCGTCGTCCTCGCCTTCTTCGCCGTCGACACCCTGAGAAACGCCCCCGAGACGTTCAGCGCGATGGTCGGGATCGGCTTGCTGGCCGTCCTCCTCGACGTCTTGTGGAAGTGGCTGAGGCCGGCCGTGGATGCGGCGAGCGAGCCGGGATCGGCCCCGACCTCGTGACCGCGACGGAGGCTGCAGCTCCCGCACGCGCCACGGGCGCGACGCTCGTCCTTCTCACGCTCGCCGCGGGTCAGTTCCTGATGACGCTGGACACGTCAGTGATGAACGTCTCGATCGCGACTGTCGCGAAGGATGTCGGCACGACGGTCACCGGGATCCAGGGCGCGATCACGGCCTACACGCTCGTGATGGCCGCGCTGATGATCACCGGGGCGAAGATCGGCGCGCTGATCGGCCGCAAGCGCGCGTTCGCGATCGGGTGCGTGATCTACGGCTGCGGCTCGTTCACTACCTCGATCGCGCAGAGCCTGCCGGTGCTGCTCTTCGGCTGGTCGTTCCTCGAGGGCGTCGGCGCAGCCCTGATCCTCCCCGCGATCGTCGCCCTCGTCGCGGGGAACTTCCCGGCCGAGCGGCGTCCGGCCGCCTACGGGCTCGTAGCCGCGGCAGGAGCGATCGCGGTCGCCGTTGGGCCGCTCGTCGGTGGCTTCTGCACGACGTACTTCTCCTGGCGCTGGGTCTTCGCCGGCGAGGTCGTGCTCGTGATCGCGATCCTCCTCCTCGCGCGGCGCATCGCGGATGCGCCCGTCGAGGAGCGGCCTCGCTTCGACATCGTCGGCGCCGTGCTGTCGGCGCTCGGCCTGGCGCTGCTCGTGTTCGGTGTGCTCCGCTCGGGCGAATGGGGTTGGATCCAGCCGAAGCCCGACGGCCCGGAGTGGGCCGGGCTGTCGCCGACCGTGTGGCTCGTCCTCGCGGGGTTGTTCGTCATCTGGCTGTTCTTCCGCTGGCAGGCCCGGGTCGCGTCGCGGGGCGGCGAGCCGCTCGTCCGGCCGGAGATGCTGCGCAACAAGCAGCTCAACGGCGGACTGATGATGTTCTTCTTCCAGTACCTCGCGCAGGCCGGTCTCTTCTTCGTGGTGCCGCTCTACCTGTCGGTCTGCCTCGGCCTCTCGGCGCTCGCGACCGGCGCGCGCCTGCTGCCGCTGTCCGTGACCTTGCTGGCTGCCGCGGTCGGCGTGCCGAAGCTCTTTCCGACCGTGTCGCCGCGGCTCGTCGTCCGCTGCGGCCTGTTCTCGCTGCTCGCGGGCACGATCGTCCTGCTCGCCCTCCTCGACGCGGACTCCGGGCCGGAGGTCGTGTTCGTGCCCATGCTCCTGATCGGCCTCGGGATCGGCGCGCTCGCCTCGCAACTGGGAGCGGTCACCGTCTCGGCCGTGCCGGACGACCAGAGCCCGGAGGTCGGCGGCGTCCAGAACACGATGACGAACCTCGGTGCGTCGATGGGCACCGCGCTCGCCGGATCGGTGATGATCGCCGCCGTGACGTCGTCCTTCCTCGTGAACGTGCAACAGAGCCCGGCGATCCCGGAGCGGGTGAAGGCGGACGCGCAGGTCGAGCTGGCCGGCGGCGTTCCGTTCATCTCCGATGCCGACCTGGAGGCGGCGCTCGACGAGGCGAGGGTCGACAGGAGGACGACGAACGCCACGCTCGACGCGTATGCCGACGCGCGACTCGACGGGCTTCGCTCCGCCCTCGCGATCCTCGCCGTGCTCGTCCTCGTCGCACTCTTCGCGGCCCAGCGCATCCCGACCAGGCAGCCCGGCGCTGCCCCCGAGACCTGATGTGCCGCTGGCTCGCATACTCCGGCTCGCCGATCCGTCTCGAGGAGCTCCTCGTGAACCGGGAGCGCTCGCTGATCGACCAGAGCCTCCATTCCCGGCTCGGCGCCACGACCACGAACGGGGACGGGTTCGGCGTCGGTTGGTACGACGACACGGGCATGCCGCGGCTGTACCGCAGCACCCATCCGGCCTGGAACGACCGGAACCTGCGGGAGCTCGCGGCAGGGGTCTCCTCCCCGCTCTTCTTCGCGCACATCCGCGCGTCGACCGGCACCGCGATCCAGGAGACGAACACGCACCCGTTCCGCCACGACCGGTGGCTGTGGATGCACAACGGCCTGATCCGCGAGTTCGCACGGATCCGGCGGGAGCTCGTTCTCGCCGTGGCCGACGAGTACTACCCGTCGATCGAGGGCACCACCGATTCCGAGACGATGTTCTACCTCGCGCTCACGTTCGGGCTGCGCGACGACCCGATCGCCGCGGTAGAGCGAATGGTCGGCTTCGTCGAGGAGACGGGCCGCAGGCACGGGACCGAGCACCCGCTGCAGATGACGATCGCGACGACCGACGGGACGACCATCTGGGCATTCCGCTACTCGAGCGAGGGCGACTCGAGATCGCTCTGGTTCAGCACCCGGATGGACGCGCTCAAGACGCTCTACCCGGAGAGCGCGGAGCTCGCCTCACTGTCCGACGAGACGCGCGCGATCGTCTCGGAGCCGCTGGGGGATCTCCCCGGCGCCTGGAACGAGGCCCCCGAGTCCCACGTCGGCGTCGTCCGGCCGGGCGCCGACGAGCTGCGCCCGTTCTCGCCCTCGACACCCGGCTGACGCGACGACGCGCCGCGTCAGACCGACGCGGTGCACTCGATCTCGATCAGGAGGCCCGGGACGGCGAGCGCGGTCACGCCGAGGATCGTCTGCGCGGGGTGGGCGGCACCGCCCGTGACCTCGTCGATGCCGCTGGTGATCGTCTCGTACTCGGTGGGCGTCGTCGTGTAGATCGTCCGGCGGACGATGTCGTCCCAGGTCACGCCGACCGCGGCGATCGCCGTCTCGACGTTCCGCATCGCCGCGACGGTCTGCGCGCGGAGGTCGTCGCCGCCGACGATGTTGAAGCTCTCGTCGAGCGCGACCTGGCCGGCGAGGTAGACGAGCCTCGAGCCCGTCGCAATCGCCACGTGGCTGAAGCCGGGTGCGGGGTGCATTCCCTCCGGGTTGACGAGCTCGCGTCCCATGAGCCTCCTCTCGGTTCGTGTGCGTTGCCCGGACGCTACTGCCAGACGGCACCGTGGCGCGCGACTCGCCCTCTCGATCGCACGAGCGGTGGTTCACCACCTCGTTCACGAACGTTCACGGATTGGCCGCCCACGCGCTTGCCGTCCGCAGGAAACATGGCGGGCGATCGACCGGGGGAAGGGGCCGATTGGGGGCGAAGGGCTGACCGACGGGGGACGACGGACGGCGGGGCGCGCCAGCGTGCCCCGCCGCCCGACACGCCGGACCCGGCGCCGACGCCGCTCAGCCGAGGAGCGAGAACCCGAGCTCGCGGTCGAAGAACGCCGCGAGACGCTCCGCCTCCGCCTCGAGCTGCTTCGCGGCCCAGGCTGGGAGCCGACGAAACGGCTCGAGCTCGACCACGACATGACGGGTCTTGAGCGAATGGCGCCAGAGCCCGACGATGCGGCCGTCGACGAGCAGCACCGGCGACATCCATCCCTGGGGCCGGTAGACGCGCCCACGGTACGCCGGATCCACGACCGCGTCGTCGGTCCGCGAGGCGCCCACGACCCAAGGATCGAACGCGGGGAGCAGCCGCGCCGCGCGCGGACGCGACGCCGACTCGATCTCGGGCAGGTCCTCGGCCAGGAGCCAGGCTCGCTCGCCGTCGAGCTCGACCTCGCGGACCTCGGCGCCGAGCTCCTCGAGCATCCGCCGGGCACGCGTCGGCCCCGCCCCGCCCCACCAGAGCCCGAAGTGCTTCGGCGTCGTGGGGCCGTACGCGGCGAGAAAGCGGCGCGTGACCTCCTGGAGCGCCCTGTCCGGGTCGGGGGTCGCGGCTATCCCGGGCACCCATGTCTCGGGCTTCGTGAAGCGCACGCGGCCGTCCTCACTCGGCGCGAAGCAGAGGAGACCGCGGAAGGAGATCGCCTTGAGCGACGTGCCCCAGCTCTCTCGCACCCATTCCTCGAGCATCGCCGAGCCCGTCCGCTTCCGTACCTCGGAGGCGAGCCCGTCCCGGGTCAGCAGACGGCCTTCGAGCGCATCGCGGACGGCATCGGCGATCGCGTCGATCTCCGGCGTGCGATTCCCGTAGTGGGTGTACGTGCCGAGGGCCGAGAGCCACATGCCGAGCTCCGCGCTGGGCAGGAGGTGGAGCGTGCCCCGCATGGCCCAGAGCTTCACGAGCGACCGGGTCTTCCAGAGGGCCTCCTGGACGGCGTCGCGCGGAAGTCCCTCCACACGAGCCCAGAGGCTGAGCTCCGCGGACGACATCACCTGCGCGTGGAGCCCGCAGATCTCCCCCACGACCCGTATCGCGTCCCCGGCCGGAGCACGCTCGACGAGATGGTGCCGGCCCATCCGCCAGGCAAGCGCACGCGCCGGGATCGGCGACGTGGTCCGCGGGCCTGTCACGGAGACGAGGCTACTGGTCGCCGCGCTGGAAACGCGACACCGGCAGGAGCCGCCGGCACCACGCCCACACGGGGCGCAGCAGGGGATCGGTGATTCTGCTCACGAGAACCACGAGCCGCGTGACCCACGGTCGCCCGACCGTCGTGACGAGCAGCGCCGCGCCGAATCCGACGAGCGCGCCGACGAGGACGTCGCTCGGGTAGTGCAATCCGAGCGCGATGCGTGAGAGTCCGATCAGCGTCGCCACCACGAGGAACGCGACACCACCCCGCCGGGAGAACGCCAGCACGGCGAAGGCGATCGCGAACGCGGCCGCGGCGTGGTCGCTCGGGAACGACGGATCCGTCGTCCGCGCCGTGAGGACGTGGGTGAGGAGCGGGTGCTCGGTGAACGGCCGCGGGCGGGCCCACAGGTGCGAGATCACCTGATTCGTGGCCAGCGCGATCCCGGACGCGATCAACGCCGAGGCGCTCGCGAGCTTCCAGCGCGGATTGCCGAACGGCCGCGCGAGAAGCCAGAGCGCGGCCGTCGCAAGCGCGTAGAGCGGTACGGCGGCGTCGGCGAGCGCCGTCACCGGATCCTCGAGCCAGTCACGCGTCGCGAGGCCCGAGTTCACCGCGTGGAAGAGCGTCCAGTCGATGCACCCACGATAGGCGCGCTCGGTGTTGCGGTCTCGTTACACGCGCCGCCGGGCTCACGTCCGACGGTCGCCGTGCGATTACGTCCTCGGGATGCCGCTTCAGAACCGCGTGACGCCTCTCGGAGACCTCGTCGCCGACCCGGCGCGCGGTCTCGTCTTCGGGAACCGCGGCTGCCTGCACGACGACGCGGGCCGGATCGTCCGCCGCTACCAGGTCAGGCGCTGGATCGCGTGCCGGCTTCGGTTCAAGGACCGTCGCCGTTCGCCGCTGGTGCAGCCCCACCGCTACACGGAGCTGTTCTTCCTCGACGAGGCGACGGCGCTGGCCGCAGGTCACCGCCCGTGCGCGGAATGCCGCCGTGTGGACTACGTCCGTTTCCTCGAGCGCTGGTCGGAGCGCCATCCCGGCGAGTCGACGGCGGATGCGGTCGACCTGCGGCTACACGCGGAGCGGCTCGACCCGACGGGTCGCCGCCGCCTCCACGATCTCCGAGTCCGGTCGTTGCCGGACGGCACGTTTGTCCTCCACGACGGCGAGCCACACGTCGTGGTCGGCCCGGTGCTTCGCCTCTGGACGCCGGGCGGCTACACGGCGCAGGTCCCGCGCCCGCGGGGGACGGCGACCGTGATCACGCCTCCGTCACTCGTCGAGCACCTCCGCGACGCGGGCGCGTCGGCACTTCCGCTTCTCCACCCCTCGGCGCGTTAGGTCGCCTTCTCGATCCCGACTGCGGTCCGCAGCTCTCGCATGTCGGTCTGGAGCTTTGCGTTGTCCGGCGCGATCCCCTCCATCAGGTCGGCGAGCCCGTCGGCCAGCGCGTCGAGCTTCGCATTGATCGCGAGCTCGTTCCGCCGCTGCGAGTTCTGGAGCAGGGCGACGAGCAGGAAGGTGACGATCGTCGTCGCGGTGTTGATGACCAGCTGCCAGGTGTCGATGTCGCCGAACACGAAGTAGCTCGGCACCCAGACGACCACGAGGAGAACGCACGCAAGGAAGAAAACGGCTTCGCTGACGAAGTCCGACGCGCGCTCTGCAAACCGGTCGAACATCCCCGAGGGGTGTACGTCGTCGTCCGCGGCCACGCCCTCCGATTCAGGGAACAGGTGCACAGTCCTGCGTGTCACCGCCTCTGGTACCAATCCGCCCGTGGCGGCGGAGCGGATCACGGGCTTCACGGTCTGGCTGACCGGGCTCTCGGGCGCCGGCAAGACGACGATCGGCCATGCGCTCGCTGCGGAGCTCGAGCGTCGCGGCGCGCACGTCGAGGTGCTCGACGGCGACGTGGTGCGGACGCATCTCTCGAAGGGCCTCGGCTTCTCGCACGAGGACCGCGACACGAACATCGAGCGGATCGGCTGGGTCGCTTCCCGGCTCACGCGGCACGGAGCCGCCGTCGTGGTCGCGGCCATCTCGCCGTACGACGGGACGCGCAAGCGCGTCCGGGCGCTCATCGAGGAGCAGGGACCCTTCGTCGAGGTCTGGGTCAAGGCGCCGCTCGAGGAGTGCGCTCGACGCGACGTCAAGGGCCTCTATGCCAAGGCGCTCGCCGGGGAGATCCGACACTTCACCGGAGTCGACGATCCCTACGAGGATCCTGACGACGCCGAGGTCGTAGCGGACACCGTGGCGCTGAGCCCCGAGGAGTCGGTTGCCCTCGTCCTCGCGGAGCTCGAGCGAATCGGCGTCGTCGCCGACGCCACGCCCGCGGCGAGCTAGCTCGGCGCGTAGCCGAGCGCGGCGAGCGCCTCCCCGGCCTCGCGCTCGACGTCGGCGAGCTGAGCGGCGGTCAGGTCGCGGCGCCAGCGTCCTGCGGAGCGGTCGTGCACCTGGGCGAACCGCTCCGCGACGAGCTCCGCGTCGACGCCGAGCGCCTCGGCGACGGGGACGGCGGCGAGGGACGGCTCGGCGGTGAGCTTCTCGTAACGCAGCTCGACCGTCCGCTCCGGCACGGCACCGGCGGCGGTCACGTACCGGCGCCACGCCCACGCCGCCCGGGTCGCGTCGGAGACCGTGGTGAACTCGTCACCACGCTCCGGCTCGACCCAGAATCGCGGATGCGGCCCGTAGGGGAGGCGTGCGTCGTCGACCCCCGTCCGCGTCGAGCTCAGCCAGCCACGCTCGAGCAGCGATGCGACGACGTCCCGTCCGTCCCGGACGACATGAACGGCGAGGGCGTCGGGGTAGGCCCGCAGCGCCGCCGCGAGCACGAAGCTCGTCTCGGGCGTCTGCTCGACGCCGCGCAGCCCGCTCGCGAGCGCCAGCCGGCGGACGCGCTCGAGGATCGCCCGGAGCCGGCGCGACGTCGCGTCCTCCGGCTGCCCGATGAGACCGGGGATCGCGGCCTTCCACGGTTGCACCTCGTCGAGGTCGACGAAGCCGGGCAGCGACCCGAGCAGACTCGCGGTGATCGTCGTCCCCGAGCGCGGGGAGCCAACGACGAACACGAGCCGTTCCTCGCTGCCGCGGCGGCGTCCGCGCCGCGCGATCCTCACGGCGCTGCGACCGTAGAGCACGGCAGCCCCGATCCGACGCGCGCGCATCTGCGGGAACCTACCCGGCGTAGGTCGCGGCGAGCTCGCCGATGCGAGCGGCGCTCCGCTCGAGGCTCGCGCGTGTGAGACGACCGTCGCGGGCGGCCGCGAGCAACTGGTCGTACGCGGC
>DASXAW010000053.1:0-5633 GCA_036406535.1 Gaiella sp.
GCTCGGTCGTCGTGAGCTCGTCGAGCGCCTCGAGCGGCGGCCCGGGCAGAAGGAGGAGCGGTACCGGCATCTGCTCGGCGAAGCCGCACCGGTCGCGTCGGACTCGACGCCCACTTCTCCTCCCGCCGCGCGCATCGGCGATCTCGACGAGCGCGTCGAGGCGCTGGAGGCCGAGGTCCGACGCCTCCGAGCGGAGCTCGACGCATTGCACTCCGGGCTCGGCGCCTGACCCGGCCGGCGCCGAGCAAGCCTGGCGGCTCACCCGGACGCACTTGTCGTGTCTCGCAAGCGAGACACGCCGCTTCCCCATGGATCCGGGTGCTCCCCGTCGACGGCGGTGAAGGCGGACAGCTGGATGGTCTCTCCCTCGAGCGCGAGACCGGACCCGAGCACGCCGGGCCCAAGCAGCCGAAGATCGTGGCCGAGGCCGACCGACGGCCCCGTCCTGACCGGCGCGTCGCCGACCTCGTCCACGAAGCCGAGCAGGCGCTCGGTCTGCGTGGGGCGGCCGTCGAGCTGCTCGAGCGCGTCGAGCAGGTAGCCCCGGCGGAGCTTCGGCCAGATCGCCGCGAACGCGTCCGGGCGCGAGACGGCGTCGAGGCAGAGCGTCTCCCCGAGCCCGAGCACCGCGCCGCACTGCCCGGGCTCCGTCGCGAACGCCGGCTCGAGCGCGGAGAGCTCCCGATCCCGCGCGGCGAACAGGTCGCGGTGGGCGCCGGTCGGTGACACGGACCCCATCCGGGCCGCCTGCTCCCGCACGGCGCTCCACACGTCCTGCTGCGCGGCGCCGAGCCTGAGCGGCGCGGCCGACAGCGCCATCGCCTTCCGCCGCCGGAGCTCCGAGTTCGCGATGTGCCGCGCCGGGGCGAACGACTTGGAGACGGAATGCCACCGTCCCTCCTCGGTGCACGACACCGGGATCCGGAGCGTCGATCCCGCCGCGACGAGCACGCTCACGTTGAGGATCCGGTTCTGCTTCGCACCGACGACCTCCGCGCCGTCGTAGAGGAGGACGTCCTCGGAGAGCGGGTTCTGCACCGCCAACTCGGGCACGTGGCCTGCCTCGCTCGTCTCCGTGATCGAGAGACCGCGTGCGAGCCCCGTGTCGAGCGTCACGTACCGGGCGACCGGGTTGCGGAGCGGAAACAGCGGTGCGAGGACGATTCCCCGGTGCTCCACGGGGTCTCCGACCTGGAACGGCAACGTGGGTGTGCTCAAACGGCGACTCCTTTCTTCGGTACGAGTCGCCCGTCGGGAACCTCAAGCTTACGGAGAACGCGCGCGGTCGACCGCACGCCATGCCGCCCCGGCGGAGAAGCCGCGCCGAACGAGGAACGAGGCCGCGCGTCTGCGGGCGGTGTCGTCCTCCACCGTGCGCGCACCGAGCGCCGAGCGTGCGAGAGCCTCCTCGTCGACGTCTCCGTACGCATCTTCGAGCGCAGCCACCGCAAGCTCCGACGGCAGCCTGCGCCGCCGCAGCGTCTGGGCCGCGCGTCGGCGCCCGTACCCGCGCGAGCGCAGGCCGCGCGCGAGCTGGCCTGCGAGCTCGGCGTCGTCGAGATAGCCGAGCCGCGTCGC
Organism: Gaiella sp.; assembly: GCA_036406535.1. GTDB lineage: Bacteria > Actinomycetota > Thermoleophilia > Gaiellales > Gaiellaceae > Gaiella. The sequence goes on from DASXAW010000053.1 coordinate 1,579, forward strand.
CTCCGAGATCGCTGCCGCCGCCTCGTCCTGCCCGACGCCGCGGGCGGCGAGCTTCGCCTCGATCTCTGCACTGGACTGCGCTTTCGCCGCCAGGGAGTTGCACACGAACGTCCGCGCGTGTCCGACACCTCGCGCTCGTCGAGATCCGGCGCTCGTTGCCTTGTTTGACGACGGCATTCGACCATCTTGCCGCGGCCGTCGGACGACCGCAGAGGTCGACGGCCTACGACCCCTCGCGGATCCCCCGTCCCTCGCCCAGCGCGATCGCCGCTTCGACGAGCGCAAGGTGCGTGAACGCCTGCGGGAAGTTGCCGAGCTGGCGGCCCGAGCGCGGGTCGTACTCCTCGGCGAGGAGCCCGACGTCGTTCCGCATGGCGAGCAGCCGCTCGAACAGCGCGGTCGCCTCCTCGCCGCGCCCCTGGAGCGCCAGCACCTCGACGAGCCAGAACGAGCACGCGAGGAAGACGCCTTCGCCTGCGGGCAAGCCGTCGACGCCCTCGTCCTCCGTCCGGTACCGCAGGAGCAGGCCGTCCACGAGGAGCTCCCGCTCGAGCGCGGCGACGGTCGAGACGACCCGGGCATCGGTGGCCTCGAGAAAGCCCACGATCGGGATCACGAGCGCGCTCGCGTCGAGCGCGTCCGAGTCGTACGACTGGGTGAACGACTGCTTCGCGTCGCTCCAACCGTGTGCCAGCACCTCCTCCTTGATCTCGTCGCGGATCGCGCGCCAGCGATCGACCGGCCCCTCGCGCCCGAACTCCTCGCACGCGCGGACGCCGCGGTCGAACGCGACCCAGGCCATGACCTTGGAGTGCGTGAAGTGGCGGGCCGGGCCGCGGACCTCCCAGATCCCCGAGTCCTCGCGGCGCCAGTTGTCCTCGAGCCAGAGGAGCATGTTCCGGATCAGCGACCAGATGTGGTCGTCCGCCGGGGCGCCGTGGACGCGCGCCTGATAGAGCGCGTCCATCACCTCGCCGTAGACGTCCAGCTGGAGCTGCTTCGACGCCGCGTTCCCGACCCGCACCGGCGCCGAGCCCTCGTAGCCCGGAAGCCAGTCGAGCGTCCGCTCGTCGAGGCGGCGCTCGCCGGCGAGCCCGTACATGATCTGCACGTCGGCCGGGTCGCCCGCGATCGCGCGCAGGAGCCACCCCCGCCAAGCGACCGCCTCGTCCTTGTAGCCCGCCTGGAGCATCGCGAGGAGCGTCAGGGTCGCGTCTCGGAGCCAGCAGAACCGATAGTCCCAGTTGCGCACGCTGCCGATCCATTCCGGCAGCGACGTCGTCGGCGCGGCGACGATCCCGCCCGTGGGCTCGTATGTCAGCGCTTTCAGCAAGAGGAGCGACTGGTGGATCTCGTCGTGGTGCGGGCCGTAGTGCACGCAGGTGTTCGCCCAGTCGTGCCAGTAGCGGATCGAGTCCTCCAGCGCGGCGTCGGGGTCGATCTCCTCGGGGAGCGGCTCGTGCGACGGGTACCAGGTGAGCACGAACGGCATCCGGTCGCCCGGCCCGAGCGAGAACTCCGAGACGGTCGTCATGTTCTCGCCGTGCAGTTCGGCCGGGGTGCGGAAGCAGAGCGCATCAGGGCCGGCGATCGCAACGCGGGCATGGTCGACGCGGCGTACCCACGGCACGATCTGGCCGAAGTCGAAGCGGATCACAAGCTCGGAGCGCATCGGGACGAACCCCTCGACGCCCTCGACGATTCGGACGATGTCGGGCGCACGCCCGCGCGGAGGCATGAAGTCGATCGCGCGGACGACGCCCTCGGCGGTCTCGTACGTCGACTCGAGCACGAGCGTGTCGCGCCGGTATCCGCGAGAGCACCCGGTGAGCGGCGAGGTCGGCGCGAGCACCCAGCGGCCGTCGTCGGGCGTGCCGAGGAGCGCCGCGAAGCACGCACCCGAGTCGAAGCGCGGGAAGCAGCACCAGTCGATCGACCCCTGGCGGTTCACGAGTGCGGCGGTCTGGAGGTCGCCGATCAGGGCGTAGTCCTCGATCCGCGCCACGGACTGAATCCTAGGGAGCGCCCTGGAGGGCGCGAAGGCAGCGCTCAGGCCGCGGCGGCGGCCGCGGCGGCGTCGCCGTACGGCGCGAACATCGCGGCGAGATGCTCGAGCTCGGTCGCCGAGCCCGCGAGCAGCTCGACCCGGCCGTCCGAGACCGCGGCGTGCGCGCTGACCGCGCCGCTGATCACCTTGTGGAGCTCCTCGGGCGGTGCCTCGACGACGAGGTCGGGATTCTCGGCAGGGTGCTTCATCGCGACGAGCTCTCCGTCCGTCACGTGCAGGGCGATCGTCTCGCCGTCGACGAAGCGGATCTCGTACGTGCCGTCGACCGCATCATCGGGGCGGAAGCGGGCGTGGACGGCGTACATGCTCCAGCAGTCGCCGGCCTCGGGCGGGCCGAGCGTTCCCGCGCCCCACGTCGCGAGAGCGCGGAGGACGGCGTCCAGCTCGCGCCCGCGTTCGGTCAGCTCGTAGACGGTGACAGCCCAAGGAGGCGGCAGCTTCGTCTTGCGGACGACGCCTGCGGCCTCGAGGTCGCGGAGCCGGGTGGCGAGGATGTTCGAGCCGATCCCGGGAAGCGCCTCCGCGAGATCCGTGTAGCGGCGCTGGCCGAGCATCAGCTCCCGCACGATCAGGAGCTCCCAGCGATCGCCGACCTGGTCGAGCGCATGGGCGACCGGACAGTACTGGTGGTAGGTCTTCACGCCCCTCATTGTATGCCATTGCTACGGGTTCGGTTGTCCGCACTCTTAGTACGGAAGACCGTACTTCTTAATCGAAAGCGGTGGCGTAGCCTCGGGATCGCAAGCCAATCGAAAGGTGACGACCCAATGGTTGCTTCCGCAAGGCATAAGTGGTTGGCGCTGGCGCTCCTGAGCGTCGTCCAGTTCATGCTCGTTCTGGACATCGCGATCGTGAACGTCGCGCTTCCCTCGATCCAGGTGGATCTCGGGTTCTCGCAGGAGAACCTCCAGTGGGTGATCAGCGCGTACGCGCTCGTGTTCGGCGGCTTCCTGCTCCTCGGCGGGCGGGCGGCCGACCTTCTCGGGCGCCGGCGCCTGTTCATCGCCGGGCTCGTCGTCTTCACGTCCGCGTCGCTGCTCGCGGCGCTGTCGTGGAGCGAGGCGTCGCTCATCGGCGCACGGGCCGTGCAGGGTCTCGGCGCGGCGATCATCGCCCCGGCCGCGCTCTCGATCCTGATGACGACCTTCTCCGAGGGCAAGGAGCGCAACATCGCGCTCGGCGTCTGGGGGGCGGTCGGCGGCTTCGGTGCCGCGGCAGGCGTGCTGCTCGGCGGGATCTTCACCGACCTCCTGAGCTGGGAGTGGATCTTCTTCCTGAACATCCCGGTCGGGATCGCGGCGCTCGCGCTCGCCCCCGTCCTGCTCGCCGAGAGCCGGGACGCCACCGCCAGGAGCTTCGACGCGCTCGGCGCGGTGCTCGTCACCGGCGGTCTCTCGACGGCGGTCTACGGGATCACCCAGGCGAACGACTGGGGCTGGAGCTCCGGCCGGACGATCGGCGTCTTCGTGGCCGCGGTCGCCCTGCTCGCCGGCTTCGTCGTCCGCGAGCTCCGCACCAGCGACCCGCTGATGTCGTTCTCGATCTTCCGGATCAAGACCGTCGCAGGCGCGAACATCGCCGGCTTCATCCTGGGCACGACGCTGTTCTCGATGTTCCTGATGCTCTCTCTCTACATGCAGCAGGTGCTCGACTACTCGCCGCTCGACTCCGGCTTCGCGTACATCGCGGTCGCCGGCAGCTCGATCGTCTGGGCGATGGTCGCGCAGCAGCTCGTCACGAAGGTCGGCGTCAAGCCGGTCCTCGTCACCGGGATGAGCCTGCTCACGATCGGGCTCCTGTACTTCACGCAGGTCTCGGTCGAGGGCTCGTACCTCGGCGACCTCCTGCCGGGCTTCCTCGTGATTGCGATGGGGATGGCGTTCTCGTTCGTCTCCATCTCGATCGCGGCGCTCGCAGGCGTCCCCGCCGAGGAGGCCGGAATCGCCTCCGGCCTGATCAACACGTCGCAGCAGATCGGCGGCGCGCT
>DASXAW010000054.1:0-20134 GCA_036406535.1 Gaiella sp.
CTCTCCGAGTGGAACGAGCTCACGGAGCGGATCGGGGAGCAGCACGAGGAGGTGCAGATCGCGCTCGTCGGGAAGTACGTCAAGCTCCACGACGCGTACCTCTCCGTGCACGAGGCGCTCAAGCACGCGGGCGTGGCGAGCGGCACCCGTGTCCGCGTCACGTGGGTCGACGCGGAGCACATGTCCTACGAGGAGGCGGCGGGCGAACTCGAGCAGGTCGACGGGGTGCTCGTCCCTGGCGGGTTCGGCTCGCGGGGCTGGGAGGGGAAGATCCTCGCCTGCCAGGTCGCGCGCGAGCGCGGGATCCCGTATCTCGGCATCTGTCTCGGGATGCACGTCGCCGTCTCGGAGTTCGCGCGGAACGTCGTCGGGCTGGACGGCGCGAACTCGACCGAGATGGACCCGGAGACTCCGTATCCCGTGATCGACCTCCTTCCGGAGCAGAAGGAGATCGAGGAGCTCGGCGGCACGATGCGGCTGGGGGCGCAGGCGGTCGAGGTCGCAGAGGGGACGCGCGCACGGGAGATCTACGACGACGCCGTCGTCCACGAGCGCCACCGCCACCGCTACGAGGTGAACAACCAGTACCGCGACCAGCTGGTCGAGCACGGGCTCGTCGTCTCGGGGACGTTCCAGCAGGGCCGGCTCGTCGAGATCGTCGAGCTGGCCGACCACCCGTGGTTCGTCGCGAGCCAGTTCCACCCGGAGTTCAAGTCCCGGCCGACCCGGCCCGCGCCGCTCTTCCGCGAGTTCGTCGCGGCGGCGCTCGACCGCAGCCGCGCGCGAAGCGGCGTGCGCGCCGCGGCCCGCTGAGGCGGCCCGCGCGTGCAGCAGCCGCCGCTGACATCGCCTGTCGTCGACCTGTTCCTCGAGCTCTGCGCGATGCCGAGCCCGCCCGGGGAGGAGCGCGCCGTCGCCGACCGGGTCACGCGGGAGCTCGACCGCCTCGGCCTCGAGTGGCACGAGGACGACGCTGCGGCGCGGCTCGGCTCGAGCACCGGGAACATCGTCTGCCGCGTCGCGCCGACCGTCGACCAGGGGGTGCCGCTTCTCTTCTGCGCGCATCTCGACACGGTCCCGGTCGAAGGGGACCTCGAGCCGGCGGTCGACGAGGCCGGCATGATCCGCAACGGCGGCGGCGCGATCCTCGGCGCGGACAACAAGGCGGCGGTCGTGGCCATGCTCGAGGCCGTGCGTCGCGTCGTCTCGGACGGACGTCCCCACGCCGGGATCGAGCTCGTGTTCACGCCGAAGGAGGAGATCGGGTTGCTCGGGGCGACCGAGCTCGACGTCTCGCAGCTGCATGCGCGGGCGGGGTTCGTCTACGACCAGGCGGCGCCGATCGGCGAGATCATCGTCGGGGCCCCGTCCGCGCAGGAGCTCGTCCTCCGCTTCCACGGCCGCGCGTCCCACGCCGGGATGTACCCGGAGGACGGCCGCTCGGCGGTCCTCGCCGCAGCCCGCGCGATCGTGGACATGCCGCTCGGCCGGATCGACGACGAGACGAGCGCGAACGTCGGGCTCGTGAAGGGCGGCTCGGCCAGGAACGTCGTTCCCGAGTGGTGCGAGCTCCAGGCCGAGGTCCGCTCGCACGACCTCGCCCGTGTCGGCGAGGTCGTCCAGCAACTCGTGGATGCAGCCGCCTACGCCGCGGCGGTGTCCGACTGCACGCTCGAGACGGCAATCGAGCCGAAGTACCGCGGCTACCGCCTCCGGGCCGACTCGCTGCCGATTCGGCTCGCGAGCGAGGGTCTTCGCCAGGCGGGCTTCGAGGGGCGTCTCGTGCTCTCCGGGGGCGCCGCCGACGCGAACGTGTTCAACGAGCGCGGCCTCCCGTGCGCCAACCTCGCGAACGGCATGGTCGACATCCACACGTCGGACGAGCGGATCGCAGTCGACGACCTCGAGCGGATGGTCGACGTGACGCTCGGGATCGTCGACGCAGCCCGGCAGCCTGCGGCGGGCTGATGCCCCTCGCGCTCCGCTGGGGGACGGTCGGCGCGGTCGGCGAGCGCCTCGACGGGATCGTCCGGCTCGAGGTCGACGGCGCGCCGTGTGTCGCCTACCCGCACCTCACGGGGGATGTCGAGGTCGGCGACGTCGTCCTCGTCAACACGCAGGCGGCCGACCTCGGGCTCGGCTCCGGCGGGTTCGACGTGCTCTACGCGAACCTCACCCGCGGGCTGCGGCTCCCCGGGGCCGAGCGCGCGCACGTGATCGCGCTGCCGTACACGCCGGGCCAGCTGGCGGCGCGCTTCGCGGAGGAGGATGACGCCGACGCACCCGAGGGCCTGCGCGGCCTGCCGGTCGTCTGCACGGGGCTCCACAGCCAGCTCGCCCCGGTCTGCGCCGCGCTCCGGGGCCGCCGCGTGGTGTACCTCCAGCTCGCCGGAGGGGCGCTGCCGGTCTCCTTCTCCGACACCGTGCGCGCGCTCAAGGCGCGGAAGCTCGTCGAGACGGCGATCGCGGTCTCGCCGTGCCTCGACGGTGACCTCCAGTGCGTGACGGCGGCATCGGCGCTGCTTCACGCGGCGGCGCGCGGCGCGGAGGTGGTCGTGTGCGGGATCGGGCCCGGCATCGTCGGGACGGCGTCTCGCTTCGGCCACGGCGGGCTCGCGGTCGCCGAGGCCGCGAACGCCGCGGCGGCGCTCGGAGGCGGGCCGGTCGTCGCGCCGCGCGTGTCGTTCGCCGACGAGCGCGAGCGTCATCGGGGTCTCTCGCACCACACGCGCTCGGCGCTCGAGCTCTGCCTCGGCGAGGTGCGCGTGGCGTGGCCGCAGGGGCTGGAGCGGCCCGACGGCGTCGACGTCGTCGAGGTCGATACGAGCGGCTGGGAGAGCGCATGCGCGTCGTTGCCGCTCTCGCACATGGGCCGAGGGCCGCGTGAGGACCCGTGGTTCTTCGCGGCGGCGTTCGCGGCGGGCGCCCTCGCGGCGGGATAACTGCGGTCGAGACCGTGCGGTATCGTCACGCGCGCCGTGCGGATCGGTGTCGCGAGAGAGATCAAGTCGCAGGAGCACCGGGTCGCGCTGACACCGGCCGGGGCGCTCGAGCTCGTCCGCCGGGGTCACGAGGTCGTCGTGGAGGAAGGGGCGGGAACAGGCTCCGGGTTCGCCGACGAGGCGTACGCGACAGTCGGCGCGCGCGTGGCCGGGGTCGAGGAGGTCTGGTCGTCCGCGGAGCTGCTGCTCAAGGTGAAGGAGCCGATCGCGTCGGAGTACGGCTACCTCCGCGAGAACCTGACGCTCTTCACGTACCTCCACATCGCCGCGGACGAGCCGCTCACCCGCGCGCTGCTCGACTCGGGCATCGCGGCGGTCGCCTACGAGACCGTCGAGACGGCCGACCGGCGCCTCCCGCTGCTCGCACCGATGAGCGAGGTGGCGGGCCGGCTCGCGCCCCAGATGGGCGCCTGGGCGCTCGAGAAGGCCCACGGCGGCCGGGGCATCCTCCTCGGCGGCGTCCCCGGCGTGCCGCCTGCGAAGGTGATCGTCCTCGGCGGCGGTGTCGTCGGGATCAACGCGGCGATCATCGCGCTCGGCATGCAGGCGGACGTGTGGGTGCTCGACACGTCGGTCGACCGGATGCGCGAGCTCGAGATCGCGCTCGACGGCCGCGTCACGCTCGCGATGTCGAACCGCCTGCAGGTCGAGGAGGTGCTCCCCGACGCCGACCTCGTGATCGGCGCCGTCCTCGTGCCGGGCGCCCTCGCCCCGAAGCTCGTCACGCGCGACATGCTCGCCCTGATGCGCCCGCACGCGGTGCTCGTCGACGTCGCGATCGACCAGGGGGGCTGCTTCGAGACCTCCCATGCGACGACGCACGACGACCCGGTGTTCGTCGTCGACGAGATCGTGCACTACTGCGTCGCGAACATGCCGGGCGCCGTGCCGGTCACCTCGACGAAGGCGCTCACGAACGTGACGCTGCCCTACGTCGAGGCGATCGCGGACAAGGGCCTGTCTCGCGCGATCGCAGAGGATCCCGCGCTCGCCAAGGGCGTCAACACGATCGGCGGAAAGCTGACGTACGAGGCGGTCGCCGAGGCGCACGCGCTGACGTACACGCCGCTCGCGGACGCGGAGCGCGCCCTGGTGTGAAGGCGCCTGCCGGGCGCGGCTAGCTGTTGCCCTCGGTCTGGGCCTTCTGCTCCTTCGCGCTCTCGGACGGCGAGATCCTGATGACCAGCCAGGTCAGCGCCATGGAGAGCGCGAGCACGCCGAGGATGTAGAGCGTGAGCTCGAGGAGGCCGAGGACCGTGTCCATGCCCTGTCTAGGATAGCTCGACCATGGCCCGAGCCTGTGTGATCGTGCTGGACGCCGTCGGGGCCGGCGAGCTTCCCGACGCCGCCGACTACGGCGACGAGGGCTCGAACACGCTCGCGAACGTCGCGAAAGCGGTCGGCGGGCTCGACCTCCCGAACCTCGAGGCGCTCGGCCTGGGGAACATCGAGGAGCTCGAAGGATGCCCGCCGCAGCCGTACGCGCCGGCAGTCGCCGGGCGGCTCGTCGAGCGCTCGAAGGGGAAGGACACGACGGCGGGCCACTGGGAGCTGATGGGCGTCGTCACGCCGACCCCGTTCCCGACGTACCCCTACGGCTTTCCGGACGAGGTGATCGACCCGTTCATGAACCGGACGGGCCGCGGCGTGCTGGGCAACAAGCCCGCGTCGGGGACGGAGATCATCCAGGAGCTCGGAGAGGAGCACCAGCGCACCGGCAAGTGGATCGTCTACACGTCCGCCGACTCCGTGTTCCAGATCGCGGCACACGAGCAGACGATCCCGCTCGAGGAGCTCTACGCCGGCTGCCGGGCGGCGCGCGAGATCCTCACCGGGAAGCACGCGGTCGGGCGGGTGATCGCCCGCCCGTTCGTCGGCGAGCCCGGTCATTACGAGCGCACGCCGAACCGGCACGACTTCTCGCTCGAGCCGCGCCGGCCGAACTACCTCACCGCCGTGCGCGACGCGGGCCACACGACGTACGGCGTCGGGAAGATCTCCGACATCTTCGCGGGCTGCGACATCGACGAGTCGTTCCCGACGAAGTCGAACGTCGACGGCATCAACCGCACGATCGAGCTGCTCGAGAACGTCGATGGGGGCCTCGTCTTCGTGAACCTCGTGGAGACCGACCAGCTGTGGGGGCACCGCAACGACCCCGAGAACTTCCACCGTTGCCTCCAGGACTTCGACCGGCGGCTTCCCGACATCCTCGACACGCTCCGCGACGGTGACCTCCTGATCCTCACCTCCGACCACGGCTGCGACCCGACGACGCCCTCGACCGACCACTCGCGGGAGCACGCGCTCCTGCTCGCCTATGCCGCCGGGAAGAACGCCGCGGGCCGGATCCACGAGGAGGGGGAGTTCGGCGACGTCGGCGCGACCGTCTGCGCCTGGCTCGGCGCCAAGCATCCCGGCAAGGGCGCCCCGGGCCGCGCGATCATCGAGCGGTGAGCCCGGCCGCCGTCCTCGACCGTCGATCGCGATGATCCGGCCGGCCGAGCTGATCGAGCAGAAACGCGACGGCGGCGAGCACGATCCGGCAGAGCTGGCCGAGCTGATCCTCGCGTACGCGCGCGACGAGGTGCACGACTACCAGATGGCGGCCTGGTGCATGGCCGTCTACTTCAAGGGATTGACGGGCGCCGAGACGGACGCGCTCACGGACGCGATGATCCGCTCCGGCGAGACCCTCGACCTGCACGGGCTGCTCGGGCGCAAGGTCGTCGACAAGCACTCGACCGGCGGCGTCGGGGACAAGACGTCGATCGCGGTTGGTCCGATCGTCGCCGCGTGCGGCGTTCCGCTCGGGAAGATGAGCGGCCGCGGGCTCGGGCACACGGGCGGGACGCTCGACAAGCTCGAGGCGATACCCGGGTTCCGCGTCGAGCTCTCGACCGAGGAGTTCGTCGCCCAGCTGCGCGAGATCGGGATCGCGATCGTCGGCCAGACCGCCAACCTCGTGCCCGCCGACAAGAAGCTCTACGCGCTGCGGGACGTGACCGCGACGGTCGACATCATCCCCTTGATCGCGAGCTCGATCATGTCGAAGAAGCTCGCGGCGGGGGCGGAGGCGATCGTGCTCGACGTCAAGGTCGGCGACGGCGCCTTCATGCGGACGCTCGACGATGCGCGGACGCTGGCGGAGCAGATGCGCGAGATCGGCGTGCGGGCCGGTCGCGAGGTCGTCTGCCTGCTCACGGACATGGACCAGCCGCTGGGCCGAGCCGTGGGCAACGCCCTCGAGATCCACGAAGCACGGGACACGGTGCGCGGCGACGGCCCGGAGGACCTCACCGAGCTGGTGCTCGATGCGTGCGCCCGCCTCCTCGCCCTCTCGGACCTCGGCGTCGACGTCGAGGAAGGGCGGCGGAGGGCCGAGCAGGCTGTCGGGGACGGCAGCGCGCTCGAGACGTACGAGCGGTGGGTCCGCGCGCAAGGCGGCGACCCCGATCCCGCGGCGCTCGAGCAGGCGCCCGTGCGGCGTCCCGTGCCGGCGCCGCGCGACGGCGTCGTGCAGAGCGTCGGCGCCCGCGCGGTCGGCGTGGCCGCGCTCGAGCTCGGTGCGGGGCGGCACAGGACGACGGACCCCGTCGACCACGCGGTCGGCGTCCTCTGCTTCGCGAAGCGCGGCGACGCCGTTCTCGCAGGCGACGACCTGGCCGAGGTGCACGCACGGGACGAGGCGTCGGCCGAGCGCGGTGCGGCGGCGGTGCTCGCCGCCTACGAGGTCGGAGACGAGGCGCCCGCGGAGCGCGCGATCCTCCTCGACGTCGTCGCCTAGCGGCGTCTCAGCAGTCGCCGGTCGGGGTGGGAGGTCGAGCGCTCACGGGACGAGCTCCTCGAGCGTGTCCGCGAGCCCCGTCAGGGCGGTCAGCTCCCGCGTCGGCGCGGGCTCGGCCCTCTCCCCGAGACGGTTGATCCACACCGTCGGGATCCCGAGCGCGGTCGCCGGGACGACGTCGTGGAAATGGCTCTGCGCGACGTGGACGTCGGGCGGGCGGCCGATCTCCTCCGCGAACGCCTCCCAGTGCCGATGCGCCGGCTTGTACGAGCCGACCTCCGACGCCACGATCGCGAGGTCGAACGGGACGCCGATCGAGTCGATCGAGGACTCGATCAGGTCGCGGTCCGAGTTCGAGAGGATCGCCAGCCGCCAGCCGCGCGCGCGGGCGGCCTCGAGCTCGGGCCGGACGTCGGGGAAGACCGGCCAGCCGGGCAGGGTCTCGGCCGGATCCGCGTCCACGCCGAGGCGCCGAGCCGACTCGCGCAGCACCTCCCGGTAGCTCAGCCCCGGGCTCTCCGCCTGCACCACGGGCTCGACCGCGTGATAGCGCTCGAGCAGCTCCTCGCCGCCCAGCGCCTCCGCGAGGCCCGCATTCCAGTCGACGAGCGTCCCGTAACAGTCGAACGTCGCCCAGCGGTCCATGTGCCCGAGCCTAGCCGCCTGCCGCGATCGGCTTCTCCATCGTGGCGCACGGCAGCGTGACGCCGTCGGGCATCGTGATCTCGAGCTCCTCGAGCTGCTCGAACCCGTACGCGCGGTAGAGCGGGACGCCGGGGAGCGTCGCCATCAGCGAGAGGCGGGTGAACCCCTCGCTCGCAGCCGCGGCCTCGCACGCATCCAGGATGCGGCGGCCGAGGCCGCGCCGTGTCCAGTCCGCGCGGGTGAACATCGCGCGAACCCGGGCCGCCTCGGTCGCGGGATCGAGCAGCCGCGCGTCGTCGTCGCCCTCGCCGCTGCCCGTGTAGAGGCGGTCGCGCCTGCTCCAGCCGCCGCAGGCGACGAGCTCCCCGTCCGCCTCGATCACGAAGTACGTCCCGTCCGCCAGGAGCATCGGGTCGATCTGCGAGACGAACCGGACGGCGCTCGCGGCCTGCTGCTCGTCGTAGAACCGGCGGAAGAGCACGTCGCCCGAGGCCGTCATCAGGGCCTCGATCGCCGGACCGTCCTCCGCCGTTGCGATCCGGAGGGTCGGCTCGGCGTGGGGCACGGGCCGAATCTAGCGCCGCCCCCCTACGATGGCGGCGTGCCCGAGCTGCCCGAGGTCGAGACGATCCGCCGCCGACTCGCGCCGGTGCTCGAGGGCGCGACGATCGAGCAGGCGGAGATCGTCGACCCCCGGCTGACGCGGCCCGTCGAGCCGACGCTCGTCGCGGACGCGCTCGTCGGCGAACGAATCGTGTCGCTCGAGCGGCGCGGGAAGTACCTGCTCTGGCGGTTTGCGAGCGGCCGCACGCTCGTCGTCCATCTGCGGATGACCGGGTCGTTCCGGCACGCGCCCGGAGGCGAGCTGCCGGACGACGCGTACCGGCGAGCGAAGCTCGCGCTCGACACGGGCGCCGCGATCGGCTATCGCGACGTACGGCGGTTCGGCACGTGGGAGCTCCTCGACGAGGAGCACGTCCGCCCCTACATCGAGATGCGCCTGGGCCCGGAGCCGCTCGCGGCGTCCTTCACGGCAGCGCGGCTCGCGTCGGTCGCGGCGGGCCGGACAACGCCGGTGAAGGCATTCCTCCTCGACCAGCGCCGCGTCGCGGGCATCGGGAACATCTACGCCGACGAGGCGCTCTGGCGGGCCGGGATCCATCCGCTTCGACCGGCCGGAGCCCTCGACGAGCAAGAGCTGGCGACGCTGCACCGAGCGCTGCGCGCGGCCCTCCGGAAGGGGATCGAGCGCCAGGGCTCGACGCTCACCGACTACGTCACGCCGGACGGGGAACGCGGCGCGATGCAGCACGAGTTCCACGTCTACGGGCGTCTGGGAGAGCCGTGCGACCGCTGCGGCCACACGATCGAGCGGATCGTGGTCGCGGGCCGCGGCACGTGGTTCTGCCCGCACTGCCAACGCCGGTAGTCGCGTCCCGCGCGGCTCGTACACTCGGGCCATGGCGGCGCCGTCGATCAGCGAGGCGGTCGTGCTGCGCTCGTTCGCCTTCGGCGAGGCGGACCGGGTGCTCCACGTCTACACGGCTGCGAGCGGCCGGCTCGGCGCGATGGCGAAGGGCGTGCGACGCACGAAGAGCCGTTTTGGCGGGCGCCTCGAGCCGTTCTCGCACGTCGAGCTCTCCCTCCACCGCGGGCGCGGCGAGCTCGCGACGGTGACCGGGGCCTCGCTCGTCCGCTCGCACGACCGTGTCCGCTCCGATCCGCTCCGGCTGCCGGTCGGACTGGTCGGCCTCGAGGCGATGCTGCGGCTCTTCACGGAAGAGGAGCGGAACGACCGCGCGTTCCTCGCGCTGACGCGTTTCCTCGATGCGCTCGACGAGCACGAGCCACGCAAGGGAGGACGCGCGGCACTCGATCCGCTCGTGCTCTCCTTCCAGCTGAAGCTGCTGTGGCTCTCGGGGTTCCTGCCGCACCTGGGCAGCTGCGTGGAGTGCGGGGCGGAGGAGGGCCTCGTCGCGTTCGACCCGACCGCGGGCGGGGCGGTATGCGCGAGCTGCGACCGGGGCGGGATCGCGCTCTCGCCGGAGGGGCTCCACGGGCTCGCTGCGCTCCTCGGCACGCCGATCGGCGACGCACCCCTGCTCGGTCTGGGTGACCGCGCCGCCCGCGACGCGCTCGCGGTCGTGACCTCGTCGTACGAGCATCACGGCGGTTTCCGCCTGCGGACGCTCGCGTAGATCTGCGGCGGCGAAGCCGACGCTTCCGGGGTGTGCCCCGCCCGTCAGGGCGGGGATCCGAGCGCGGGATCCGCTCCTGCGGAATCCCGCTCGCGAACGATCAGAAGCGTTCCAGCACGCCCTGCAGCGCCCTCTGGGCGATGAGCTGCTCGGTGAGCTCGTTGCGGCCCGGCCGAACCTCCCGCCGCACGACGCCCCCGTCGCCGAGGCGGTACTGGCCGACCCAGTCGAGCCGCGGCGAGTACACGTGGATCGTGACCGCGGGCTCGCCGAGCTCGTGGCGCACACGGTGGATGTAGCCGGCGCCGCCACGACGGGAGTCGCCCGGACGGAGCCGGACCTCGTCGTGCTCCGCGCCGTAGACCACGAGGTCCTCGCGAACCCCGCCGAGCGCGCAGCATAGGCCGACGGAGGAGATGTAGTGGTCGTGGAAGCCCGTGCCCTGTCCCGGCATCCACGAGAGCACCCATGCGTCCACGCTCTCGTTCTCGTCGATCAGCTCGTACCGGCGCCGGTCGGGATCCACCCGGACGAGGTGCTCCCAGAGCTCGGGGAGGTCGACGATGTCGCGGGCCAGCTCCTCGAGCTCGTCGGGGGCGAGGATCCCTTCGCTGGGAATGAGGTCTTCGAGCAGGCCGCGGGCAGGAAGCGGCTGAGGGGCGGCGGTCATCCCCGGATGAGTGTCGGCCGGCGGGCGGTTCTTACTCGGGTCAGGCGGCCCGCACGGGAGGGCGCCAGGGCGCCGCGAGGCGCTCGAGCAGATGGGGCAGCGCGCCGCCGATCGGGATCCGCTCCTGCCCGAGCGAGTCGCGGTCGCGCAGCGTGACCGTGTCGTCCGAGAGCGTCTGCTCGTCGATCGTCAGCGCCCACGGTGTCCCGATCTCGTCCTGGCGGCGGTAGCGACGGCCGATCTGACCGCCGTCGTCGTACTCGACGCTCAGGTGCCGGCGCAGCTCGTCGCGGAGCGCCTGCGCCCTCTCGACCATTCCCGAGTCCTTCGTGATCAGGGGGAGCACGGCCGCGGTGACCGGAGCGAGACGCGGATGGAGGCGAAGGACGGTGCGATCCCGCTCGGCGACGACCTCCTCGTCGTACGCGTCGATCAGGAACGTCAGCATCGACCGGTTGACGCCGAGCGACGGCTCGATCACGTGCGGGACGAAGCGCTCGCCGGTGCCGGCGTCGACCCATTCGAGCTTCGTGCCCGACGCCTCCGCGTGCTGGCCGAGGTCGTAGTCGCCCCGGTTCGCGATGCCTTCCAGCTCCGACCAGCCCATCGGGTAGCGGTACTCGATGTCGCTCGTGGCGCTCGAATAGTGCGAGAGCTCGTCCGCCTCGTGGGTGCGCGCGCGGAGGTTTTCCTCCCGGACGCCGTAGCGGACGTGCCACCCGAGACGCTCCGCGACCCAGTACTCGTGCCAGCTCGCAGCCTCGTCCGGCGGCACGAAGTACTCGAGCTCCATCATCTCGAACTCGAGCGTGCGGAAGATGAAGTTCCCTGGCGTGATCTCGTTCCGGAACGCCTTGCCCACCTGCGCGATGCCGAACGGCGGCTTTCGGCGCGCGAGCTGAGCGACGTTCTTGAAGTTGACGAAGATGCCCTGCGCGGTCTCGGGCCGGAGGTACACGTCGAGGCCCGTCTCCTCGACGGCGCCGACCCGTGTGCGGAACATGAGGTTGAACTGGCGCGGCTCGGTGAGATCGCAGTCGGGCGTCTCTCCCGGGTGCTTGCTCGGCTTGCGCCCGCACTGCGCGTCGGCGAGGTGGTCGGCGCGGAACCGCAGCTTGCAGGTCCGGCAGTCGACGAGCGGGTCCGTGAAGCCCGAGACGTGCCCCGACGCCTCCCAGACCTTCGGGTGGAGGATGATCGACGAGTCGAGCGCGACGATGTCGTCCCGCTCGCGCACCATCGCCTCGAGCCACCGCGCCTTGACGTTGTCCTTCAGCAGGACGCCGTAGTGGCCGTAGTCGTACGACGACCCGAGCCCGCCGTAGATCTCCGACGACGGGAACACGAACCCCCGGCGCCGGGCGAGTGAGACGACCTTCTCCATCGTGACCTCGGCAGCCATGGGGCGCCAACGCTACCCGGTAGCCTCCGCGCCGTGACCGACCAGGTCCCCGTCGAGCTCCACATCGTCTCGGACTCGACCGGAGAGACGGCCGCGCGGCTCGTCCTCGCGCTCGAGGCGCAGTTTCCCGACCTCGCGTTCGAGGAGGTGAGGCACCCGCGCGTCGAGTCGGTCGAGGATCTCGCGCTCGCCGTCCAGCGCGCCCGCGGGCGTCCCGCGGTGATGGTGTACACGCTCGTCGAGCCGGGGTACCGGGAGTCCATGCGACAGCTCTGCCGCCGCTCTCGGGTGCACTACTGCGACCTGCTCGGCCACCCGATCGACTCGATCTCGCGCGTCGCCGGCGTCGCCGCGCGGATGGAGCCGGGCGCCCGCGCGCCGCTCGACCAGACGTACTTCAAGCGGATCGAGGCGATGGAGTTCGCCGTGCGCTACGACGACGGCGTCGGCGGGGGGCTGGACGAGGCGGACATCGTCCTCGTCGGCGTCTCGCGCACCTCGAAGACGCCGCTCTCGATCTTCCTCGGCTACCTCGGCCACAAGGCCGCCAACGTGCCGATCGTGAAAGGCGTCGAGCCGCCCCCCGTCCTCTTCGAGATCGACCGGGCGAAGATCGTCGGGCTCACGATCGACCCGGAGCGGCTCGCAGAGATCCGGGAGGAGCGCGTCCGCTCGATGGGCGCGCCGCGGCGTCGGTACGCCGACCTCGAGGCGGTGTTCGAGGAGCTCGAGACCGCCTCGCGCGTGCACCGCAGGCTGCGCTGCCCCGTGATCGACGTCTCGGAGCTCTCGGTGGAGGAGACGGCGATGCGGATCGTCCGTCTCGTCAGCGAGCGCGCGCGCCGGCACGAAGGCGCACGCGCGTGAACGACCCGAACGCGCGCTACGGGCCGCTTGCACGCGGGATCCGGCGGGACCTCTCCGAGAAGGGCTGGGTGCCGGCGCGCTACTGGGTCATCTGGTGGAGCGCGCTCGGCGTCGCGATCGTCTTGTTCTACGTCGTCCTCACGCCGATCTGGCTCGGCCTGCGTGCCGCGGCCTGGGTCGCGGAGCTCCGCGCGCGGGCTCGAGGCAGCGACGACGACGGCTCGTAGAAAGCGCGACGTCTCTCGGTCCTGTACATAGGATCGGACGGTGGAGTTCGTCTACGCATTCGACGAGCAGGCGCCCGGCGGGCGCGAGCTGCTCGGCGGGAAGGGCGTCGGCCTCGCGGAGATGACGGCGCTCGGCGTCCCCGTTCCCGCGGGGTTCACGGTCACCACCGACGCGTGCCGGGAGGTGATGAGGACGGGCGAGGTACCCGACGACCTGTGGGAGCAGGTCGAGGGGCACATCGCACGACTCGAAGGGACCTCGGGGAAGCGGTTCGGCGATCCGCGGGACCCGCTGCTCGTCTCGGTCCGCTCCGGCGCGGCGGTCTCGATGCCCGGGATGATGGACACGATCCTCAACCTCGGCCTGAACGAGGTCGCGGTCGAGGGGCTCGCCAACGCGACGGGCAACGCTCGCTTCGCCTACGACTCGTTCCGCCGGCTGATCCAGATGTACGGCGAGGTGGTCGACGGGATCGACGCGCATCTGTTCGAGGAGGAGCTGCAGGAGCTCAAGGAGCGGCGCGGGGTCGAGCTCGACGTCGACCTCGACGCCGACGACCTCCGCGGCCTGATCCGGACCTTCCAGGAGATCTACGAGCGCGAGGTCGGGCTGCCGTTCCCGGGCGACGCCTCCGAGCAGCTCCGCCGCGCGGTCATGGCGGTCTTCGACTCGTGGGACTCGCCCCGGGCGAAGGTCTACCGCCGCACGTACGACATCCCCGACGACCTCGGCACGGCGGTGAACGTCGTGCAGATGGTCTTCGGCAACAAGGGCGAGTCGTCCGGGACCGGCGTCTGCTTCACGCGCGACCCGTCGACGGGGGAGCGGCGGCTGTTCGGCGAGTTCCTCGTGGACGCGCAGGGAGAGGACGTCGTCGCCGGAATCCGCACGCCCGAGCCGATCGAGGGCATGCGCGACCGGCTGCCCGAGGCGTACGAGCAGCTCGTCGACACGCTCGACCGTCTGGAGGAGCACTACCGGGAGATGCAGGACGTCGAGTTCACCGTCGAGGAGGGCTCGCTCTTCCTGCTGCAGACGCGGAGCGGGAAGCGGACCGCGCGCGCGGCGCTGCGGACCGCGGTCGAGATGACCGAAGAGGGGCTGATCTCGCGCGAGGAGGCCGTCGCGCGCATCGATCCGGGCCAGCTCGACCAGCTGCTCCACCCGATGATCGACCCGAACGCGGAGCTCGACGTCGTCGCGACGGGTCTCAACGCGTCCCCGGGCGCCGCCTCGGGGGCGATCGTGCTCGACGCGGACCTCGCTGAGGAGCGCGGGCGAGCGGGAGAGGACGTGCTCCTCGTCCGCTGGGAGACGACGCCTGACGACATCCACGGGCTCATCCAGGCGCGCGGGGTGCTCACGGCCCACGGCGGGATGACGTCGCACGCCGCGGTGGTCGCGCGCGGGATGGGGAAGCCGTGCGTCGCCGGGTGCGAGTCGCTTTCGATCGACCTGAAGGCGCGGACGATCCGGATCGGCGACCACGAGCTCGCCGAGGGCGACCACCTGACGATCGACGGCGGTACCGGCCGCGTGATCGTCGGCGCGGTGCCGCTCGTGCCGCCCGAGATCGACGAGCGCTTCGGCACGATCCTCGGCTGGGCGGACGAGCTGCGCCGCCTGCGTGTCCGCGCGAACGCCGACACGCCGGAGGACGCGGCCAAGGCACGCGAGTTCGGCGCCGAGGGCATCGGCCTCTGTCGCACCGAGCACATGTTCATGGCTCCCGACCGGCTGCCCGTCGTGCAGGAGATGATCCTCGCCTCCGAGGAGGCGGCGCGCCGGGCGGCGCTCGACCGCCTGCTGCCCGTCCAGCAGTCCGACTTCGAGGGGATCTTCGAGGCGATGGCGGGTCATCCGGTGACCATCCGGCTCCTCGACCCGCCGCTCCACGAGTTCCTGCCGTCGGCCGCCGAGGCGACCTCGGAGGAGATGCGCAGGCGGATCGACCAGCTGCGCGAGGCGAATCCGATGCTCGGCACCCGCGGCTGCCGGCTCGGGCTCCAGTACCCCGAGATCTACGAGATGCAGGTGCGCGCCATCGTCCGCGCCGCGGCGGCTGTCCGCGACCGGACCGGCGACGCGCCGCTCGTCGAGATCATGCATCCGCTCGTCGGCTTCGGCGAGGAGCTCCGCCGGCTACGCGACCTGACCGAGCGCGTCGCCGCGGAGGAGAACGCGACGGAGCACCTGATCGGAACGATGATCGAGCTGCCGCGAGCGTGCATGCGCGCGGACGAGATCGCCGAGCTGGCGGACTTCTTCTCCTTCGGGACGAACGACCTCACGCAGACGGCTCTGGGCTTCTCCCGCGACGACGCGGAGGGGAAGTTCCTCACCTACTACCTCGAGCAGGGCATCCTCGAGCGGAACCCGTTCGAGGTGCTCGACGTCGAGGGCGTCGGTGAGCTCATGCGTGTCGCGGTGGAGCGGGGGAGGGGGGCGAAGCCGGGGATCAAGCTCGGCATCTGCGGCGAGCACGGCGGCGAGCCGCGCTCGGTCGCCTTCTGCCACGAGCTCGGGCTCGACTACGTGTCGTGCTCGCCGTACCGGGTGCCGCTCGCCCGGCTCGCCGCCGCCCAGGCGGCGCTTGCCGAGAGCGGAGTCACCGCGGTCGCCGTCGGCGGCTGAGCCTGCCCGCCGTAGTCGTAGTTCCCGACCCGCACGGACGCGACGAGGAAGCTGGCGACGGCGATCCCGACGACGAGCGCAGGCGCGATCCAGACCTGCCGTGCGTGACGGAACTGCACGAGCGCGAAGGTCGCGAGGACGCCTCCCACGAGTCCGCCCAGGTGGCCGCCGACGGAGATGTTCGGGATCGCGAGCGTCAGCGCGAGGTTCAGGAGGATCAGCGTCAGCGCCTGGCCCGCGAAGGTCCCCGTGGCGACGTACTCGAGGACGAGGAGGGCGCCCATGATCCCGAAGATCGCGCCCGACGCGCCCACGGTCACCGCGAACGGGCCCGTGAGGAGGAGCGCGCCGGCCGAACCGGCGAGCCCCGAGACGAAGTAGACGAGGAGGAACCGCCAGGTGCCGAGCGCCTGCTCCACGACAGTCCCGAGCCAGTAGAGGGCGAGCATGTTGAACGCGATGTGGAGCACGCCCGCGTGGAGGAACATCGCGGTGCCGAGCCGGTACCAGTCGCCGTTCAGGTCGATCGCGGCCCCGATCAGGGCTCCGTCCTCGAAGACCTTCCCACCCGGCGCGTTGATACCTGCCCCCTGGTAGACGGTGACGAGGTACACGAGGACGTTGACCGCGACCAGCGCGACGGTGGCCGGAGCGTCGAGGCCGGCGACCGAGCGCCGGGCCTGACGAACGGCGCGGGGCTGGGCCACCGCGCGAGGGCGCCGGGACGCCTTCACCGCCGCATGCTCGGGACACTTGATCCCGACGGGCGCGAAGGTCATGCACTCCTCGCAGATCGGGCGGCCGCACTCCGAGCACGAGACGAGCGTCTCGCGGTCGGGGTGCCGATAGCAGCGGGGAACCGGGGCGGTGGCCACTGGGACGGCTAGCGTACCCGCGTGCGGGTTCACGTCGCGTTCACGCCCGACGAGGCAGCGGCGGCTCCCACAGGCGTCGTGATCGACGTGATCCGGGCCACCTCGACGATCTGCCAGGCGCTCGACGCGGGCTACGAGAAGGTCTGGTGCGCGGCCGAGGTCGACGACGCCCGCGCGCTCGGCGGCGACCGCGTGACGCTCGGCGGAGAGCGGCTCGGCGTGCGGATCGAGGGGTTCGACCTCGGCAACTCGCCGCGCGAGTATCTCGAGCCGCGCACTCCCCGGCTCGCGCTCTCGACGACCAACGGGACGCGGGCGATCGTCACCGCGGCGGCGCGCTGCGACCGCGTGCTGATCGCGTCGCTTCTCAACCTCGGCGCCGTCACGGAGGCGGCTGCGGCGCACGGGGAGGACGTCGCGGTGTTCTGCGCGGGGGTGAAGGGCGCGTTCGCGCTCGACGACGCGTACGTCGCGGGCCGGGTCGCGCAGGGGATCGGAGGCGAACGGACCGACGCCGCCGAGGCGGCCGTGCGGCTGGCGCGGTCGTACGGCACGGCGGAGGACGCCTTCCGCGCATCCCGCTCGGGCCGCAACCTGGTCGATCACGGGCCGGAGCTCGAGGCAGACATCCCGTGGTGCGCGCGTGAGAGCGTCCTCGAGGTCGTCCCGCGCCTCGTCGCCATGCAGGGCGTCGCTGCGGAGCTCGCCGTGTAGGCATTTGACATACAAAGAGATCTTTGCAAAGATTTCTTTGCATGGAACGCCAGATCGAGCTCTCGGACCCCGCCGCACTGCGTGCCCTCGCGCACCCGGTTCGCCTGCGGCTCGTCTCCCTTCTGCGGCGCGAAGGCGCGCTGACGGCCTCGGAGGCGGGGCGGCGCCTCGGCGAGAGCTCCGGCAGCACGAGCTACCACCTGCGCCAGCTCGAGCGATTCGGCCTCGTCGAGGAGGCCGGCACGGGTCGCGGTCGCGAGCGGCCGTGGCGGGCCACCTCGCTCTACACGTCGTGGCCGAGCGTCCCCGAGTCCGAGGACCTCGCGGAGGCGTCGCTCGTCCTCGACAGGATCGTGGTGAACCGCTACGCGGAGCGGCTCGGCGAATGGATCGAGCACCGGGGCGCGGAGCCGAAGGAGTGGGTCGAGGCCGCCTCGTTCGGCGACAGCCTGCTGTACCTCGACAGGGAGGAGCTCGCGTCGCTCGGCGACGCCCTCCGCGCGCTCGCGGAGCCCTACCTCGACCGGATCTCCGATCCGACGCGGCGACCCGCCGGCGCCCGCCCGGTGGCGTTCGTCCAGATCGCGTTTCCGGTCGACGAGCCGTGATCGTCGAGACGTCCGCGCCGGAGCGGAGGCGCCTCTCCGTCCCGCACCTGCTGCGCCGGAATCCGACGTTCCGGAGTTACTGGGGCGCGCACACGGTCTCGCTCTTCGGCGACCAGATCTCGCTTCTCGCGATCCCGCTGGTCGCAGTCCTGACGCTCGACGCGAGCGCCGCGGACATGGGCTACCTCACGGCAGTCGCGCTCGCTCCGAACCTCCTCTTCGCGCTCCACGCAGGGGCGTGGGTCGACCGCCGCGGCAAGCGGCGGATCACGATGATCGTCTGCGACGTCGGCCGCGCCGCGCTGCTCGTGAGCGTGCCCGTCGCGTACGCGTTCGACGCGCTCGGCTTCGTCCAGCTCTATGCGGTCGCGTTCGGCGCGGGCGCGCTGTCGGTCGTGTTCAACGTCGCCGACGCGTCGCTCTTCCAGACGATCGTCCCGCGCCGGCGCTTCGTCGAGGCGAGCTCGCTCCTGAACGGCAGCCGCGCGTTCTCGTTCGTCGCCGGCCCGACGGTCGCAGGCTTCCTCGTGCGCGCGGTCACGGCGCCGGGCGCGCTCGTCGCCGACGCGCTCTCCTTCCTCTGCTCGGGCGCGCTGCTCGGCCGGATCCGGCCCGAGGAGCCGCAGGCGGACGGCGAGCAGGAGGGGATCACCTTCGGACTGCGGTGGATCGCGGGGTCGCCGATCATCCGCGCGTCGCTGTTCGCCACGGCGACGATCAACTTCTTCAACTTCGTGTTCTGGGCGCTGTTCGTGCTCTACGCGACGCGGACGCTCGGCGTCTCGCCGGGGACGCTCGGCGTCGTGCTCGGGGCCGGTGCCATCGGCGGTCTCGTCGGGTCGGTCGCCGCCACGCCCGTCTCCCGCCGGATCGGGATCGGGCCGACGCTCCTCCTCGGGTGCTTCGTGTTCACGGCGCCCTTCCTCCTCGTGCCGCTCGCAGGCGGCCCCGACCCGGTCGTGCTCGCGTGCCTGTTCCTCGCCGAGCTCGGCTCGGGCTTCGGGGTCATGCTGCTGGACATCAGCGCCGGCGCGATCTTCGCCGCGGTGATCCCCATGCGCCTCCGTGCGCGGGTCTCCGGCGCGTACACGTTCATGAACTACGGCGTCCGCGTTCTCGGCTCGCTGCTCGGCGGGCTGCTCGGGAGCACGATCGGCGTCAGGCCGACCCTCGCGATCGGCGCGGCGGGCGCCTTGCTCGGGGCGCTCCTGCTTCTGCCCACGTCCGTGGTGCGCCTGCGCGAGCTGCCCGAGCCGGACGATCAGTAGTCTCGAAGGCGTGCGGGCCGAGCGCGCAGCCTCGTTCGCCCGGGTGGCGGACGCGTACGAGCGGGCACGCCCCGGCTATCCGGCCGACGCGGTGCTGTGGCTCGCGGGCGAGACGCCGTGCGACGTCGTCGACCTCGGCGCGGGGACGGGCAAGCTCACGCGCTCGCTCGCGGCGCTCGGCCACCACGTCGTCGCGGTCGAGCCGCTCCCGGAGATGCTCGACCAGCTCCGCGGGGCCGTTCCGGGCGTCACCGCGGTCGGCGGGAGCGCGGAGTCGATGCCGCTGCCCGACGGCTCGGCCGATGTCGTCGCGTGTGCGCAGGCCTTCCACTGGTTCGACCAGGAGCCGGCACTCGCGGAGATCGCGCGGGTCCTCAGGCCCGGCGGCCGGATCGCGCTCGTCTGGAACGTGCGGGACGAGCGTGCCTCCTGGGTCTCCGAGCTGAGCGACGCGATGGTCGGCCGCACCGGCGTCGACCGCGGGGCGGCCGGCCCGATCGAGCAGAGCGGCCTCTATGGGGAGGTCGAGCACGCGACGTTCGAGCACACGCAGGCGGTCGACCGCGAGGCGCTGCGCGCGCTCGTCCTGTCGCGAAGCTACTGCGCCGTCCTCCCGGAGGAGGAGCGGGCACCGATCCTCGGCAGGGTCGACGCGCTCTTCGACACGCACGCCCGCGACGGGACGCTCACGCTCCCGTACCTGGTCGAGTGCTTCCGCGCCGTGAGGCTGTAAGCGGCTTGACATACGAACAGGCGTTCGATAGAACACCTGTTCCCCATGATCGCCTGCCTGCTCATCCCGGGATTCGAGCTCCGTGCGGCGCTCCGGTCCCGGCCGAGGCTGGCGGTCGTCCCCGCGGCGCTCGCGCCCGAGCCGGGCCGCGAGCAGCTCGTCGGTCCGGTGACCGCCGCCGCCCAGGCGGCCGGCGTCACGACGGGGATGCGCCTCGGGGAGGCGCTCGCCACCTGCCCGCAGCTCGTGCTCGTCGATCCGGATCCGGCGGGTGCGGAGCGGGAGTGGGAGGGTGTCCTGCGACGCCTCGAGGACGCGGGGTTCGGCGTGGAGCCGGTCGAGCCGGGAGTGGTCGTGTTCGAGACGACCGGGGTCGAGCGGCTCTACGGAGGGGTGGAGGCGGCGCTCCGCAAGGCGCTCGCCTCCGTCGGGCCTGCCTGGGACCCACGGGCCGGCGCGGGCGGGCGGCGCTTCGTCGCCCTCGCCGCGGCGACCGTGGCGCG
>DASXAW010000055.1:0-3480 GCA_036406535.1 Gaiella sp.
CGGACGGCTCGATCTCGAGCTCCATCCCGTCGTAGGCGAGGTCGAGGCCGTCGGGCAGGGCGAGCTCCGCCGGGCGATGCGTGAGCAGGAGGCGGCGGGCGCCGGAGGCGTGGTACGCGTCGAGCGCCTCGTCGACGCTCAGGTGCCCGCGCGGCTCCCCGTCGGCGGCGCCGGTCGCGAGCGTCGCCTCGCAGACGAGCAGGTCGACGTCGCGGGCGAGCTCCGCGATCCGCTCGCTCGGACCGGTGTCGCCCGTGTAGGCGAGCGTCGTCATGTCGTTCGAGACGCGGAAACCGTAGGTCTCGAGCTTGTAGTGAGGCAGGCGCACGGGCAGGACGTCGAAGCCGGCGGTGCTGAAGGGCGTCTCGGCGTCGTACTCGGACACCCGGAACGTCCGGTCGAACATGTCGGGAAAGCCGAGCCGCTCACCGAGCTCCACGAGGAAGTCGTGTCCGCCGCGGTAGACCCAGAGCTCCGGCTGCTCGTCCCCGTGCCCCTGCCGGTAGAAGCTCCCCCAGACCCATGGCACGAGGTCGCCCCAGTGGTCGAGGTGGAAATGGGTGATCGCGATCGCGTCGAGCAGCGGCCACTCCTCCTGCTCCCGGAGGCGGCCGAGAACACCCGGCCCGCAGTCGAGCAGGAGCCGCTTGCCGTTCGACGAGAGGAGGTATCCGGAGTGCGCGCCTCCTGCATTCGGCCAGGCCGGGGACGACCCGATGACGGTGAGACGCACGTTCCTATACTGACCGCGTGGAGCGGACGATTCGAGTGGTGATCGCGAAAGCCGGGCTCGACGGGCACGACCGCGGGGCGAAGATCATCGCGCGCTCGCTGCGGGACGCGGGGATGGAGGTCATCTACACGGGTCTCCACCAGACGCCCGAGCAGGTCGTCGAGACCGCGATCCAGGAGGACGCCGACGCCGTCGGGATCTCGATTCTCTCGGGGGCGCACATGACTCTGGTGCCGAGGATCGTAGAGGGTCTCCGCGCGAACGACTCGGGGGACGTGCTCGTCGTCGTGGGAGGCACGATCCCCGACGCCGACGCGGAGGAGCTCAAGCGACTCGGGGTCGCCGAGGTCTTCACTCCGGGCGCCCCGACGACGGCGATCGTCGACTTTCTCCGCAGCGCCTTCGCGCCGGCGTAGCCGGTCGGGACCTCATACGCCGTTCGGCAGGCCGCCGTCCTGCACGTCGGGCGCGCTCGTGTCGTCGGAGATGGCATCGCCGAGCGGATCGGCCGGGTCGCCCGACCCCATGGCGACCGTGAGCCCACCGGGGCGCGTTACCCTCGACGCGACGAGCGTCCCAGGCTTGCCCCGCAGTGCTGCTGCAGTGACGGCCCCGCGTGCGGTGAAGGCCGTCACGGCGGTCGAGGCCGACGCCTGCAGCGTCGCGAAGGCCGGAGCGTGCAGCGCGGCGGCGAGCGTGTCGTCGACCTCCGCGTCGCCGGCGACCTCGAGGGTGACGATGCGGTCGCGGACGAGGGACGTCCATTGGCCGCCGGGCCACCAGCGCACGGCCGTCGCGCGGAGGCGAAGCATGCCTTCGCCGGCGCCGATCGGAGTGCCGCGAAGCCCGAGCGAATATGCGGCGCCGAGCCGCCCGGGGAAGAGGAGCCGCTCGCCCTCGTTGAGGTACGGGTACGGGTTGACCGCGGGCCCGTCGTTCGGATGCACCTCGAAGTGCAGGTGGAAGTTCCCCTCCGCGTCTCCGGAGTCGCCGCTCCAGGCGATCTGCTCGCCGGCGCTCACCTTGGCGCCGTTCGACACGGCGTACGAGACGCCGGCCTTGCAGCCGCCCTTGTCCTCGGAGGCGACGGTGAGGTCGTTGTTGAGGTGGATATAGAGGTATGTCGTGCCGCTCTTCCCGTAGAGGTAGAGCATGCAGCCGGCGCGCCAGGAGGTCGTCCACCACTTCACGGTCCCGCTCTCGGCGGCGACGACCGGCGTTCGCCATGGGACGTGCTCGATGTCGATTCCCTCGTGCGCGCCCTGCCCGCGCGGGTCGCCGAAGTTCATCGTGTACGCGTAGTCACCGATCAATGGGAAGACGATCGGCTGACCGTCGACGAGCCCGGGCTTCGCCTCGAGGGCGGCGCCGGGCGAGCCGGCCAGGGCGAGGCCGAAGAGGGCGGCGAGAATGAGGAGAAGTCCCCCTCGTGCTGTCGTCCGGCGGCGGGTCATGGCTCCGGTGCGCGGCGCGAAGCGCAGGAGCCTAGCAGAGTGGTGGGCGCAGAGCGGTGTCAGACACCGTTTCTGTCAAGCGCTTGCCTGTGCCGATTCTGTGCCGGTTCGTCCACAAAGCCGCCTCCATAGGATGTTGCCTCTACAGTGAACGAGTGGCGCGGCAATCGAGGGAATGGGTCGTCGGCGCGATCTACCACGTCTACTCTCGAGGCAGCAACCGCCAGGCGATCTTTCTCAACGACGGTGACTACGTCGAGTTCGACATGCTTCTCGCAGCCGCGTTTCGCAAACATGAGCTCGACTGCTTCGGGTGGTCGCTCATGCCGAACCACTGGCACGGCGTCGTCCGTTGTCCCGAGGGCGGGCTCTCGCGGTTCATGAAGGAGGTCAACCATCGCTACGCGCTGCGGTTCGATCGACGCTGGGGACGGACTGCACACCTCTTTGCAAACCGGTTCGGCGCGGTGGTACAGACGACGGAGCGCCAGTTCCTCGGGACTCTCCGCTACGTCGTGCGCAATCCGGTAGAAGCCGGCCTCTGCGCGTCTCCTTACGACGCTCTGTGGACGAGCTTCGCCGCCACCGCAGGCATCACGCCGGCACCCGAGTACCTGCGCGTCGAACAGATCCTCGCGTGCTTCGGCCGCAACCCGGAGACGGCTCGGCGCCAGTACCTCGAGTTCGTCGTTGGTGCGTCGGTCGTGGAAAGCCGGGACGACTCGGCCCACCCGAGCTTCCTCGGGCCGCTTCCCGTCGCGATCGCGAGCTGACGTCGCCGTCACGCGGATGGTGGAGCGATTGGCACACGACTGGCGCGGATTCGCCCTTGACAGAAATCGGTGTCTGACACCGTTTGTGCGGCCGCCCGCCGGGACCGCCTCGCTAGAGTCCGGCGCGTGAAGATCGCCGTGTGCGTCAAGCAGGTGCCGGATGCGACGTCGCACAAGCGGCTCGACGCGGGGACGCACCGGCTCGACCGGTCGGGCGAGGGCGTTCTCAACGCAACGGACGTGAACGCGGTGGAGGAGGCGCTCCGCCTGAAGGACGCGCACGGCGGCGAGGTCGTCGTTGTCTCGCTCGGCCCCGAGAAGGCGATGGAGTCGCTCCGCAAGGCCCTGGCGATGGGCGCCGACCGCGCCCTCCTCGTCGCGGACGACGCCGCGGCCGGCTCCGACCTCCTCGCCACGAGCCGGGCGCTCGCCGCCGCGCTGGAGAAGGAGGAGGCCGACCTCGTCCTCTTCGGCCAGCAGTC
The DNA here is from genome assembly GCA_036406535.1 of Gaiella sp. Taxonomy (GTDB): domain Bacteria; phylum Actinomycetota; class Thermoleophilia; order Gaiellales; family Gaiellaceae; genus Gaiella. Next base: position 3,443 of record DASXAW010000055.1, read on the forward strand.
GAGCGACGCCGACGGCGCCGTCCTCTGGGCGGCGGTCT
>DASXAW010000056.1:0-13770 GCA_036406535.1 Gaiella sp.
GGGCGGCGTGGACCGCGGAGCTGTCGGGCAGCGCATCGTCGCCGCTCCAACGGAACAGGACCGACCTCGCGGCGACGTAGCCCTTGCCTCCCGGCCCGACCGCCTGGGCGTAGAAGTCACCGTCGCCGTCGGCGAGGGAGATCGCGATCTCGCATCTCTCCAGGGCAGCGACTTCCGCCCCGCGAGTGCGACGCTTGACGACGCCGAGGGCGAAGAGCCCGAGTGCTGCCGCGAGCAGGCCGACGCTTCCGGGGCGGGCAGCAGCAGCCGACAGGGGCCACGGAAGGACATTGTCGACATGGGCAACGGGTGGGGCGGTGTCGCCGGCCACCCCGGGAGGACGACCCTCGCGCACGCGTGGGAGAAGGGGAGCCGCGAGATGCGGCGGGGGCGAGCCGGCGGCGCGTTCCGGCCTGGCGGTGACGGCCTCGTCGGGCGTCGGTGGGGCGCTCGCAGCCCGGGGAGCCGCATCGGACGCCACCTCGGTCGCCGGGGAAGGGGACGCCCGCGCAGTCGTCGCGGGAGGCAGGGGGCTCTCGACAGCCGTTGTCTCGGGTGCAACGGGCTGGGCGTTCTCCGCAGGCTCCGAGGCGGGGGCTGACGAAGGCCTTCTCGCCACCGGCGCCGCCTTCGCGGCTGTCGTCGCGGCAGCCGGCGGTGCCGCGAGCGAGGCCGCGTCGGTCGGCGCCGGAGCGTCCGCCACCGACGCCGCCGTCGCCGTCGGCGAGGCGGCGACGGCCGCGGCCGGGGCGGGCGCCGCCGGCGCCGCGGGCGCCGCGGGCGCCGGCGCGACGGTCGTCGGTGTCGCGGCCGTCGTGGCCGGTGCGGCCCCCGGCGGGAACCCGGGCACGGTCATCACGATCGTCGCGACCGGCGACGCGAACGTCAACGTCATCGGGTCGATCGTGACCGGCGACGGAATCGTCGGCAGCGGCGTCGCGCCCCCGGCGGTGTCGACCATGAGCTGCGAAGCCCAGAACCCAACAGCCGCGCAACACGCGAATCCGGCACACACGAAGGCGATCGCGACGCGGCGGACGAACTGCATCAGCGCGCGCCCGTCGGTCCGCGACACGGGATGCGGTCCGCGCCGACGGCTGAACGCATCGTCGTGCAGCAGCGACGACACCGTCCGTTCGGTGGTCGCGGAAGACTCGAGGTCGCCGCGGTGCCGGGAAGGTGTTCCACAGCCGAACTCCCCTTGCCGCAGGCTCGATCCACTTCAGGATCGCGCGCTCGAGCCGGTCCGTCAAGGTGGCCGCCTCTGTCAGGGAAGCTCGCGGCGACGCCGTCTCACGGCCGACTGCACTCTTCGACACGTTGACGCGAACAACGCGGAGTGGAACACTTTGTTGTTCCACACTTCTGCGGCCTGTCGCTCGAAGGGGGCGGTGGCGTATGGCTAGGGCAAAGCCTCTGGCAGTCGCAGCGGTGGTCGCCGGTTCTCTTGTGATTGGGTTCGTGACCCGCGCCGAGGGCGCTGTTTCTGCTCGGTCGAACGGCGGCCCGCCGGGGTTCGTCGCCGCGTGTCTCGCCGCGCCGACCCCTGCCGCGCGCTCCGACTGCTTCCGCGCCAACGCGCCCGTCGGCGTCCCGGACGCGACGGCTCTGCCCGCGATAGCGAAGCCGACGCTGTCGGCGATCCCCGCCGGGATCGCGGCCTGCCTGTCGTCCCCGACGGTGCGACAACTGGTCGACTGCTTCCGCGCCACGTTCGCGCCGTCTCTCCGCACCGGGGTGCCGGCACGCGTGGCCGCCTGCCTGGCGCGACCGGCGGGCGAGCAGCGAGCGACGTGCTTCCGAGCGCTCGCTCCCGTCCCGCCCGCGGTCGCGACGTGTCTCGCGCTCCGTTTGCCGGGCGAGCGCTCGCCCTGCTTCCGAAGCTTGGTGCCGCCCCGTGTGGGCGCGTGCCTGGCGTTGGGAACGCCTCAGCAGCGGTTCGACTGCTTCCGAGCGTTGGCTCGACCCTGACGGGTCGAGCCGCGCTCATTCCGGTTGACCGTCGGTGACCAGCCGGTATTCGCGCCAGCCGCCGAAGCGCGAGATCTCGACGGCCGACTCGGGCACCTCGGCGGCGACCCAGAAGATCCCGAGCATCTTCCCCCTGTCTTCCAACTCGACAACTCCGAGACCGAGCCCTGTCGGCTCCTCCACGAGCAGCCGCTCGAGGTGCTCGAAGTCGAGCTCGTAGATCTCGCCGCTGACCGAGACCCCGTCGAGCTCGGCCCTGATCATCCCCGGATGAACGTCGCCGATCGAGAACAGTCGGTAGCGCGGTGTGGTGTGCGCCTCCGAGACGAAGGTCGCACCGTCGAGGTTCGCGTGCAGGACGTCACCCCGCATGAGCGTTCCGTTGACGAAGAGGCTGATCGTTCGCTCCAAGCCTGCCCCCGATCTCTCGTCGTTCCCGTACCCGTCTAGTCGATCAACCGCGGCCGTAGCCGCCGGATCGCGACCCGCCACATGACCACGGCGACGAGGACCATGACGCCGAGGTGGTAGAGGTCGTGGCCGGTGTCCACCCCGAACACGGCGTCCCGCACGAGGGCGACGCAGTGGTAGAGCGGATTGAACTGGTCTGCGATGAACGCCCACTGCGGGAGTGAGTCGACCGGGAAGTAGGCGCCCGCCAGGAGGATGAGCGGTGTCAGAACCCCGCTGATGATGTAGTTGAAGTTGGCGATCGACTTCATCATCGCCGCCATCGTGACCCCGAACGAGGACAGGCCGAGCGCCGCGAGGAACGCGATGAACGGCACGAAGACGACCGTCCATTCGGGCCTGAGGCCGAAGCCGATGGCGACGACGACCGGCGCCACCGAGTAGACGCCCGTACGGATCGAGATCCAGAGCACCTCGGCAGTGACGAGCTCGTCGACGTTGACCGGGGTGGCGAGCAGCGCGTCGTAGATCCGCTGGAACTCGCGCTTGACGAACGTCTGGAACATGCCGGGGAACGCGGAGCTGAAGACGACGGTCGTCGCGACGACCCCGGTGGCGACGAACTGGATGTAGTCGTGGCCCTGGACCTGCGAGATGAGCGCGCCGAAACCGAGGCCGAAGGCGAGCAGGAAGATGATCGGCTCGACGATGGCCGAGAAGGTCGTCGACCGCCACGAGCGGAAGAAGACCGACATGTCGCGGCTCATCACCGCGACGACGGCCGTGAGCTCGATCCCGTGGCGGACGCGACCCTGGGCCTTCGCGGCTCTCGCACCCTCCTCGTCGGACGCGGTGACGGCGGGCCCGTCGCTGTCGGGCGCGTCGAGCGCCGTGCCGGGTTCCGCCAGAGCCTCTTCCTCGCGCTGGCTTGCATAGGAGTCGGCAGCGAGCCGCACGTTGGCCATGTACTCGTCGGCCTCGGCACGGACGCGCTCCGCGTCGCGGATCGCCTGTCGGGCCTGCGCCTCCGCGTCGAGTTGCGCCTGCTCGTGAATCGCCGCGGCCTCCTCTCGGGCGGCCGCGAGCCTCCGTTCGGCTGCGTCCTCGGCGTCCTGCAGGATCCCGGCGACGCGATCGGCGGCCTGCTCCGCGGCGCGAAGGATCTCCGTCGTCGCGGCACGGCCACGGGCGTCGGCGCGCTCCCCGGGACCTGGCGCCCCGTCGTCGACGGATGGGCCGTCGGTCTGCGGCTGCGTCTCGAGCGACGGCTCCACCACCGCGTCCTATCTCCCGTCCGTGATCAGGTCACGGCGGCACGGGCCGTTCACGTCGCATCCTCCCCGGTCAGCAGGACGAACGCGTCTTCGAGGCTCCCCGGCCGTCGCACTCCGTCAGGGAGCGCCCCGTCGCCGTCGTCGTCGGCGCGCATGATCGCGAGCGCCGGGCCCGTGTGACGCGTGACACGGTTGTGCTCGAGTGCCCATGCCTCGACCTCGCGGAGCCTCGCCGGCGGCCCGTACACCTCGAGCACCTCTCGCCCGGCGTTTTCGGCGATCAGGTCCGCGGGCGGCCCTGTGGCCACGACGCGACCCTTCGCCATGATCACGACGGTGTCGGCGAGGCGCTCCGCCTCCTCGATGTAATGCGTGGACATCAGCACGGTCACGCCCTCGTTGCGCAGCTCGTCGATGAGAGACCAGAGCTGCTGACGCACCTGGGGATCGAGCCCGACGGTCGGCTCGTCGAGTAGCGCGACGCTCGGACGGTGGACGAGGCCCCGCGCGACCAGCAAGCGTCGCCGCATGCCTCCGGACAAACCGTACAACCGCGCGTCCGCACGCTCGGCCAGACCCGCGAGTCCGAGAGCCCGCTGGACGGCCTCACGCCGCTCGCGTCGGGGTACACGGTAAAGGCGAGCAAAAACAGCAAGGTTTTGTCTCGGTGTCAGCTCGATGTCGAGATTGTCGATCTGGGGCACGACGCCAATTTCCGCGCGAACCTGCTTGGCCCGCTCCGGAAGGCGATAGCCGAGCACCTCGAGCTCACCTTCGTCCGCGATCGCCTGGGCGGTCAGCATGCGCATCGTGGTCGTCTTCCCGGCTCCGTTTGGCCCGAGTAGGCCCACACACGTGCCGGTCTCGACCTCGAGGTCGAGACCGTTGACGGCGGCGACCGTGCCGAAGCTCTTCTTTACTCCACGTAAGCTAATTGCTGCCGTGGTCTGCTCCCGCAAACTCGGTTGAGACTATTATTGCGCTTTTCAACGGCAAATGGAAGAGATCCCGCTTTCGGGGTATCGGCCGGATCGTTGCGGGAGTTGTTTCCAGAGTTCTCGAGGCGTAAGCTGTAGGCCGATGAGCGGACTGGATCCGATCAGTCCAACGAGTGCTCTCGTAGATGCTCCGTTGGAACCCGTAGAACGCGTAATCGTCCGCCGCGGTGACTACCACGATCGTGTGACGTTGATGGAGGCGTCCGAAGAGGCGCGATCGCGCCCTGGCGTCACTCACGTCGCCGTCGGTATGAGCGACCGACTCGGTCTCCACATCATCGAGTCACGACACGGCTACGTGGTGGGGGAGGACGGTCTCGGTGCAAGCGACCTCGTGATCGCCGTACGGGCCGAGACGGAGCACGCGGCTGACGGCGCCGTCGCCGCGGTCGAGGAGCATCTCGCCACGGGGCGAGGAGCGCGCGAGGTCGCCCACGTGGGCGACTATGTCTACGGGGCGGAGCGGACCGGCCAGGTGCCGATCGAGCGGATCGACTGGCAGGCGGTGGAGACCGGGGAGACGAGCGCGCTGACGCGCCTCGCGCCTCACGCCGATCGGATCGCGCGCGCCAACGACGAGGCCGTCGACCGGATGCAGGAGGCGCGACCGCTCGTGGTCGGCATCGGCACCGCCGGCGACCTTCTCCCCGAGCTGAGCACGCGGACGTTCCTGCACGCCGGCCCCCCCGTCGAGTGGGATGACATGTCGGGCCCGATGCGGGGCGCCGTCATCGGGGCAGCGCTACTCGAGGGGCTCGCCTCCGGCCCCGACGACGCCGTGCGACGCGCCGAGGCAGGCGAGTTCGAGTTCGGCTCGGGCCACGACCACGGCGCCCTGGGTCCGATGGCCGGCGTCATCAGCCACTCGATGCCCGTGTGGGTCGTCGAGAACGAGGCCCGCGGTAACCGCGCCTGCTGCACGTTGAGCGAAGGACTAGGCGGCCCGTTTAGGTTCGGCGCGTACGACGAGACGGTGCTCGAGCGTCTGCGCTGGATGCGCGCGGTGCTCGCCCCCGTCCTGGGCTCGGCGCTCGAGCGGCTGCCGGCGCCGCTCGACCTCCGCGAGATCGCCGCGAGCGCCGTGCAGATGGGGGACGAGGTACACAACAGGAACAACGCGGCCACGTCGCTGCTGTTCCGCGAGCTGGGGCCTGCTCTCCTCGAGGCCGACGCGCCCTCCGCCGACGTCGCCGAGGTAGCCCGCTACGTGGCAGGCGACGACTTCTTCTATCTCAACCTCAGCATGGCGTGCGGCAAGGCGACCGCGGACGCGGCCTCCGGTATCGCGGACTCGACGATCGTGACCGCGATGGCGCGCAACGGCACCGAGTTCGGCCTTCACGTGAGTGGGACTGGCGACCGCTGGTTCACCGGCCCGTCGAGCGAGATTCACGGCCTCTACCTTCCGGGATACGGGCGCGAGGACGCCAACCGCGACATGGGCGACAGCACGATCACCGAGACGATCGGGCTCGGTGGATTCGCCTGGGCCGGTGCTCCCGCGATCATCGCGTTCGCGGGTCTGACCGCAGACGACGCAGTGAGGGCCACGCTCGCGATGTACGAGATCACGTGGTCCGAGAGCGTCAACTACCGGATCCCGGCACTCGGGTTCCGTGGAACGCCGCTCGGGATCGATTGCCGCAAGGTCGTCGAGACGGGTGTGCTTCCAGTGGCCGACACCGGGATCGCACATCGGGAAGCCGGTGTCGGGATCATCGGCGGCGGGTTCGTGCGACCACCGATGGCGCCGTTCGTCGCCGCCCTCTCTGCCCTTGCCGAGGCCGCATGATCGAGCGCGTGGTCATCCGCAAGGGCGCCTACTTCGACCCCTTCACGCTGATGCAGGCCGCGGAACACGCTCGAACGCACGACGCGGTGACGCATGCAGCGGTCGGCATGGGCGAGCCGCTCAACCTCGAGATCATCGCGAAGCGCCACGGATACGAGCTCGGCGAGGACAGCCTGGAAGCGAACGATCTCGTGATCGCCGTCCGCGCCGACACGGAGGAGGCGGCGGACGGTGCAGTCGCCGCGATCGAGGCGCGTCTGCTCGAGCGAGGCGGCACGCGTGAGGTGACGGAGGTCGGGTCGTACGAGTTCGCGTCGAGCTACGAGCGCCCGGACGCACGCGTTCGCCGTCGCGACGGCAGGGGCGCGCACGACGCTGCTCGAGAGTTGCTCGCCGACCTCGAACCCGGCGCCGACGAGATCGCGCGTGCCAACGACGAGGCCGTGGGACGCATGCAGGAGGCGCGACCGCTGGTCGTCGGGATCGGGACCGCGGGAGATCTCCTTCCCGAGATGAGCCCGCGGACCTTCCTGCACGCCGGCCCACCGATCGAGTGGGCCGACATGTCAGGGCCGATGCGCGGCGCGATCATCGGCGCCGCGCTGCTGGAGGGGCTTGCCTCCGATCCCGAGGACGCCGTGCGACGCGCCGAGGCGGGCGAGTTCGAGTTCGGCCCGGGCCACGAGCGCGGCGCCCTGGGGCCGATGGTCGGCGTCATCAGCCACTCGATGCCGGTGTGGATCGTCGAGAACGAGGCCCGTGGAAACCGCGCCTACTGCAACCTGAGCGAGGGGTACGGCGAGGTGCTCCGCTTCGGCGCCTACAGCAGCACGGTCGTCGAGCGCCTGCGCTGGATGAGCGCCGTGCTCGCACCCGTCCTGCGCGCGGCCCTCGAGCTCCTTCCCACGCCGCTCGACGTGCGCGCGATCACGGCCGACGCCGTCCAGATGGGCGACGAGGTGCACAATCGCAACCGCGCCGGGACGTCTCTCGTCGTCCGCACCCTCGCGCCCGTGTTCCCACTGGTCGACGCGCCGTCGGGCGACGTCGCCGAGGTGGCGCGATTCGTCGCCGTCAACGACTACTTCTACCTCAACCTCAGCATGGCGGGCGGGAAGGCGACGGCCGACGCGGCGGCGGGGATCGAGCGCTCGACGATCGTGACCGCGATGGCGCGCAACGGCACGGAATTCGGCCTCCGCGTGAGCGGGACGGGGGAGCGCTGGTTCACGGCGCCGGCAGGCGCGATTCTCGGTCTCTACCGGCCGGGGTACGGTGCTGACGACGCGAACCCCGACGTCGGCGACAGCACGATCACCGAGACGATCGGCCTGGGCGGGTTCATCATGGCCGCGTCGCCGGCAATCACGCACTTCGCCGGCATCAGCGCCGAAGAGGCGCTCAGGGCGACGCTCGACATGTACGCGATCACGTGGAGCGAGAGCCTCAACTACCGGATACCGGCGCTCGGCTATCGCGGAAGCCCGCTCGGGATCGACTGCCGCAAGGTCGTGCAGACGGGAATCGTCCCGATCGTGAACACCGGGATCGCACACAGAGAGCCCGGTGTGGGTGTCATCGGCGGCGGCATCGTGCGTGTTCCGCCAGAGCCGTTTGCCGATGCTCTCCGGGCTCTGGCCCGCCACGGGCTCGGAGGGACCGCGACGGCGTCTCGCAGCCCCTCCCAGCGCGTGTGACCCCCTACGGCGTCGCGACGACGCTCCAGGTGACGCGGAACGAGCAGAAGCCCGCGCCGCCGGGAATGCCCGTGTTGTTCCGGCCCGAGAAGTCGCCGGTCGCCAGCTCGCCCGGCGGCTGCGTGAACTGGGGCGGCTGCGTGCCGGGTGGAGGTGGGCCGGTGGGGAAGGTCGTTTGGCCTCCGCCCGGAGGTGCCGCGGCCTGGGTGAAGAACCTGCCGAAGAAGCGCCAACTCAGCGTCCCGCCCGAGAAGCCGAGCGCGAACCCGCTCTCGTTCGTGATCCCCGTTCCCGACCGATTCGTCACTCCTGCGGGGAGCAGGAGCGAGGTCCCGTCGAGGAACTCACGCGTTGCGCCACTGTCTCCGCACCGGAAGTCGACGTACGACCCGGCGGCGAGCCCGGTTCCTTCGGGGTTCACGACGAGGACGATCGGTAGGCCCTCCGAGGTCGTGCCATCGTAGGTGGCGCCGGCAATCGGCGGATTTGCCTGCGCGGCGGGCAGTGCGACGGCCGCCGAGAGGACGGCCAACACAGGGATCGCGAACCATCTCAGCCTCATGCTGCTCATCTCCTTCCTGCCTTTCTCGACATGAGCCGACAACGTGACGAGAGCCGCAGGCACTGACATGCTTCTCGTCCAACGAATTCACATTGGATATGTCAATTTCGTTAGGACTCCGATTTGATCACAGTTTTTCCTCCCTTGTCGTCCACCAGACCGGCGATTCTTCCCTCCAGGGTCAAGCTTCCCTGATTGAAGACCGAGCCGGCGACGAAACCGTGGATGTCCGCAGTCGCTTGAGGTTCGATGTGGAGGTCGCCGGCGATCATCCCGTAGAAATGAACCGCCACCCCGCGAGCCACGGTGACGCCGCCGGTAGCCATCCCGTGGTGAATCGTGTCCTCCCGAAAGACGGTCGGACCGGCCAGTCTGCCGTTTGTCGCTCTCATCATGCACCTCGCTCGCTCGCGGCCGACAGCTCGTTCGTGCCGGGCTCGGCTGCGAATCTCGTCAGAATCTCTTCCAGATATCCGGTGTGGAACTCACCTGAGCGAACATTGTCATCGTCCAACAATCGCAGGTGCAGGGGTATCGTCGTCTTGATGCCTTCGATACGGAGTTCCTCGAGCGCGCGACGGCCACGGGCGATCGTCTGCTCGCGATTCGCGCCCCAGACCATCAGCTTCCCGATGAGCGAGTCGTAGAACGGAACGACCGTGTACCCCGAGTAAATTGCCGTGTCCATGCGCACTCCGGGGCCGCCAGGGAAATCCACGTCGACAATCGTTCCCGGAGACGGCATGAAGCCCTGATCCGGATCCTCGGCGTTGATGCGAAACTCGATCGCGCTGCCGAGCTGCTTCACGTCGTCCTGGGTGAGCGAGAGCTCGTTGCCGGCGGCGACGAGGAGTTGCTCTCGGACGAGATCGACGCCGGTGATCATCTCCGTGACGCCGTGCTCCACCTGGAGCCTCGTGTTCATCTCCATGAAGTAGAAGTTCGCGTCTCGGTCGACGAGAAACTCGACCGTGCCCGCACTCGTGTAGCCGACGTGGCGGGCCAACCGAACCGCGGCCTTGCAGATCGCCGCCCTGGTTCCGGGGCTCAGGGCGGGCGAGGGCGCTTCCTCCACGAGCTTCTGCCTTCGGCGCTGCAGCGAGCACTCGCGTTCGTAGAGGTGGACGACGTGGCCGGCGTGGTCGCCGACGACCTGGACTTCCACATGACGGGCGTCCTCGAGCAGCTTCTCGACGTAGAGCGCACCGTCCCCGAACGCGAGCTCGGCCTCCCTCGCCGCGACCCTCACCGCCTCGACGAGCTCGCCGGCGTCCCGGACCACGCGGATCCCGCGACCGCCTCCCCCGGCCGCAGCCTTGATCAGCAACGGGTAGCCGATGCCGGCGGCCGCCGAGAGAGCCTGCGCCACGTCGCCGGCACCGTCCGAGCCCGGGACGATCGGAACGTCGGCCTCGCGCGCGACCCGCCGCGCCACGGCCTTGTCGCCCATCTGCCCGATCGCCTCGGCGGGAGGGCCGACGAACGTGATGTCGGCCGACTCGCACGCAGCCGCGAAACCCTCGTTCTCCGACAGGAAGCCGTAGCCCGGATGAATCGCGTCCGCACCTGTTCGCCGCGCTGCACCGAGGAGCGCGTCGACGTTCAGGTAGCTGTGACGTGCGGCCGCTTTCCCGATGCACACGGCGTCGTCGGCACGCCGGACGTGGAGGGCGCCCTCGTCGGCTTCGGAGTACACGGCAACGGTCGACAGCCCGAGCTCGCGGCAGGCCCGGATGACGCGCACGGCGATCTCGCCCCGGTTGGCGATCAAGACCTTCTCCATGTGCCGTCCGAACCTCCTTCGGCGCTCGTCAGTCGCCGAGCGCCACCACGGCCTGACCCGCATCTACCGGGTCTCCACTCTCGACGAGGAAGCGCTCGACCACTCCCTCCGCGTCTGCTCTCAACTCGGTGAACGTCTTCATCACCTCGACCAGGCCGACGACGTCGCCCGGCCGTACGACCTCGCCCTCCCTGACATAGGGCTCGCTCTCGGGGTCGGCGGACCGGTAGAAGGTGCCGGGAAGTGGGGACCTGATCGTCCTCTCGTCGGGCATGCTTGAACGCTCCAGTGTTCGAACGGCACGGTCAGCCCTCGAGGTCGGCTCGGATGGTGTCCAGGTGGAGACGGCGCTCCGCCCGCGCGGCGAGTGCCTGCTCCAGCGAGACGGAGCAGAACCGCGTCTTGTCGTGGGTCTTCGTCTGGGCGACGCGGTCGAGGTCGGCACTGATCACGGTCCCGACGCTCGCGTAGTTGCCACCGCTGACGCCGTCCTTCATCAGCACGATCGGCTCGACTCCCCCCGGCAGCTGGATCACGCCGAAGGGGTAGTTGAGGGAGCAGGTGTTCCAGGGTGCGCTGCCCACCCCGAACGGCACCTCGTCACGCGGGACGAACTCGAGGTCGACGCCTCGGTACCGATAGCCGACCCGATCGGCGTCGGTCGTCACCGTCCACTCGGCTTCCAGGAATGCTTCGAGGCTTTCCTCCGTGAGCCGGTGGTCGTACAGGCCGAGGATCACCCGCACCTCGCTCTCCTTCGCGAAGGTCGGACGGTCGGCCTCGGCGACCTCGGCGCCCACGCGGTTCGCCCCCGCCGTAGACGGTTCCCCCACGGGGAGTACGTCCCCCTGCTGGAGGCGACGACCGTCGTAGCCGCCGAGGGCGACGCGGGCGTAGGTCGACCTGCTGCCGAGCACCTCGGGGACATCGATGCCGCCCGCGACCGCGATGTAGGCCCGGGCTCCGGCGCGCAGGTGGTCGAAGGTCAGCGTCTCGCCGGCCGCGACCTGGAACGCCTCCCACACCGGACACGACCTGTCGTCGAGCTTGGGCGGCAGCTCCGCTCCCGTGACCGCCACCGTGCGGTCCTCCCCGAAGCGCAGCGTCGGACCGAGGTACGTCACTTCGAGCGCGGCGGCGTCCTCGTCGTTGCCGACGAGGAGGTTCGCGACTCGAAACGAGAAGTCGTCCATCGCCCCGGAGGGCGGGATCCCCGTGTCGTAGAGCCCGTGGCGACCACCATCCTGGACGGTGGTCAGCAATCCGCCGTCGAGGACCTCAATCGCCATACAGCGCTGCCAGCAGCTCGTCGTCGTACCCGGCCGGGTCGTCGAAGAGCCGGCGGGGCTCGAAATCGCACTCGTGAACCACGTAGCGGAAGCTGCCGTCCTCGACCCGGCTGCGAATGGCGTCGAACTCGTCCCGGTCGATCGCCCGATACACGAAGATGTCGCCCGTCCGCGTGAAGACGGGGGACTCCTCGAAGTCCGGGAGTGTCTGTTTCGGGTCGAAGATCGGCGCCGGAGCCATCCCGATCAGCTGGTATCCGCCGGGCCCGGGCGACGGATAGATCGCCGCGAAGCAGCCGCCGTGCGACATGGCGCGCTCGGGCGTGTCGACCCGCGGCCTGATGTAGGTCGGCGCGACGATCGCCCGTTCGCGCGGAACCATCGCCGCCGACCAGTAGCACGCGGGGGTGAACCCGACGCCCATCACGAGGTACGGCGGCGCGCTGTATGCGGCGACGAGGTCGGGCACGCTCCCGAAGCCGTTGATCCGCGCCATGTATTCGAGATCCGTGCTGTGCGGATCCTGATGGCGGTCGCGGTAGCGGAGCAGGCACTCCGTGCTCCACGGATCGTCGTACATGATCGGGACATCGACGACCCGAGAGCGGAAGTGGAACTCTGCCGGATCGCCGAGCCCTGCTTCGATCGAGCTCAGCTCGGCGATGAGAGCGTCGGGGTGCAGCTCGGCCGGGTCGCAGTGGATGAGGAACGACGTACTGTTGGGGCAGAGATCGAGGATGCCCGGCACCTCCCTCTCCTCCAGCTTCTGGATGATTGCCCTGCCCTTGAAGTTCGCTCGGAAGCTCATCTCCTCGCTGAGCTCGACGAAGACGAACTCGTCGCCTGCGTACGAGTAACGAGCCGGAGGCAGCTCCTTCTCCTCGATCCTCGGCCCGGCCCTCGGCCGTTTCCGGCCGAGGGTGGGCGCAACCGAAGCCGCCGACGACCGCTGGGAGATGGCCTCTTTCATCAGCCGGGGATCTTCCCGGTGACACCCTGGACGAGGTAATCGGTCGCCTCGAGCTGCGTCGCGGTCGGCGTCTTGCCCGCCGGGATCTCCACCTTTCCCGACTGGTCCTCGATCGGCCCCGTGAACGGCTTGATCTTGCCGCTCTTGAGGCCGGCATACGTCGCCGTCACCTTCTTGCGGATTGCGGGAGTCGCGGCAGCGCCGAACGGCGCGAGCTTGATCACGCCCTCCTTTACGCCGGCCCGATAGCGATGGGAATACGGGCTCTCGTGGAACTGGCCGGCCTCGACCGTCTTCACCATCTTCACGAAGAGCGGTCCCCAGTTCCAGACCGACCCGGTCAGCCAGCCCTTGGGCGCAAACTTCGAGGCGTCCACGTGGTAGCCGGTGCTCAGGACATGGCGGCGCTCCGCGGTCTGGACGATCGTCTTCGTGCAGTCCTGGTGCTGCGCGAGCACGTCGGCGCCTTGATCGATGAGGGAGTTGGCCGCCTCCGCCTGCTTTGCAGGGTCGCACCAGCTGCCGGTGAAGACGACGATCGTCTTCGCCTTCGGGTTGACCGACTGCGCGCCGAGCTCGAAGGCGTTGATGTTGAGGAGAGTCTGGGCGATCGGGAAGGCGACGACGTAGCCGAGCTTGTTCTTCTTCGTCGCCATTCCGGCGGCCTGCCCGACCGCGTACTGCGTCTCGTAGATCGTGCCGAAGTACGTCCCGAGGTTCTGGGCCGTCTTGAGGCCGCCCTGGTGGAGGAAGATCACGTCCGGATGGCGCTCCGCCACGTTCAGCGCCGGGTCGAGATGGCCGAAGCTTGTGGGGAAGATGATCGAGGCGCCGTCGTCGATCATCTTCTCCATCACACGCTCCGCTTCCGACGTCTCCGGAACGTTCTCGGCCTGCAGGACCTTCGCCTCGGGGAACGCCTTCGCGACGGCGAGCGAGCCCTGGTACGCGGCCTGGTTGTAGCCGTAGTCGTTCTTCGGCCCGACGTAGAGGAAGCCGATGGTCAACTGCTTGGCGCCGTGC
>DASXAW010000057.1:0-36464 GCA_036406535.1 Gaiella sp.
CCGTGGCCGCCTTCGACGCGGCCGATGCGGCGGGGCTCGTGCTGATGGAGGCGTTCATGTACCGCCACCATCCCCAGACGGCCGTCGTCCGGGACCTCGTCGTCGGTGGTGCGATCGGGCGTCTCCAGGCGGTGAAGACGACCTTCACGTTCGCGCTCGACGACCCGACGAACGTCCGCGCGCTGCCCGAGCTCGACGGCGGCGCGCTGATGGACGTGGGGTGCTACTGCGTGAGCGCGATCCGCGTGCTCGCGGGCGAACCCCAGCGCGTCTCCGGCGAGCAGGTGTTCGGGTCGACGGGCGTCGACATGGCGTTCCATGGGACCCTCCGTTGCGCGGACGACGTGATCGGGCAGTTCGAGGCGTCGTTTTGGTCCCCGCGCCGTCAGAGGGTCGAGGTCGTCGGGGAGGAGGGCGCGATCACCGTCGAGGCGCCCTTCAGGATCGACTGGGCCGGCGCGGTGCTGCTGGCGCGGCACGAGGGCGAGGGCCTCGGCGAGCCCGAGGCGGTCGACGTGCCGCAGGCGAACTCGTACCGCCTGCAGCTCGACAACCTCGCGGACGCCGTCCGGGGGCGGGCGCCCCAGCTCCTCGGGCGCGACGACGCGGTCGGGCAGGCGCGCACGATCGAGGCGCTCTACCGTGCGGCCGACGAGGGCCGGACGGTCGAGGTCGCCGACCTCGCCTGAATCCACGCGCGCGTTCCTCGCGTAGACAACGGAAACCCCTATTCCGAGGAGACCGCATGAAACGAGTCATCGTCGTCGCCTGCCTCGCCGCGCTCAGCGCGGCCGTCGTCGCCGCCGCCGCACCCGCGGCCGCGGTGCCGGTCTACAAGGCGACTGTCGGCCCCGGATTCACGATCAAGCTGGCGAAGGCGCCCACCAAGGCGGGCAAGGCGAAGATCGTCGTCGCCGACCTCTCGTCCGAGCACAACTTCCACCTGACGGGCCCCGGCGTGAACGTCACGACGACGCTCGGCGGGACGGGCACCAAGACGTTCACGGTCACGTTGAAGAAGGGCACGTACAAATACGTCTGCGACCCCCACAAGAGCTTCATGAAGGGGTCGTTCACGATCCGCTGACCGGCGCGGAGAGCGCCAGCGGCTCGATTGCGCCGTCGACGATCCGCCACGCGGCGAGCTCGTCGAGCCGGACCGAGTAGATCACGTAGGGAAGCCCCTGCCAGAGGCCGATCCGCTCGACGTCGGTGCGCGACGGTCGCGGCGGCGAGGAGACGTGCGAGTGTACGACCGCCTGCTCGACGTCGCGGTCGCCGAGGTCGGCCCAGACGACGGGGTCGAGCCGGAGCTCGAAGTAGTACGGCGACGGCGACGCGTTCTCGCCCGGCACGTACTCGACTGCGGTGTCCCCGTCGAGCAGCAGGAGCCCGCAGGCCTCGTTCGGGAGCTCGGTGCGCGCGTGCTCGGCGATCTCGGACCGCACCGCGGCCGGGATCACCACCGAACCAGGATCACCACCAAACCGTGCGCTCCATCGACGCGCCGACCTCGCCCTCGTCCGCGTCCCAGAAGTCGGCGCTCAGGTACTTCCACCCGCCGTCGGCGAGAATCGTCACGACGACGCCCTCGTCGAGGTCGGCCGCGAGCCGGCGGGCGACCGCCAGCACGGCGCCGGACGAGACGCCGCCGAAGACACCCTCCAGCCGGAGCAGGTCGCGCACGGCTGAGACGGCGTCCTCGTTGGAGACGAGCACCTTCCGGTCGAGCTTGGCGACGTCGAGGATCGGGGGCACATAGCCGTCGTCGAGCGAGCGGAGGCCCATCACCGGGTCACCGGGGAGCGGCTCCGCGGCCGCGACGACGACGTCGGGGAACGCCTCGCGAACGCGTTCGCCGGCGCCCATCAGCGTTCCGCCGGTGCCGAGCCCCGCGACGAGCACGTCCACGTGGTCGAGCGCCTCGGCGATCTCGGCACCGGTGCCCTCGTAGTGGGCCCGGGGATTCGCCTCGTTCGCGTACTGGAACGGCACGAACCAGCGGGGATCGGCCTCGGCCATCTCGAGGGCGAGGCGGACGGCGCCGTTCGAGCCCTCGGCGGCGGGCGACAGGACGATGTCGGCGCCGTACAGCCGGAGCAGGCGCTTCCGCTCGGGGGTGGCGTTCTCCGGCATCACGCACGTGAGGGGGTAGCCCTTGAGCGCCGCCACGAGCGCGAGCGAGATGCCGGTGTTGCCCGAGGTCGGCTCGAGGAGCGAGCGGCCCGGCTCGAGCTCACCGGAGGCCTCCGCCGCCTCGATCATCGACTTCGCGACGCGGTCCTTGATCGAGCCCGTCGGGTTCTGGCCCTCGAGCTTCGCGTAGAGCTTCACGGACGGCTTGGGGGTGAGCCGCGGCAGCTCGACGAGCGGCGTCGAGCCGACGAGGTCGAGCAGGCTGGACGCGACGGCGGGACGCGACCACGAGGGCGAGGACCCTCCCGCCATCGCCGGCAGCAGGATCACCGTTCCGCCGCGCGGCACCTCGGTCTCGAGCCCGTCGAGCGTGCGGACGTCCTCGCCGCCGACGTAGACGTTGACGAACGGCGCGATGCCTCCGTCCTGGAGGATCTGCGGGGCGAGGGCGGGATGGCGCTCGACGAGGTCGTCGAGCACCTCCCGAACCGTTTCGCCGTCGGCCTCCACCTGGCGTGCGCCGCCGACCTCGTTGCGCAGCGTCGGCGGGATCCGCACGACCGTCATGCGGTCACCGTGCCGCGCGAGCAGAACTCGACGTAGTCGATGTACTCCGTGATCGTCGGGTGCTCGCCGCAGACGGGGCACTCGGGGTTCTTCCGGATCGCGACCTCGTCGAAGGTCGTGTGGAGCGCGTCGAACAGGAGCAGACGGCCGGCGAGCGACTCGCCCGCGTCGAGCACGAGCTTCAGCGCCTCGCTCGCCTGGAGCGAGCCGACGATCCCCGGCAGCACGCCGAGGACGCCGCCCTCCGCGCAGCTCGGCGCGAGCTCGGGCGGCGGCGGTGTGGGGTAGAGGCAGCGGTAGCACGGGCCGTTCGCGGGGTCGAACACGGTCACCTGGCCCTCGAAGCGGTAGATCGACCCGTGCACGACGGGGATCCCGTGCCAGACCGACGCGTCGTTGACGAGGTAGCGCGTCGGGAAGTTGTCCGTGCCGTCGACGATCACGTCCCAGCCGTGCGCGAGCACCGCCTCGACGTTCTCCGACGTGAGGCGGTCCTGGAACGGGACGACCGCGACGTCGGGGTTGAGCGCCTCGACGGTCCGCTTGGCGGAGTCGACCTTCGGCTCGCCGAGCCGGTCGGTCGAGTGCACGATCTGGCGCTGCAGGTTCGAGTCGTCGACGACGTCGGGGTCGATGATCCCGATCGTCCCGACCCCGGCCGCCGCGAGGTACAGCGCGGCCGGCGAGCCGAGCCCGCCGGCGCCGATCAGCAGGACGCGCGACTCGAGGAGCCGCTGCTGGCCCTCCTCGCCGACCTCCGGGATCAGCAGGTGACGGGCGTAGCGGGCGCGCTGCGCCGGGGTCAGCGCAGCAGGGGTGACGAAGTCGTATCCGTTCCGCTTCCAGCCGACGAAACCGTCCTCGAGGTTCACCGCGTGCTCGTAGCCGAGCTCTCTCAGCGCCTTGGTCGCGAACGCGGACCGCGTGCCGCTCGCGCAGTAGACGACGAGCGTCTGCGTCTTGTCGGGGATCAGCGCCTCGACGCGCGACTCGAGGTTGTTGCGCGGGACGTGCAGCGCGCCGGGGAGGTGGCCCTCGTCCCATTCGTCGCGCGGCCGGACGTCGACGAAGACGTGCGGGATGCCGCCCTCCAGCATCCGGTGGGCCTCGGGGGTCGTGATCTCGTCGATCTCGGCCCGTGCCTGCGAGAGCAGCTCCCTGTACGTCGCCATTACTTTCCCGAATATAGCGGCAGCACCGCGCACGGCGAAGGTGCGTGGCTCGTGGCCGTCGCGGCGTTCGCGGCTACCGTGACCGCGTGTCGCCCCGGTCGCGCGTCGTCGTCGTCACCGCCGCGTCGGCCGTGGTCGCCGCCGCGGTCGTCGTGGGGATCGTCCTCCTCCAGACGGGGCCGACCCCGGAGGCGGCAGCGGGGCCGAACCGGCGGCCGGGACCGCCGCCGCTCACGCTCGCGCTCGGCGTCCGAATCGACCCCGAGGCGCGATCCCTGCGCCGGGCCGCGAGCGCGTACTCGGCGGGCCGCCGCGCCCAGGCGGCGCGTGAGTTCGCGCGCTGGGACTCGATCGAGGCGCGCGTGGGCGAGGCGTTCGCACGCTGGCCGGCCGAGACCGTCGACCTGCTCAACCGCCTCGCGGGCCTCCACGCGGACCGTGCGGTCGTCCAGCTCAACCTCGGCGTCGCGCTGTTCTGGTCGGGGCTCGCCGGCGCGCAGGAGGCCTGGCGCCAGGCGGTCGCGGACGAGCCCGACTCCGCCTACGCGGTCGCGGCCGGGAACCTCCTGCATCCGGAGTACGCGCCGGGCGTGCCGGTCTTCGTGTCGACCGCGCCGCTGCCGCCGGGCTTGGGAGAGCTGTCTCCGCCCGCCCAATTGCGCATGCTCGAGCGAGGAGCGCAGCGGAGCGTCGCCGGAAAGCTTCTCTACGGCGCCGCGCTGCAACGGCTCGGGATGACGCGCTCCGCGGAGCGGGTCTACGAGGCGGCGGCCCGCGCGGCGCCGCGCGACGTCGAGGCTCAGGTGGCGGCGGCCGTCGGGCGCTTCGACAAGTCGCGGCCGGCGGACGCGTTCTCGCGGCTCGGGCCGCTCACGCGGACGTTTCCCCACAAGGCGACGGTCCGGTTCCACCTCGGGCTGCTCCTGCTCTGGTCGGGGGAGACACGCGAGGCGAAACGGCAGCTGCAGCGCGCGATCGCCGACGAGCCGGGGTCTCCGCTCGCCGGTGAGGCGCGCCGGTATCTCACGGAGCTGCACAAGGCTGGCGTGTGACGAAAAATCGAGGTTGACGGGAGTGGGCGCGCTGGTACCGTTCCCAGCCAGCAACGAAAAGGGGGGCGGTCCTGAGCGCAGCACCCGACGCCCGGCGCCCGGCCCGCGAGGTCGGTCTCGAGTCGGATGAAGCACGTGCGCTGCTCGAGCACGGTCGTGCGAGCGGAACGCTCGACGCGGACGAGCTCGCGCTGGCACTCGACGAGCTGGATCTCGACCCGGCCCAGATCGACGCGCTCTACACCGCGCTCGACGAGGAGCAGATCGAGGTCGTCACGGCGGAGACGCCGACCGACGACGAACGAGAGCGCGCCTGGGCGGCCGAGACGGAGGTCTCGACGGACACGCTCCAGCTCTTCCTCAAGGACATCGGCAAGGTGCCGCTCCTCACTGCCGCGCAGGAGGTGGAGCTCTCGAAGCGGATCGAGCTCGGCGAGCACGCGGCGAAGCAGGCGATGGTCGAGGCGAACCTCCGCCTCGTCGTCTCGATCGCCAAGCGCTATCGCAACCAGGGCCTGCCGTTCCTCGACCTGATCCAGGAGGGAACGATCGGGCTCGTGCGCGCCGCCGAGAAGTTCGACTGGCGCAAGGGGTTCAAGTTCTCGACGTACGCGACGTGGTGGATCCGCCAGGCGGTCGCACGCGCGATCGCGGACAAGGGCCGCACGATCCGCATGCCGGTCCACGTTGTCGAGAAGCTGAACAAGATCAACCGCTCGGAGCGCAAGCTTCGCGCGGAGCTCGCTCGCGAGCCGACGTCGGAGGAGATCGCGATCGACCTCGGGCTCTCGGTCGAGGAGGTCGAGCACATCAAGCGGAGCGCGCAGACGCCGGTCTCGCTGGAGAAGCCGGTCGGCGACGAGGAGGAGTCGGAGTTCGGCCACTTCCTCACCGACGAGTCGGAGCCGCTCCCCGAGGAGGCTGCGGAGGTGAGCCTGCGGCGCGACGCGCTGCGCTCGATCCTCGACGCCCTCTCCCCGCGAGAGCGGCAGGTGCTCGAGATGCGCTACGGGCTCGACGGCCAGCAGCCGCGGACCCTCGACGAGGTCGGTCGCGCGTTCAGCGTCACGCGTGAGCGCATCCGTCAGATCGAGCACCAGAGCCTCAAGAAGCTGCGCGTGCTCGCCGAGGCGGCGAGCGTCCGCGACGTCCCGTGAGCGGGCCGCTCCGGCGCGTCCGCGAGTGGTGGCACCGCCGCCGGCGGGGGCGGGGCGTGCTCGAGCCGTTCGGCGGGCCGGACGAGCTCGGCGGATCCGGCGTGCGCGAGCCGCGGCGACCGCGCCCTCCGCACCTCGAGGGCGGGGTCGCGCTCGAGGAGCCGAGGACGGACGAGGCAGACAAGCCCTAGCCGCGCGCCTTTGCCGGCCGGGAGGTCCCGCGCGGTGATCCCGTGCGGGACGCGTAGGAGGGGTTCGTGGGCGAGCCAAATCGGTTGCCCACGTACAATCGCGCGGTGCTGCCGTCACACGACGCGCTCGTCGCCGAGCTCTCCGAGCTGATCGCGATCCCCTCCGTGAGCGCCGACCCGGCGCACGCGGGCGACCTCGCCCGCGCCGCGGAGTGGGTCGCGGACCGGATTCGGGGCGCGGGCGGAGAGGTCGAGATCTCCGAGCGCAACGGCCGCCCGCTCGTCCTCGGCGAGGTGGCCGCCTCCCTGGACGGCGCGCCGGCGGTGCTCGCCTACGCCCACCTCGACGTCCAGCCGCCGGACCCGCTCGATCTGTGGCAGTCGGATCCGTGGCTGCTGACGCAGCGGGACGGGCTCCTCGTCGGCCGCGGCGTCGCGGACGACAAGGCGCACCTATTCATGCTCCTCAAGGCGGCCGAGCTCCTCGCCGCGAAGGGGGAGCTCCCGGTGACCGTGCGCTTCATGATCGACGCGGAGGAGGAGGTCGGTGGCCACTCGGTCTGCGACTGGGCCGAGGAGGACAGCGGCCCGGCGGACGCCGCGGTGATCCTGGACGGCGGGTACGCCACCGCGACGCTGCCCGCCTTCTGCACCGCGCTGCGGGGCATCTGCTACTTCCACGTCAGCGCCCGCACAGGCGAGCGGGACCTCCATTCCGGGATGGTCGGGGGCGCCGCGCTGAACGCGATCGAGGCGCTGATGCGCTCGCTCTCCGCGGTGCTTCCCGGCCCCGACGGCCGCCTGCCCGAGCCGCTCCGCGCGGGGATCATCCCGCCCACAGAGGCCGAGGTCGGCGGCTGGTCGGCGCTGCCGTCGGGGACCGAGGAGCTCGGCGGGCAGGGGGCGCGCCCGGCGGACGCAGCGGCCGCGGAAGAGTTCTTCCTGCGCACGACGGCAGAGCCCTCGGTCAGCGTGAACGGGATCGAGTCCGGCTCGCCGCATCTCCAGAAGACGGTGCTTCCCGTCGAGGCGCACGCGAACGTGTCGATCCGCCTCGCCCCCGGCCAGTCCACCGCCGAGATCGCGCCCGCGTTCGAACGGCTCCTCCGCGAGGCGGCGCCCGAAGGCGCGTCGCTCGAGGTCCTGCTCCGCTCGACCGGCGAGCCCGCGTACGTCGACCCGGGCTCCGCCGCCGTGCAGCTCGGGCTCGACGCCTTCGAGCATGTGCTCGGGGCGCGGCCGATCCTCACCCGGAGCGGTGGCTCGATCCCCGTCGTCGCGACGCTCGCCGCCCGCGGCGTGCCGGCGATCGTCACGGGGTTCAGCCGCCCGACGGCGCAGATGCACTCGCCGAACGAGAACTTCCCCGCGACGGCGCTCACCGAGGGGCTGGGGACGATCGTCGAGCTGCTGCGGAGGTTCGGGACGCTTGCCTGAAGCGGCACCACGGGCCAACCGCGCGCCGTACGCCAGCCCACTCGCGGCAGAGCTCGCGGACGACGTGCTCGAGCGTTTCCTCCGCTACGTCGTGATCGACACCGAGGCGTCCGTGGAGAGCACGGGATACCCGTCGTCCGCGAAGCAGCTCGACCTCTCGCGGCTCCTCGTCGACGAGCTCCGCGCGATCGGCCTCGAGGGCGCGGAGCTGACCGAGCACGGCTACGTCTTCGCGAGTCTCCCCGGCACGATCGAGGGCGCGCCTACCGTCGGGCTGATCGCCCATGTCGACACGTCGCCCGACGCGCCGGGCACGGGCGTCTCGCCGATCGTGCACCGCGCCTACGCGGGCGGGCCGATCACGCTGCCCGGCGACCCGACGCAGGTGCTCGACCCCGCGGAGCTGCCGCAGCTCGCCGAGCGGGTCGGCCACGACATCGTCACGAGCGACGGCACGACGCTGCTCGGCGCCGACGACAAAGCCGGCGTCGCGGAGATCGTCGCCGCCATGGCCTACCTCGCCCACGACGGGTCGCCGAGGGCGAACGTCCGCGTCGGCTTCACGGTGGACGAGGAGGTGGGGCGGGGCACGGACCACTTCGATCTCGACCGGTTCGGCGCGGACTTCGCGTACACGTTCGACGGGTCGGGCCTCGGGGAGCTCGAGATCGAGACGTTCTCGGCCGACCAGCTGAAGCTCACGATCAAGGGGGTCGGCGTCCACCCGGGCACCGCGAAGGGCCGTCTGGTCAACGCGATCAAGCTGCTTGCCGACGTCGTCGCCGCGCTCCCGCGCGACTCGCTGTCGCCGGAGACGACCGAGGGCCGCGAGGGCTTCGTGCATCCCGGCCGGATCGTCGGGAGCGCCTCGTCGGCGACGCTCGTGCTGATCGCGCGTGACCACGACGACGCGAAGCTCGCGGAGCACATCGAGCTGGTGCGCCGGCTCGCGGCGGAGGTCGTCGCGCGCGAGCCGCAGGCGTCGTTCGAGCTCGAGATCGAGGAGCAGTACCGCAACATGCGCGGAGCGTTCGACAGGCACCCCGAGGTCGTCGCCGCGGCAGAGGCCGCGATCCGCCGCGCAGGGGTCGAGCCGGTCCACAGCATCATCCGCGGCGGCACCGACGGCGCGCGGCTCACCGAGCGCGGGCTGCCGACGCCGAATCTCTTCACCGGCGGCCAGGACTACCACTCGCTGCGCGAGTGGGCCTCCGTCCAGGACATGGCCGCGGCGGCAGCGACGGCCGTCGAGCTCGTGCGCCTCTGGGGCGAGCCCGGGGCCGAGCGCGCGGCGGCCTAGGCCGCTCCGCGGGTCAGTCCGGGTGGACGGCGCAGCCGAGCCACTCGTGGCCGAACTTGCGCATCTCGTCGATCACCGGCTGCAGCGCGGTGCCCTTCCCCGTCAGCTCGTACTCGACGCGGGGCGGCGACTCGGCGTAGCTGCGGCGGACGACGATGCCCTCGGCCTCGAGCCAGCGCAGGCGCTCGGCGAGCGTCCGCGGGCTGATGCCGGCGCACGCGTGCTCGAGCTCGGTGAACCGGCGCGGGCCCTCCGAGAGGTCGTGGACGATGAGCACGGTCCACTTCGAGCCCACGATCTCGCTCGCCGCCGCGACCGAGCACTCCCCCGCCTGGTGGACGGGAAGCATGGTCCGGGTCGACTCGGCCTGCGTGGCCATGTCACGAAGTGTAAGGAGCATCGCGGCGGGATGGTGTACGGATTTCCGTAGCGTCGCTTCAGTCCCAGGGCGGGGGGTCGTGCACCCAGCGGCCCCCGACCATCGTGGCGACGACCTCGATCTCCCCGAGCGCGTCGGGCTCGCACGCCACCGGGTCGCGATCGAGGACGACGAGATCCGCGAGCCTTCCGGGCAGGAGGGTGCCGCGGCGGCGCTCGTCGCCGGCGAGCCAGGCCGGCGTGACGGTGGTCGCCTGGAGCGCCTGCTCCACCGTGACCGCCTCGTCCGCCCGCCACGGCGGCCTCTCGTCGATCGTTCGCCGCACCCCCGCGGCGATCCCGGCGATGGGATCGAGCTCCTCGACCGGGGCATCCGAGCCGTTCGCGACGACCGCCCCGCTCTCGAGGAGCGAGCGGAACGCGTAGGTCCCGTCGAGCCGGTCGCCCCAGAACCGCTCGGCGAGGTCGCGGTCGGAGGGCGCATGGCTGAACTGGACGGAGCACGCGACGCCGACCTCCGCGAAGCGGGGAAGATCCACCGGGTCGAGGCACTGCGCGTGCTCGATTCGCTGGCGCAGGCCCAACGGAGCCCAGAGGTCGCGCGTCGCCTCGAACGCGTCGAGCGCCTCCCGGTTTGCGCGGTCGCCGATCGCGTGCACTGCGACCGGCCATCCGGCCGAGGCGGCGGAGCGGACGATCTCGGCGAGCTCGTCGCCG
This sequence comes from Gaiella sp., assembly GCA_036406535.1. Lineage (GTDB taxonomy): Bacteria > Actinomycetota > Thermoleophilia > Gaiellales > Gaiellaceae > Gaiella. The sequence goes on from DASXAW010000057.1 coordinate 10,108, forward strand.
CTCGTGATCACGACGCCGCTTCCGTCGAGCATCCATGCCGTCTGCGAGCCGAGGGTGCCGTCCATGAACGCCTTCAGGTAGCCGAGGCGCAGGTAGTCGTCGCCGATACGGGAACGGAGCCGCAGCTCGGCGAGCTCGCCGACCCGCTCGTGCGGCAGCGACTGCCAGACGCGCAGCGTGAGCCCGTCGCGCTCGTGGATCCGGGCGAAGATCGCGTTGGCGCCGAGCCAGCCGTCCTTGTCGTGGATCGCCCCGACGCCGCGCCCGTTCGCGACCTTGATCCCCTCGCGGGTGGCCTCCACCCATTCGTCCTCCGTGACGGTGACGAACCGCTCGCGGAAGCGCCAGGCCGACTCCTCGCGCAGGATCCCCGTCGGCTCGCCGGCGCTGTCCCGCTCGACGACGCCGCCCGGGGCATCGAGGTCGCCGTCGGCGCGGGCAAGCGCGGTGCTGTTGACCCAGAGCGAGTGGTAGTCCTTCGACCAGAGCGCCGCCGGCGTCTCGCCGGTCACCGCGTCGAGGGCCTCGCGCGACGGATGCTCCGCCCACAGGGCGTCGCGCCAACCGGTGCCGCGGAGCCACGTCCCGCGGCGTGGGTGGGACGAAACCCGCGCGAGCGCCTCCGCGAGCGACGTCACGCCGTCGAGCAGCACGTCCCGTCGCGCGAGCGACCAGGTCGGAAAGTGGACGTGCGCGTCCGTGAAGGCGGGGAGGACGCAGCGTCCGCGCAGGTCGACCCGCTCGGGCGTGGGCAATGCCCGCTCGTGCGCGCCCACCCCGCCGACGATCGTGTCACCCGCGATCGCCAGTGCCGCGCTCGTCGGCAGCGACGGGTCCATCGTCCGGATCACGCCGTTCGCGAGGATCACCGCGCCAGCGTAGAGCCTGGCCGCGGAGCGTGAGATCGCCACCGGGGCGCGCTACGATCGAACGGATCGCTTGAGCTTCGACCGCCCGCTCGCGCTTCTCTCCCTCGCGCTGCTGCCGGCGCTGGTGCTCGGCTTCGTGCTCGTGCGCAGGCGTCGGGCGCGCTACGCGGTGCAGTTCACGAACCTCGAGGTGCTGCGGAGCGTCACGCCGCGGCTTTCGAGCCGGCGGGAGCTTGCCGTCGGCGGGCTCGTCCTCGCGGTGCTCGCGCTCGCCTGTGTCGCGCTCGCGCGTCCGCACGTGAACCGCGTCGCTCCGGTCGAGAATGCGACCGTCGTCCTCGTGGTCGACACGTCACGGTCGATGCTCGCCGGCGACATCGCCCCGTCACGCCTCGAGGCGGCGAAGGCGGCGGCGAGCGCGTTCCTCGACCGCGTGCCCGACCGGCTTCGAGTCGGTCTCGTCACGTTTGCCGGCGACGCGACGGTCGCTGCGGTGCCGACCCACGACCGCGAGCGACTGCACCAGTCGGTCGACGCGATCAACCCGTTCCAGTCGGGCGGCGGCGGGACCGCGATCGGCGACGCCCTCGCGCGGTCGGTCGAGCTCGCCCGCGACTCGTTCCTCCAGGCAGGCGGGAGGCAGGATCCCTCGACCGGTGCCGTCCCGGGCGTCACGATCCTGTTCCTCTCCGACGGACGCCAGTTCCGCGGCATCCTCCCGCCCGCGGCGGGCGCGGCGATGGCCAAGCGCGCGGGGATTCCCGTCTACACCGTCGCGCTCGGAACCGACGACCCGAACGAGCAGGCCGGCGTGTTCGGCTTCTCGCAGACGCCCGACCGCGAGACGCTGCGCGCGATCGCCAAGACGACGGGCGGCGAGTATTTCGCTGCGCGGTCGGCCGGGGCGCTCTCCGCGGCGTACGGCGACCTCGGCTCGCGGCTCGGCCGCGCGAAGCAGCGAACGGAGGTGACGTTCCTCGTGGTCGCCGCCGCTGCGCTCGCGCTGACGGGCGCGGTGTTCCTCTCCCGGCTCTGGGCTCCGGCGCTGCCGTGACTACGTGAGGCCGAGGCAGGTGACAACGCGCGTCACGGCGTTGTTGCCCTCGTCCGACTCCGTCACGACCTTCGTCTCGTCGGCGATCGCGGTGATCGCGCCGCTCTTGCACGTGTAGGTGCGCGTCGCCGACTGCCCCGAGCCGAGCGGGGGGATCGTGAACGCACCCACGCCCTGCACCAGGACGATCGAGGCGCCGGCGGTCGCCTCGCCGGTGTTCGTGACCGTGACGCTCGCGTTCGCGAGGGTGGCGACGAGATCGGGCAACGCGGGGGTGACCGTCCAGCGTGCGACGGCGGACGCGCCGACGTTGCCCGCGGCGTCGGTTGCGCGCACTCCGAGCGAGTGGTCGTCGACTCCCGCGTCCTCGATCGTGTGCGGGCTTGCGCAGGGAACGAACTCCGTGCCGTCGTACGAGCATTGGAACGTGACGGACGGCTCGTTCGCCGTGAACTCGAATCGCGCCGTGCGCGAGGTCGAGCTCGCCGGAGGGGTGACCGTGAAGCTCACGCTCGGGGCGAGCGTGTCGGCCGGAGGCGGCACCGTCGTCTCCGTCGTCTGTGTGGTCGGGATCGCCGTGGACGTCGCCGTGACCGCGGTCGTGGCTCCGGGAGGTGGCGGCGTCCGCTTCGGCTTCGTCCGGGTGCGACGCGGTGGCGTCGTCCCCGCGTGGCTCTGCGTCGTCGGCGAGGCGGCGACGGTCGGTTGTGTCGCCGTCGGCACCGCGTCGGTCGTCGCCGTCGCGTGCGACGTCGTCTGGCCCTTCGACGGCGCGAGTGGGGGCTTCGTCCCGGCCGGCGTCGTCCCGGCCGGCGTCGTCCGGGCCGGCGTCGTCCCGGACTGCGCCGGAGCAGCGACCGACGTGCTCGGTGTCGCCGCCGATGTCGGCTGCGACGCGGCGACGGTGGTGGAAGCCGGAGCCACGGTGCGCGTCGTACGCGCGAGGAGCGTCGCCGTGCCGACCCCGCTTGCGACGAGGAGAGCGGCGGCGCCCGTCGCGACGACGACCGCTGTTGCCCCGCGCGGACGCGCGAGCCGCGCGAGCCGCCCGCTTGGGCGCCAGTAGCGGGCGCGCTCGAGCTCCGCCTCGGTCGCGGCGCGCGCCTCCTCGGTCGACATGCCGAGCGGGGGAAGGAGCAGTGCGCGGTAGCGGCGCTTCGCCTCGCGCATGTCGGCGAGCGCGGCCTGGCAGCGCTCGCAGCCCTCGAGGTGCGCGAGCGTTGTCTCGCGCCTCGGCCCACGCAGCTTGCCGTCCAGGTGCTGGGAGAGAAGCGGCAGGAAGGCGCGGCACTCCTCCGGCAGGCTCTCCGGATCGACCTGGACGAGACGGAGCTCCGTCCGCAGACGCTCCCGTGCGCGGAAGACGAGCTGCGCGACGGCGTTCTCGTTGAGGCCGACGAGCTCGCCGATCTCGGCATACGACCGGTCTTCGAGCTCGCAGAGCGCGAGCACGAGGCGCTGGCGCGGGTCGAGGCGTGCGTTGGCGACGCGCACCTCCTCCTGCTGGCGGTGCAGGAGCGCGCTCCGCTCGGGATCGTCCTCGATCGCCGTCGGCAGGTCGGGCTCGGGCACGTCGGCCGTCGGCTCCGCCCGCTTCGCGCGCTCGACCTGCTTGAGGAAGAGGTTCTTCTCGGTCGCGAAAAGGTACGCCGCGAGGTCGACCGTGTCGGGCTCGAGCCGGTCGAGGGCTGGGAGGACGCGGACGAAGGTCTCCTGGACGAGGTCGTCGGCGTCGTGCGCGTTCCCGGCGAGGCGGTAGCCGAATGCCCGCAGGCGCGGCTGGTACTCGGCGTAGAGCTCCTCCCAGGCGGTACGGTCGCGCGCCTGGAGACGCCGGACGAGCTCGGCGTCAGTCCGCGTCGGCGCGACGGCCATCGTCCTCATCCTGACGGGTGCTCAGGAACTCGTCGAACGCGGCGTGGGCCGCGAGGAGCCGCTCGAGGGCGGCGATGCCCTCGGCGGCCCACTCGCGGAGCCACGCCTCGTCGACCGAGACCGCGGTGGTGTCGCTGTGCTCGTCCATCGTCACGCCACCTCGACGTCCACCGTCGCGTACACCCGGAACTTCAGGCTGTGGTCGGTCGTCTCGAAGATCGCGTACGCGTCGTGGCCGGCAGGCAGCACCGTGCCGTAGCCGGGCGGCAGCGCGTCGTCCGAGACGAACGCGTCGCCCAGGTCGACACGGGTCGTGGCGGACGCCTCCCAGTCGGCGCCGACGGACCCCGCCTCGCGTGGGCAGCGCGAAAGCCGCTGCCAGTCGCATTCGACGCCGCCGGCCTGGAGCGCCAGCTGCGCGAGCCCGTCCACGGAGACCGTCGTCCACACGCCGGGACGGGTCGTGCCGGGCATCCGAGGAGCGAACGTCGTTCCGGAGTCGATCCGGCGGAAGCCCATCCCCCAGAACAGATCGCCCTGCGCCACGAGGTCGAGGTCGATCTCACCCGCGTTCGAGCCCTTGTCGGCGTCGTCGACGATCCGGATCGCGTGCACGGTGACGAGGGCCTCGGCAGAGCGGGTTCGGAACGTCCCCTGCTCGCTGCGGATGTGCCCGTCGGCGTCGGTCGCCTTCGCCGTGACGGTGTACCGGGTGCCGGTCAGGAGCCCGTCGAGCGTCGTCGAGTAGCTCGTCCTGCCCGCGCCGGTCGAGACGCCGCGTTGGTCGAGCAGCCGCCCGGAGGAGTCGCGCGCGACGAGCAGGACCTGGAACGTCACGGGGACGGTGGCGCGCAGCTCGAGCCCGGCGCGGCCGGGCACCCGTGGGTCGCTCGTCAGCGTTCCCCGCTCGAGGCAGTCGGCCTTGCAGGCGAGCCCGGCGGACAGACCGACGTCCGGCAGGTCGACGGCGACCTTCACCTTCCGCGTCGTGAACGTCCCGGAGCGGGTCTCGACGTGGCCTTGCACGTCGCGGGCGTGGACGACGATGCGGTAGGTCGTCTCGGGCTCGAGGCCGGGGATCGAGACGGTGCGAAGCATGAGGAACGGCGGAACGACCACGTCGTGCGGGGCCGGCCCGCTCGCGAGCCCGAGCTCCGCGTCGACCGGCGCCGTCTCGACGGTCACCGATGCAGGTGCGCTCGTCTTGATCTCGACGCTCGCCGACGAGGCGGTCGGAGTCACGAGGGCGTACTCGATGCATGAGGGCGAGCACCCGGAGCCTGCTCTGAGGACGGGCCCGCCGGCGGTCGCGGCGGCGCAGACGGCGAGCGCCGCGAGGCTCGACGCGAGGAGGGTCGGCGCGATACGGGGCATCTCGGTCTCCTTGTCTCCGGCGGCACCGTGCCGCCGTTCGAGAGGAGAACCCGCGAGTCGCCGATTCCTTACGCGTGAGGGCCGACCCCTCGGGGGCGGCCTGACCAGCCTGCGAGCGCCCGTTCCGCGAGAGCGGAACGGGCGCCGCAAACTCCGTTGCGCCCGGCGAAGCCGGGCGCAACGGCACATCCCTGAAGCGGACCGCCGGCTCCGCCGGCGTCCGGACTCGTCACGCCGTGGGCGTGATGTTCTGGTTCACCCGGAAGACGTTCTCCGGGTCGTACTCGCCCTTGACCCGCTGGAGCCGCGGGTAGTTCGGGCCGTACGTCGCCTTCACCCGCTCCTGGCCCTCGTCCATCATGAAGTTGACGTAGGCGCCCCCTGCTGCGTACGGGTGGAGCGCCTCCCAGTAGTCGACCACCCACCGCTTCAGCGCCGCGGCGCTCGCCGCGTCGGGGTCGACGCCGACGAACACCTGCGACCAGTTCGCGTCGCGGAAGGAGAACGCGGTGTCCTCCGGAGCGACGTCGTGCACCGCGCCGTCGATCGGGTAGACGTGCGAGCCCGACTTGAAGGTCGGCATCCTCGCATTCCACTCCCGGTTCAGGGTCATCGCCTCGTCGGGGATCTCGCGAACGAAGTCCGCGCGCGCGTACCACTGGTCGCCGGGGCCGTACAACCCGTCGAACGCGCTGTTCAACGCTGCGATCGGCATCCGCTGGACCCCGTTCAGCAGTGGCTCGACGGCAGAGAGGAACGGTGCCATTGCCTTCTCCGCTTCCTCGTCGGAGCCGTCGATGCACCAGACGATCCCGCAGACGAGACGGAGGTGGAGCTCCTCCGGGAACGCCTCGGCGACCGGCGGGATCGTGTGCCAGTTGAAGAAGCCCGACACGTTGCGCGGCGCCGAAGGGAGCCACTCCCGGTAGATCGCGAGGAGCTCGTCGGAGTCCTCGATCGCCCAGAACGTCGGTCCGCCGACGATCGTCTCGAGCGGATGGGCGCGGAACGTGAACTCGGTCACGACGCCGAAGTTTCCGCCGCCGCCTCGGATCGCCCAGAACAGATCCGGGTGCTCGTCTGGGCTGGCGGTGACCTGCGAGCCGTCTGCGAGCACCATCTTCGCCGACAACAGGCTGTCGATCGTGAGCCCGTGGCGCCGTGTCAGGTACCCGTGCCCGCCGCCGAGCGTCAGACCGGCGACGCCCGTCGTCGAGATGATCCCGGTCGGGACGGCCAGGTTGTGCGGCCCGGTCGCGGCGTCGACCTCGCCCCAGACGCAGCCCGCACCGACGCGCACCGTCTTCGTCGCGGGGTCGACGGAGATCGCCTTCATCGGCGAGAGGTCGATCACCAGACCCTCGTCGACGCTCGCGAGACCGCCCCAGTTGTGGCCGCCGCCCCGGACCGAGAACGGGAGATCGTGGTCGCGGGCGAAGCGAATCGCCGCCGCCACGTCGTCAGGCGTCTCGCAGCGCGCGATCAGTGCCGGCAGCTTGTCGATCATCGCGTTGAAGAGCGACCGCGCCTCGTCGTAACGGGGGTCGTCCGGGCCGATCAGCCGATCGCCGAACGCCGGCAGTGCTGCCCTTGCGCTCTCGAGCGCGGAAACGGTCGTGCTCATGTGTCCTCCTCCTCGTCGTTCCCCTCGCGGTCGCCGGAGCGTAGGAGGCCGTGCACACGCTGTCATGACCGAGCCTGACCGACTTTTCGAACCGGCCCTGGATGCGCAATGATCAAGATTGATCACCCGATGAGCACCGGCGCCCCTCTTCCGGGCCCGCTCCGGTTCTCGCCCGCGTTCGCCTTCGCCGGCCGCGCGCAGGAGCGTGCCACCCTCCGTGCCCTCGTTCCCCGCTCCGCCGGGGAGGGCAGGAGGGCCGCGTTCGTCGCGGGCGAGCCGGGCTCCGGCAAGAGCCGTCTCGTACGCGAGCTCGCCCGTGACGTGGCCGACGAGGGCGCGACCGTCCTCTACGGCGACTGCGACGGCGTCGTCGGCTTCCCGTACGGGCCGTTCGCGACCGCGCTCGAACAACTCGTGCGGCACGTCGAGCCGGACCTGCTGCGCGGGAGCCTCGGGCCGAGCGGCGGGGAGCTCGTACGTCTCATGCCGGATCTCCCCGCCCGCCTCGGCGACTTGCCCGTTCGGGCCGCGGCGGACGCGGACACCGAGCGGCACCGCCTCCACATGGCGGTGACCGAGCTGCTCGTCGCGGTCAGCGCCGAGAAGCCGCTCCTCCTCGTCCTCGAGGACGTGCACTGGGCGGACACGTCGACGCTCCAGCTGATGCGGCATCTCGTGCGCTCCGGCGCCGACGCGCGGATGCTGCTCGTCGCGACGTTCAGAGACTCGGAGACGGACTTCAAGGCGGAGCTCGCGGAGGCGCTGGTGGACGTCTACCGCACCGAGGGAGTCGTACGCATTCGACTCGACGGCCTCTCCGAGAGCGAGATCGCGGAGTTCGTCCGTCTCTCGGCCGGTGTGGAGCCGAGTCCGGGCCTCGTCACCGCGATCGAGGAGCTGACGGGCGGCAACGCGTTTCTCGTCACGGAGCTCTGGCGCGAGCTCGTCGGCTCGGGCGCCGTGCAGACCACGCCGGTCGGGGCGCGGCTCACGCGCGCCACGGGCGAGCTCGGCGTCCCGACGACCGTGCGAGAGGTCGTCGACCAGCGTCTCGCCCGCCTCTCGCCGGAGACGATCGAGGTGCTCGAGCTGGCCGCCGTGATGGGCGCGGACTTCGAGCTCGACACCGTCCGCCGTGCCGTCAGCGGCGGAGAGGAGAGGCTCGTCGGCGCACTCGAGGAGGCGGTACGCAGCGGGCTGCTCGTCGAGGAGCCCGGGCTGGGACTGTCGTACCGGTTCGCCCACGAGCTCGTGCGCCGGGCCGTGGACGACCGCTCGTCCGCCGCGCGCCGGGCGGAGCTTCACCTCCGCGTCGCCGAGGCGCTCGAGCGAGGCCACTCGGGCGGCGACAGCCGGGCGGTGCTGGCGGCGCTCGCGCACCACTTCGCGGCGGCGGCGCCCGTCGGGGGCACCGAGCGCGCGGTGTCCTACAACCTGCTCGCAGCCGAGTCGGCGATCGCGGCGCTCGCGTACGGGGAGGCGCAGGAGCGTCTCGAGACGGCGCTCGAGCTCGGCGTCCGCGACCCGCACGAGCGCGGCGCCGTGATGCTGCAGCTGGGCGACGCCTGCCATCGCGCCGGCCACGCCGACGCAGCGCTCGACGCGTTCTCGCGCACCGCCGAGCTCGCGCGCTCCCTCGGCGACGCCTCGCTGCTCGCGCGGGCGGCGATCGGCTTCGAGGAGGCCTGCTGGCGACCGGCGATCCACGACGCAGGCTCCATCGACCTGCTCCAGGAGGCCGTCATCGCGCTCCCGGCCGACGACTCGGAGCTCCGCGCCCGCGCGCTCGGCGGGCTCGCGCGCGCGCTCGACTTCCGCGGCGACTCCGCCGCCTCCGCCGTCGCCAGGGACGAGGCGATCGCGATGTCGCGGCGGCGCGGTGACCGGCGGACGCTCGGGGAGATCCTCGCGATGGCGTACTGGGCGCGCGGCTCGAGCATGAACGAGGAGGTCAACCGCATGCTCCTCGAGGCCCGCGCGATCGGTCACGAGCTCGACGACGACCTCGTCTCGGGCGAGGCGACGGCGTGGCTCGTCCCGTCGTACGTCGTCCTCTGCGACCACCACGCGGCCCGAGACGCCCTCGCGGAGCTGTTCGAGGTCGCCCAGCGGGTCGGCCAGCCGTTCCACTTCCACGTCGCCGAGCACTACGCGAGCGCGCTCGCCCTGAGCGACGGCCACGTCGCGCAGGCGGAGGCCGCCGCCGAGCGGTCGCGCGAGTGGGGGAGCCTCCTGACAGGGCGCGACGCGTCGGGCTCGTACGGCATCCAGATGTTCGGCATCCGCCGCGAGCAGGGCCGCCTCTCCGAGCTCGCGCCGGTCGTCCGGCTGCTCGCAGGCCAATCCCACGACGGCGCGTGGCGTCCCGGCCTCGCGGCGGTGCTCGCAGAGCTCGGCATGGAGAGCGAGGCGCGACGCGAGGTCGACGCGATCCTCGCCGACGGGCTCGGGGCTCTCCGCCCCTCGCTCTGGCTCGCCTCGCTCGTCTACCTCGCCGACGCCGCCGCGACGCTGCGGGACGAACGCTCGGCGGCGGCGATCTACCCCGAACTCGCGTACTACGCCGGCTCGAACGTGATGATCGGCCACCTCGTCGCCTGCTACGGCGCGATGGACCGCTACCTGGGCACGACGGCGGCCGTTCTCGGCGACTGGGACGCGGCAGAAGGGCACTTCCATGCCGCCATCGCGCTCAACACGAGGCTCGGCGCGCGCACGTGGCTCGCGCATACCGCATTCGCATACGCGCAGATGCTCCTCGCGCGGGACAACGGGGACGACCGTGCGCACGCTCGCGCCCAGCTGGGAGTCGCGATCGGGCTCGCCCAGGCCGTCGGGCTGCCCGGGCTCCTCCGTCGCGCGACCGACCTCGGAACGGGCGCCGAGCCCGCCGCGCCGAGCCTCCCGGACGGCCTGAGCCCGCGCGAGCTCGAGATCCTCGTGCACCTCGCACGCGGCCGCTCGAACCGCGAGATCGGACGGCAGCTCCACATCAGCGAGCACACGGCCGCAAACCACGTGCGCTCGATCCTCCGTAAGACGGGCTGTGCAAACCGGACCGAAGCAGCGGGCTATGCTCTCCGACGAGGGCTGGTCCCAGCCGAGGTCTCCAGGTAGGAGCGTCGCCGTGCCTCTGTACGTGATCGAGCGCAAGTTCGCCGACCGTCTGGAGCTGACGGGCGATGACGTCCGCGCGATCGACGCGGTCAACGGCGAGGAGGGGGTCGACTGGCTGTTCTCCTTCATCTCGGCGGACAAGCTCCGGACGTACTGTCTGTACGAAGCGCCCTCGCCCGACGCGATCCTCGAGGCAGCCCGGCGGAACAAGGTGCCCGCCGACAAGATCATCGAGGTCAGCCGGTTCGTGCCCGCCGAGATGCGCTGACCGCGCTTTCGCCGGTCGTACACTGCGGCCGTGCCCTGGGACGAGCTCACCGAGGAGCAGCGTGAGCTGCGCGAGCTCGTGCGGACGTTGGCGCGGGAGCGGATCGCGCCTCGGGCGGCGGAGATCGATGCGTCGCACGAGTTTCCGTGGGACGTGGTCGAGCTCTTTCGTGAGCAGGGGATCTTCGGGTTGTTGTTCGACGAGGGGGTCGGCGGCACGGGGACGGGCACGCTGCTGGCGCTCGTCGCGATCGAGGAGGTTTCGAAGGTCTGCGCGACGAGCGGGTTGATCCTGGCGGTGCAGGAGCTGGGCTCGCTCGGGCTCAAGCTGGACGGCTCGGAGGAGCAGCGGGCGGCGTGGCTGCCGCGGCTGGCCTCGGGCGAGGTGCTCGGGGCGTATGCGTTGACGGAGGCCGGGTCGGGGTCGGACTCGGCGGCGATGCGGACGACCGCCCGCCGGGCGGACGGCGGGTATGTGCTGGACGGCGCCAAGCGGTTCATCACGAACGCGGGTGTCGCGGGGCTGTACACGGTGTTCGCGAAGAGCGATCCGGACGCGGGTCACGCGGGGATCAGCGCGTTCCTGGTGGAGGCCGACACGCCGGGCTTCGAGGTCGCGCGGCTCGAGGAGAAGATGGGGATCGCCGGCTCGACGACCGGGGAGCTGGTGTTCGACGGGTGCCTCGTCCCGGAGGCGAACCGGCTCGGCGAGGAGGGCACGGGCTTCAGGCTCGCGATGCGGATCCTCGACCGCTCGCGGCCCGGCGTCGCGGCGCAGGCGCTGGGGATCGCGCAGGGCGCGACCGACTACGCCTTGGAGTACGCGCGGACGCGCGAGACGATGGGGAAGCCGATCGCCGAGCACCAGCTGATCGCCGGGAAGCTCGCGGACATGGAGACGAAGACCGAGGCCGCGCGCGGACTGCTGTACCGCTTCGGCCGGATGGTCGACGCGGGTGTCCCCGAGGTCGAGCTGACGAAGGCCTCGGCGATGGCGAAGCTGATGTGCGGCGACGTGGCGATGGAGGTCACCACCGAGGCCGTGCAGATCCTCGGCGGCTACGGCTACGTCAAGGAGTACCCCGTCGAGCGCTTCATGCGCGACGCGAAGATCACCCAGATCTACGAGGGCACCCAGGAGGTCCAGCGCCTCGTCATCGCTCGCGAGATGCTCCGCGAGTCACGCGCCTTCCTCCTCGCCGGCGTCGCCTAGGCGGCGAGCGCCGCGGCCGGGAGGATCCGGCCGCGTAGGGCGACGACGTCCCCGACCACCACCAGTGCCGGCCCCGGCAGGCCCGCTGCGCGTTCCGGCAGGTCTTCCAACGGCCCTTCGACGGTCGCCTGGTCCGAGAGCGTCCCGCGGGAGACGACCGCGGCCGGTGTCGTCGCGGGCAGCCCAGCGGCGATCAGCCCCTGGGCGAGTGCGTCGAGCCGGCCGAGCCCCATGAAGAGGACGAGCGTGCCCCCGGTGCGCGCGAGGCTGTCGTAGTCCGGCTCCGAGTCGTCGGCGGCGTGCGCCGTGGCGATCGTCACACGGTCGGAGACCCCGCGGTGGGTGACCGGGATCCCTGCGGCCGCGGGCACCGCCGCGACGGAGGAGACGCCCGGCACCACCTCGACGTCGATCCCGGCGTCGACGAGCGCGAGCGCCTCCTCGCCGCCGCGACCGAAGACGAACGGGTCGCCGCCCTTGAGCCGCACGACGTCGAGCTCGCGGCCGAGCTCGACGAGGAGCCGGTCGACCGCCTCCTGGGCAAGTCCGTCGCGGCAGATCCGGAGCGCATCCTCGGGAGCCTCGTCGACGAGCTCCTCCGCGACGAGCCGGTCGTAGACGACCGCGTCGCAGGCGCGGAGCAGCTCGAGGCCACGGACGGTGATCAACCCCGGGTCGCCGGGCCCGGCGCCCACGAGCGAGACGCTCATGCCCGCTCCGGCGCCGGCCGAGCCGGCGCCTCCGCTCCTGGGTCGCCTCCGTCGAGCCTACGGCTCATGCGAGCCGCTCCGCGACGAGCGCCTGGAAGAAGTCGCGCCGCGCCTCGTAGGTCGGGTAGCGCTCCTTCGCCCACGGCCGGAGCGCACGCAGCTCGTCGGCGAGCACGGCGTGCCGCGGCCCGACCACGCCTGCGATGTCGTCGCGCAGCCGCTGGGCGAGTGCAGGGGACGCGCCGCCCGTCGACACGGCGACGGCGATCGGCCCCTCCCGGTGCACGGCGGGGAGGATGAAGCTGCACAGGTCGGGGACGTCGACGACGTTGCAGATGAGCCCGCGGGCCTCCGCGTCGCGAAAGACTCTGCGGTTGACCTCCTCGGTCGACGTCGCCGCGACGACGAGCAGGCGGCCGTCGAGGTCTGTCGTGCGGTACTCGCGCCGGACGAGCTCGACGCCGGTCCGATCGAGCTCGGGGTCGATTTCCGGCGCGACGACCGACACGCGCGCGCCGCACTCGAACAGTCCTTCGACCTTCTCTCGCGCGACGGGGCCTCCGCCGACGACGAGCGCCGACCGGCCTTCGAGGTCGAGACACGCCATGTAGTAGCGCTTCTCAGCCACTCGTCTCGACGCTCGCGAGCCGCGCGCCGTTCCGGTCGAGGTGGACGAGGAGCCGTAGGCCGCCGGCCTCGAGCGCGAGGGAGTGGCTCCCCGGCCCGACCGCGGTCACGCTGATCCGCTCGAGCGGCTGCCCGGTGAGCTGTGCCAGGGCGTCCGTCACCGCGGCGGCGCTCTCCCGCGCCTCGATGCCGCCCGGCAGTCGGCGGTAGAGGCGGAGCAGCGTCTGCTCGCCGCCGGGGCCGTAGAGGGCGCGGGCCCGCCCGGACTGGAGCGCGATCGTCACGAGGCGCTCGAGCTCCGTGGCGTCCTCCGGGTCGACCGCGCCCCCGCCCTCGAGCGCCGTCTGGATCGCGCCGAGCCGCACGCGGTACTCCCCCTCCGGAACCGCGGTGAGCACGGCCTCGACCTCCGAGAGGGCGAGCTCGCGCTCCTCGCCGCGGACTGCGAGGGCGGCGCTCATGCGTCGGCCTCGTCGCCGAGGATGGCGTGCAGCTCGTGCTCGAAGCCGCCCGTCTCGATCGCGCAGTGCATGCCGCACTCCTTCGGCGCGTTCGTCTCCCACCACCAGCGGCCCGCGCGCGCCGGCTCGCCGGGTGCGATCGCGCGTGTGCAGGGCGCGCAGCCGATCGACGTATAGCCGCGCTCGTACAGCGGGTGGACGGGGACGTCGTTCTCGCGGATGTAGTCCCACACCTCCTCCTCGGTCCACTCCGCGAGCGGGTTCAGCTTCACGATCGCCTCGTGGTCGTGGTCGATCTCGACCTTGCGGATGTCCGACCGCGACGCCCACTGGTCGCGTCGCAGGGCGGTGACCCACGCGTCGAGACCCTCGAGCGCGCGATTGAGCGGCTGCACCTTGCGGACGTTGCAGCAGAGGAGGCGGAGGTCGACGGAGCGGCGGAAGAGGTTCGGCCCGTTGCGGTCGACGAGTCGCTGCACCTGTGTGTGGTCGGGCTGGAGCAGCTCGAGACGCAGGCCGGGATACCGCTCCAGCAGCGTCTCGATCAGGTCGTAGGTCTCCTCGGGGAGGCGTCCGGTGTCGACCGAGAAGATCCGGACGTCCGGGTCGATCGCGTACGCCATGTCGATCAGCGCGACGCCGCCCTCCTGGAAGGAGGTCGAGATCGCGAGGCGCTCGCCGAAGCGCTCGAAGGACCATTCGAGGAGCTCCCACGGCTCGCACCCCTCGAACTCGACCGAGAGCTCGCCGGCCTCCCAGTCGTCCAGCTGGACGATGCTCATGCAGCCTCCTTCGTCGCCGCCGGCTCGCGCCCGGCGAGCGCGCCGAGCTCGGCGTCGCTCAGGCGATCGCAGAACGCGCGGAAGCTCTCCTCCGGGCGGCGTGCGTCGAGCCAGCCGGAGACGAGACCCTCGACGACGCCGTCCAATTCGCCCGTCGGCACGCGGCGGAAAAGCGCGCGGCCGATCGCAGCGTCCTTGCCGAGCCCGCCGCGAAGGTAGACCTCGTAGGCCTGCTGCCGCTTTCCCGCGTCGTCCCGGACGGTCGAGCCCTGAAACCCGATGTCGCCGATCCAGTGGTGCGCGCAGGCATGTGGGCAGCCGTCCAGCGCGAGGCGCAGCGGTGCGACATCGTCGCCGAAGCGTCGTTCGAGCCCCTGGATCAGCTCGTCGAGCCGCGTCTTCGTCTCCGTCACGCTGAAGTTGCAGTGCGGCTCGCCCGTGCACGCGATCGACCCGCCGCGGATCGGGTTGCCGCCGAACGAGAGGCCGGTCGTTTCCTCGATCGACGCTCGTGCGGCATCGACGGCGTCCGTGGCGACGCCGGTGAGGACGATGTTCTGCTGGCGCGTGACGCGGAGGTCGCGCCCCACCCGCTCGGCGACGTCGGCGAGCGCGAGCATCTGGTCGCCGGAGAGGAGGCCGATGTGCACCGGGATGCCGAGCGAGACGACGCCGTCCTCGTGCTCCGGCGTGACGCCGAGATGATCCGCGTGCGTGCCGGGGTGCGGCGGAAGCGTGAAGTCGGGAAGCGCGTACCCGAGCCGGCGCTCCAGCTCCGCGCGCATCCCCTCCGGGCCGAGGTCGTCGACCATGAACTTCATCCGCGCCTTGACGCGGGAGACCCGGTAGCGGAGGTCGTCCTGCCATGCGTCGAGCAACGCCCGGAGGACGGGGAGGGCCTCGTCGAGGCGGACGAACACGCCGAGCTCGCGCGCGATGCGTGGGACGGACGAGAGACCGCCCCCGACGAGCACCGCGAAGCCGTTCTCGCCGTCGCGGACGCAGCCGACGAGGGCGATGCAGTTGATCTCGGGGGCATTGCAGCGGTCGGCGCAGGCGGAGATGGAGATCTTGTGCTTGCGCGGAAGGTTCGAGTAGTCGGGGTTCCCGTAGAAGAAGCTCGTCACCTCGTCGAGCACCGGGGTCACGTCGAACAGCTCGTGCCTCGTGACGCCTGCGAGCGGGCATCCGGTCGTGTTGCGAACCGCGTCGCCGCAGCCGCCCGCCGTCGTCAGCCCGACGCGGTCGAGCTCCGCGAACACCGCGGGCAGCGAGGCCAACGTGAGGTTGTGGAGCTGGATCGACTGGCGCGTCGTCAGCTCGCCTGCGCCTTTGCCGTGCTCGGTGGAGAGCCGTCCCACGGCCCGGAGCTGCGCGGGCGAGATCCGTCCCGCGGGGAGCTTGATCCGCAGCATGAACGTCCCGACCTTCGGCTTGTCGTGGTAGAGGCCCCACCACTTCATGCGGACGATGTCCTCCTCGGGGATGTCCGCGTAGCCCGTGGCGATCAACGTAGGGAGCTCGCCGAGGATCCCGAGCGGGCTCTTCTCGCGCTTCAGGCGCTCGACGGCGTTCCGCTTGAGGACGAGGTCGAGGGTCGGCGGCTCGGTCGAGCGGCCCCGCGCACGCCGCGTGACCGCCGTCCTGTCGCTCGTCGCCTCCGCCGACACTTCAACATGTATAGCGACGTTACTTCACTCTGACAAGTAATGAACCGTCCCGGGCGCGGGGATAGCGGCCGTCGAGCTCGTCGACATAGGCGGCGAGCCGGTCGGCGACCGTCGCGTCGTGCAGCTCGAGCACGTTCTCCGCGTTTCGCTCGCCGGAGCGGGAGAAGTTGAACGAGCCGGCGAACGACACGTCGTCGCAGACGACGACCTTCGCGTGCATGAAGTCCTGCACGCCGTCGGGCGACCACGGCGTCGAGCGCTTCGCGGCGAACGAGGCGTGACCCACGATCGCCTCGAGCAGCGGCGTCTTCCAGGCGCTTGCGGGATTCGCGGCCCACTGGCGCAGGACGTCCTCGGTCTGGGTCTGGTCGATCACGCCCCGCACCTGGCAGCGACGCTCGTTCACGACCTCGGCGAGCGTGCCGAGGATGGGGCCGGCGGTGAGGACGGGCGAGGCGATGCGGATCCTGCGGCGCGCGCGCCCGATCGCCTTCGCGACCCGGTGCGAGAGCGCGTCACCGTGCCCCGGCGTGAACCAGGGTCGCACCTCGACATCGCCGCCGAGCTCGACCGGGCGCGGCTCGACCAGGCCGGTCCCCTCGACGGCGCCGCGCTCCCACAGCTCGTCGAACGCGAGCGAGAAGGCGAACGCGAGCGGCTCCGACCCGAGCACGCGGACGACGACGTTCTCCTGGCGCGTCCAGGAGTCCTCCGTCCAGTTCATCGAGCCCGTCCACACGTCCCGGCCGTCGCGCACACAGAACTTGTGGTGCATCAGGTCGGGGATACCGGCGATGCCTCGCGTGTCGACGGGCAGCTGCTCGAGCGCCTCGGGCCGCGTCTCCGGCGGGGGCGGAACCGGGATGGGGCCGGGGTGGTCGACGTCGAACAGGAGACGGACGCGCACGCCGCGCTGGTGGGCCGCGAGCAGCGCGGCGAGGACGAGGACGCCGGCGTCGCTCTCGAGTCGCACGTCGTAGAGCGCGAGGTCGAGGCTCTCGCGCGCGTCGTTCAAGAACGTGGCGATCTCGCCCGCGACCTCCGACGCCGCCTGCCCGCCGTCTGTCAGGGTCCGCAGCTCGACCGGCCCAACGTCGCTCATACGAATCCGTGGACTCAGGCCGACGCGGCGCGGCCGCGCATCTCCGCCTTGTGCGCGCGCTTGGCCGCCTGGTAGGCCTCGAGCGCCTCGTCCGAGTCGACGTCCCCGAGCGTCGGGTAGTCGGGGGCGAGCGGGCGCGCGACCTCGACGCCGAGGCGCTTCGCCAGCACCGCGCTCAGCGCCTTGACCTTCATGTCGCCGAAGCCGGGCAGCGCGCGGATCCGCCGCTCGAGGTCCTTCGCGTCCCTCGCCTCCGTCCACAGGCGTGACGCGTCGCCGTCGTACTCGCTCGCGACGAGGGCGCACAGCTCCTGCACGCGCCGTGCCATCGAGCCGGGGAAGCGGTGGATCGCGGGCTTCTGGCGGAACGCCTCTTCGAGCATCGCCGGATCGGTCGCGGCGAGCGCGGACGGGTCGAGCGTCCCGAGGCGCTGCCGCAGCTTGAGCGGGCCGGCGAACGCCGTCTGCACGGTGATCTGCTGGTCGAGGGCGAATCCGATCAGGAGAGCGAGCGGGTCGCGCGCGATGAGCGCGTCCGCCTCGGGGTCGCCGGTGTAGTGCAGCGCGTCGGGCGCAGCCACGGCTCGATCGTACTCGGACCGACCGCTCAGACGGCCGCGCCGCCGAGCTGCGCGGCCACGCGCTCCGCGACCGCCGCCGTCGCGAGGTTCGTGTTCACCCGAGGCACTTCGGGCATGACAGAGGCGTCCGCGACGAAGAGGCTTTCGACGCCGAGCACGCGGCACCGGTCGTCGACGACCGCGCCGATCGCGCACGTCCCGGTCGGGTGGAAGAAGCCGCGGGCGCCCGTCCGGGCATGCTCCTCGGGCGAGACGTCGGGGCCGGGCCGCACCTCGTCGCCGCCGAGCTCTGCTACCCCGGCATTCGCCGCGAGCGAGCGGAGCTGGATGACCGCCTCCTCGAGCGCCGCGGCGTCCCGTGGGTCCGCCAGCAGCCCGTGGTCGACGATCGGCGGGACGCGCGGGTCGGCCGCCGCGAGCCGCACCGAGCCGCGCGAGCGAGTGCGCATCACGAATGTCGCCGCGCTCGCCTCGAAGCGCCCCTCGGCGTCCTGATCGAGCGCCGCGAGGTGGAAGAGATCCCACAGCCCGGGCTCGCACGTGCTCGAGCGGGCCCGGAGCGAGACCTGGGCGGAGAAGAGCGGGCGCTCGTCGGTGAAGCGCGCGGCTTCTTCCTGGATAGCTGTCGGCGATGCGAAGCCGAACCCCACGCCGACGTGGTCCTGGAGCCCGAGGCCGACCGGCAACGCCGGGTCGACGCTGCTGCGCAGCAGGATCGCGGGCGAGCCGTACGCGCCCGCGGCGAGAACGACGGTGCGCGCGCGGATCTCGGCGCCTTCGGTCTCGAGCCCGACTGCGCGCCCGCCCTCGACGAGCACGCGGTCGACGAGGGTGGCGGCCAGGATCGTGAGGTTCGCGCGCGATCGCGCGGCGTCGAGGTAGGCGAACCCGGCGTTCCAGCGCGTCGTGCCGCGCACGTTCGCGGTGTGGACGATCGTGTCCTCGCCTGCGGCCTCCGCGAACGCGCGATGCCACGGCGAGAGCTCGTCCTCGGGGAACGTGCGCGGCGCGAACGTCGCCTCGGCGCGGTCGAGGTACGGCGCGACCTCCGGGTAGCTCCACCCGGGACCCCACGCGTCGTAGTCCTCGGGCGGCGGCCGGATCAGGATGCAGGCGTTGTGCGCCGAGCAACCGCCGATCACCCGCGCACGCAGCTGGGAGCGGTCCTCGCGATCGGTCTCCCAGGCGTGGGAGAACGCGAGCGTCCGCGCGTCGAGGAGATCCTCGGGCCACGCGCCGTCGTCGAATGCGCCGTAATCGGGTCCCGCTTCGACGAGGCACACCGTGCGGGAGGGGTCCTCGGACAGCCGCGCGGCGAGCGCGCACCCGGCCGTTCCGCCTCCCGCGATCGCGACGTCGTACGTCACGCGCGGAGGATACGACCCTCCGGGCGAACGTACGGTCGCCCGTACGCCCGGGCCGGGACCTCGTGGCTACGGTTGCATGGTGGATGCGCTCGGCTCGCTCTCGCCTGCGACGAGATCGTGGTTCGGGCGGGCGTTCGGCGGACCGACGCCCGCGCAGGAGCTCGCCTGGCCGGCGATCGCGACCGGCGCCCACGTGCTCGTCCAGGCGCCGACCGGCTCGGGCAAGACGCTCGCGGCGTTCCTCCACGGGATCGACCGCCTGAACGACACGCCGGGCGAAGGCCTCCGGCTCCTGTACGTCTCGCCGCTGAAGGCGCTCAACTACGACATCGAGCGAAACCTCCGGGGGCCACTCGCAGGCCTCCGCTCGGAGCTCGCCGTCGGCGTCCGCACGGGGGACACCTCGCAGCGCGACCGGCAGCGCATGCTGCGGCAGCCGCCCGACGTCCTCATCACGACGCCCGAGTCGCTCTACCTGCTGCTCACGTCGCAGGGCCGGGAGATGCTGCGGAGCGTCGAGACCGTGATCTTGGACGAGGTGCACGCGGTCGCAGGGACGAAGCGCGGCGCCCATCTCTCCGTCTCGCTCGAGCGTCTCGCGCGCATCACGTCGCAGCCGTTCCAGCGGATCGGCCTCTCGGCGACGCAGCGACCGCTCGCCGAGATCGGGCGCTGGGTCGTGGGCTCCGGTGGCGAGATCACGCTCGTCGACGCCGGCCAGCGCAAAGAGCTCGACCTCGAGGTCGTGATCCCCGTGGAGGACATGCGGGAGCTCGGCACCGGACTCGACCTCGCGCAGCCCGTCGTCCAGGACGGCGTCGAGATGGACCCCGGCTACGAGGCGAACTCGCGCTCGATCTGGCCGTCGATCTACCCGGCGCTCCTCGAGCTGGTCCGGGCGCACCGCTCGACGATCGTCTTCGTCAACAACCGCCGGCTCGCAGAGCGGCTCGCTCTCCGGATCAACGAGCTCGCGGAGGAGGAAGTGGCCCGCGCCCATCACGGGTCGCTCGCGCGCGAGCAGCGCGTGCTGATCGAGGAGGACCTCAAGGCAGGCCGGATCCCCTGCCTCGTCGCGACCTCGAGCCTCGAGCTGGGGATCGACATGGGGGCCGTCGACCTCGTGGTGCAGGTCGAGAGCCCGAAATCCGTCGCCCGCGGGCTCCAGCGGGTCGGTCGCGCGGGCCACGAGCTCGGCGCGGTCTCGAAGGGCCGCATCTTCCCGAAGTTCCGTGCCGACCTGCTCGAGTGCGCGGTCGTCGCGAGGGCGATGCGCGAGGGAGCGATCGAGGAGACCGCGATCCCGCGCAACCCGCTCGACGTCCTCGCGCAGCAGGTCGTCGCGATCTGCGCGGAGGACGAGATCGCCGTCGACGAGCTCCATGCGCTCGTCCGCGGCGCGTACCCGTTCGCCGAGCTGTCGCGCGAGCAGCTCGAGAACGTCCTCGACATGCTCGCCGGCCGCTACCCGTCGGACGAGTTCGCGGAGCTTCGCCCGCGGATCGTCTGGGACCGCACCGGCGGCGTGATCCGCGGCCGCCAGGGCGCGCGCCGCCTCGCGGTGACGAACGCCGGCACGATCCCCGACCGGGGCCTCTACGGCGTCTTCCAGGTCGGCGACGGGGGCCGGGTGGGAGAGCTCGACGAGGAGATGGTCTACGAGGCCCGCGAGGGCCAGACGTTCATGCTCGGCGCCTCGACGTGGCGAATCGAGGAGATCACGCGCGACCGCGTCCTCGTCTCGCCGGCCCCGGGCGTGCCCGGTGCGGTGCCGTTCTGGAAGGGCGAAGGCGTGGGACGGCCCTACGAGCTCGGGCGGAAGATCGGCGAGGCGTCGCGCACGCTGTCGGCGCTGTCCGACCCGCGCGCCGTCGGACGGTTGCGCGAGGAGTACCACCTCGACGAGCGCGCGGCGAAGAACCTGCTGGCGTTCCTCCGCGACCAGCAGCGGTTGAGCGCGCTCCCGACCGATCGCACCGTCGTCGTCGAGCGCTTCCGCGACGAGATCGGAGACTGGCGGATCTGCCTTCTGACGCCGTTCGGCGGCCGCGTCCACGCACCGTGGGCGATGGCGCTCCAGGCGAAGCTGCGCGACACGCTCGCGCTCGAGGTGCAGTCGCTCTGGTCGGACGACGGGATCGCCCTCCACCTGCCCGACGCCGACGCCCCGCCGTCCCTGTCCGAGCTCCTGGTGGAGCCGGAGGAGCTCGAGGACCTCGTCGTGCAGGAGGTCGGGCGCACCGCGCTCTTCGGCTCGCGCTTCCGCGAGAACGCCGGGCGGGCGCTCCTGATCCCGCGGCGGCGTCCGGGGCAGCGCACGCCGCTGTGGCAGCAGCGCCTCAAGGCCCAGAGCCTGCTCGAGGTGGCACGACCGTACGGCTCGTTCCCGATCATCCTGGAGACGTACCGGGAGTGCCTGCAGGACGTCTTCGACCTGCCGGCGCTCCGCGGCATCCTCCACGGCCTCCGCTCGCGTGACCTCGACCTCGTCGAGCTCGAGACGCCGTCGGCGTCGCCGATGGCCTCGTCGCTCCTCTTCGACTACATCGCGACCTACATGTACGAGGACGACACGCCTGCGGCCGAGCGCCGCGCCCAGGCGCTGTCGCTCGACCGCGACCTCCTGCGCGAGCTGCTCGGCCAGGAGGAGCTGCGCGACCTCGTCGACCCGGGCGCGCTCGCCGAAGTCGAGGCCTCGCTGCGTCCCGTCCCGCGGAACGCCGACGAGCTGCACGACCTCCTTCGCCGCGTCGGAGAGCTGCGGGAAGCGGAAGCCGACGCCGGCTTCGCGGAGACGCTCGTCCGCGAGCGCCGTGCGTTCCGCGCGCACGTCGGCGGCGCCGACGCGCTGATCGCCGCCGAGGACGCGGGCCTCTACCGCGACGCGTTCGGCGTGATGCCCCCGGGCGGACTCCCGGAGGCGTTCCTGGAAGCGGTGGACGCCGCGCTCGAGCGGGTCGCCCTGCGCTTCGCCCGCTCGCACGGTCCGTTCACGACCGGCCAGTTCGCCGGGCGCCACGCGCTCGAGGCCGACGACGCCGAGACGCTCCTCGCCCGGCTCGAGGCGCGCGATCTCCTCGTTCGGGGCGAGCTCCGGCCGGGCGGCGTCGAGCGCGAGTGGTGCGACCCGGACGTCCTCCGCCGGATCCGCCGGGCGACGCTCGCGAGCCTGCGGCGCGAGATCGAGCCCGCGGAGCAGGCGGCGCTGGGCCGGTTCCTGCCCGGTTGGCACGGGATCGACCGCCGGGCCACATTGCGGGAGGCGCTCGTGCCGCTGCAGGGCCTCGCGCTGCCGGTGTCGCTCTGGGAGTCGGAGATCCTGCCGCGTCGTGTGCCCGGCTACCTACCGGCCGCGCTCGACCAGATCTGCGCGTCCGGCGAGGTCGTCTGGGTCGGCGCGGGCCTCGACCGGGTCGCGCTCTACTACCGGGAGGACGCGCCGCTCCTCGGGCCGCCGACCGCCGGCGAGCCGCTCTCCGGGCCGGTCCACGACGCGCTGCGCGCGGCACTCGCCCGGAGCGCGGAGTTCTGGCTCGACCTCCTCGTCGCCGCGGAGCTCGACGCGGCCGAGGCGCTGCCCGCGTTGTGGGAGCTCGTCTGGGCCGGCGAGGTGACGAACGACGCATGGGCGCCGCTGCGGGCGAAACGGCGCTATGGGGTGCCGACCGCCGAGCGACGGCCGCGCCGCTTTTCGCGCTCGCGGGTCTCCGGCGAGGTCGCGACGGCCGGGCGCTGGTCGCTCACCTCACGCCTGTTCTCACCCGGCAGCGCGCCGGTGGCCGACCGTCGGCCGCTCGCGGAGCTGCTGCTGGAGCGGCAGGGGATCGTCACGCGGGACGGCGTCCGGGCGGAGGGCATCTCCGGCGGCTACGGCGCGGTCTACGGCGAGCTGCGGGCCCTCGAGACGGTCGGCAGCTGTCGGCGCGGGTACTTCGTCGAGGGCCTCGGCGGTGCCCAGTTCGCGCTTCCGGGAGCCGTCGAGCGGCTGAGGGAGCTGCGCAAGGGGGACGACGACGAGCCGCTCGTGCTCGCGGCCGCCGACCCCGCGCAGCCGTACGGCGGCGTCCTCCCGTGGCCGAGACGTGCCGCTGCCAGGGCGGCCCGCGTGGCCGGCGCGCACGTCGTCCTCCTCGGCGGCGAGGCGGTGCTCTACGTCGAACGGGGCGGACGCTCGCTGCTGCCCCTGCGCGACCCCGATCCGGAGTGGCTGCGCCCGGCGGTCGACGCTCTCGTCGCCTGGGTGCGCGCCGACCGCGGCCGACGGCTCTCGGTCGAGCGCTTCGACGGCCGCCCCGTCGTCGACAGCGACGCCCTGCAGCTCCTCGTCGAGGCCGGCTTCCTCGCCGGCCCGAAGCGCGCGGTCCTGAGACCCTGAGCCTCAGAGCCACTCGACCGGCAGGCCATGGGCCGGCGCGCGCCCGAGCACCCGCTCGCCCTCGCCGGGCCAGGTTCTGACGCTCACCTCGAAACCGATCGCGCTCTCCGTCGTCAGCGCGGGCGCCTCGAACGCGACGTGGGCGAGCGGCGCCTCCTCGCGGGCCTCGGCGCCCGCGCGGTCGAGATGGGCGAGCACCGCGCTCCGCTCGGCGTCGTCGAGGTACATCCACATCACCGAATGCCAGACGACCGTCCACGTCCCGTCGGCCGGACCGAGTCCGCCGAGGAACTCGGCCGCACTCTCGCCGACGACTCGGACAGGGATCTCGTGCGCGATCGCGAGCGCGCCGCGCAGCCGGTCGAGGCGCACGGTCTGGTCGGGCCACACGTAGGACATGAGCGTGAGCGCGCCTTCCGCGCTCGCAGGATCGACCGGGGAGCGGTCGCACCCGAGCCGCTCGACGACCTCGAGTCGCGGCCCGGCGCTCGGGATCGCGCCGCGCCAGGCGTCGCGGAAGACGACGGGCGAGTCGGGCGGGCCGGTCACCTGTCCCTCCGTCTCGAAGCGAAAGCGATCCGCCAGCAGGTTGAGGCCGGCGCTCGCCCCGATCTCGGAGAGGCGCACCGGGAGCGCACGCTTTGACTGGAGGTGCCACAGCGCGCCGACGAGAGACGCCGCTCGTCCCACCTCGTTCGTCTGCGGCGGCCGGGCGAGACCCTCCCTCAGCTCGTCCGTCTGCGCCTCGAGGACGGCGAGGAGGGGCGCAACCGCTGCCTCCGCGTCGCCGTCGCCGCCGGTGCTGGGGTAGTGGAGGGCGAGATCGGGCTCGAGGCCCGACAGCACGCGCCGATGGACGCCACCCAGGAGTCGTAGCGTGAGGATCGACTCGAACGGGTCGTCCTCGTGCCCCGCAAGCACCCGTGCCGTGACGCCGTTCGCCTCGGCGTCGTCGGCGAGCCGCTCGAGGAGCGTCGCGTAGAAGCTCGACCCGAGGAGCGCGCACGCGGACGACTGCCAGCGAAGCTGCGCCGCGAGACCGGTGCCCACCGCGCTATTCAAACGCACCGGAGACGTGAAGACGGGGCGCCGCCGCGCCCCGCCCTCTCCCCCCGGATCTCGACCTGCGGTTACGGCAGGCCGATGGTGTGGCGCCGGCGGGCCGTCAGCAGGATCCCCACGATCCCTGCCGCCACGAGCGCCACCATCCCGGCACCCGCCCCGAAGGACGTCCAGTCGAAGTCCTCGCCACCGGACACGGTGGGCGTCGGGGTGTTGCCGGGAACCCTGGTCAGCGCGCTGTCGCCGGTGAGCCCTTCCGGCTCGGGCGCCGACACCCGCGAGAGCGGCGAGTCGCCCGTCAGGCCGAGCGACTGCGACTCGCTCGGCGGCGAGAGCACGACCTGGACGCCGTGGGGAAGGGCCGCCGTCGAGATGCTCTCGTTGCGGTTCGCGAGCGCGGCGTGGACGCCGGTGAGCCGGCCCGACGCGTTGCCTGCGAACTGCGACTCGTCGACTCCGATTCCCTGGCTGAGGTAGGGGATCGTCTGCTTGCCGACCTGGCTCGCCTCGTGCGACCGGGCCGCGATCGCCGTCCGGAGCGCCATGTCGAGTCCCTGCTGCGCCTGCGCGCCGCCGGACAGCTTCCGCGACGCCGTCGTCCCGGAGAACTGCGCCGTGTCGACGCCGTTCCCCTGGCTCAGGTACGGCACCACGACGTCGCCGCGCGACTGCGCCTGCCATCCGTCCGACTGTGAGGCGACCGGCTGCACGCCGTCGCCTTCCGGGATCCGAGCGCCCGCGGGGCCTGCGAGCACCGCTGCGACCGCGGCGAGCGCCGCCGTCGCGAAGACCATGCGTGAGGTCTTCTCGTCCATCTCCGCCTCCTTCGTCCGCCTCGACCGTTCGACCATGGCGTGGACGGTAGGAAGGCGGGCGTCCCGCGTCGTGCGCCGATGCGTCACTGGCTGTGTAACGCTTGCGACAAATGGAGTGGCGCCTCTTCGAGGGCATCCCGGGCGAGGACGTGCGCGCAGTCCTGGCGCTCGCCCGCCGATCCACGTACCGGCGCGGCGAGGTCGTCTTCCACCGGCACGACCCAGCCGACTCCGTCCATCTCGTGGTGAAAGGCCGCTTCGACGTCCGGATCGGGACCGCGCTCGGCGACACCGTCGCTCTCGGGATCCGGGGGCCGGGGGAGACCTTCGGCGAGCTCGCCGTGATGACGGAGGGCGAGCGGAGCGCGACGGTCACGGCGCTCGAGCCCGGCGAGACGCTCGTCGTGCGCGGCTCGGAGCTGCGCAGGCTCGCGCGACGGCACGCGTCGGTCGACGAGGTGCTCGTGCGGCTGCTCTCCGAGCGCGTCGCCGCGCTCTCCGAGCGGCTGGTCGAGGCGTACACCGTCGGTGCGGAGACTCGCGTCGCGCGGAGGGTGTTGGAGCTCGCCCACGTCTTCGGCGGTGCGCCGCCGGTCGCGATCCCTCTCATACAGGAGGACATCGCGGCGCTCGCGGGCACGTCCCGTGCCACGGTGAATCGCGTCCTGCGCGACGCCGAGCGGCGGGGAATCGTCGAGCTGCGACGTGGCCGCACGGTCGTCGTCGACGAGGAGGGTCTCGTCCGCCTCGCTCGCGTGACGGACAGGAATCCTGCCCTTCGCCCGTAACTGGGGCGCATGGCCGTTCGCGCGCCGCAGCTCCACCATGCGCTTCGCGCCTTCACGCTCGGCGCGTTCGCGTACCTCCTGCGCGAGCTCGACGACGCGGGCGAGGCGCTTCCCTTCGCCTTCGAGGAGCATGTCGGCCGCGAGGGGCCCGCGCTCTACGAGTATCGACCGCTCGTGCGCGACTTCGTCGAGGCGCGCGCTGGACGGCTGCGCGGACGCGACGACGCGACGATCGCCCTCGAGGAGCTCCACCGGGAGCGAGCGGCCGCGATCTACGCCCGCGCGCACGCAGGCGGGGAGCCCTCGGAGGACGACGCGCTTTTCCGCACCGTGCTCGTCGACCTCCTCGTGCGTGTGGCCGAGGCCTGCGGGGGCTTCGACTGGGACGACGAGGCGTTCGACCGCTGCTACGCCGAGCTGGAGCACTCGCTGTTCGGCGAGAGCCGGACCTACGCCGCGGTCGCGCCACTCGTCGGGCTGACGACCGGGATCCAGCGCGAGCTCGGGCCGGGTGTGCGCGTCCGTGCCGCGGCCGACGGTGAGCTCTCGCGCCACTGGCCGGAGGCGCGGGGTCTCCTGCCACACGGCTTCGGTCACGAGGCCGACCGCTACTGCGTGCTCGAG
>DASXAW010000058.1:0-35262 GCA_036406535.1 Gaiella sp.
CAGGCCGACGCCGATCAGCACGACGCGCTCGACGCGCGAGCCGAAGCCCACGTCGCCACGGAGCCCGAGCGTCTCTGCGCGGGCGCGTGTGTACGAGACGAGAAACGATCCGATCACGGCGGCGAACGCCGCCATCAACGCGACCTCGTTCGAGTCGTGCATGAAGGAGAGACCGATCGCGGCGAGCATCGCGGCCTCGCCGACCCGGTCGAAGGTCGAGTCGAGAAACGCGCCGAACACCGTTCCCTTCCCTGCGGCGCGGGCGAGTGCGCCGTCCAGGATGTCGGCGATGGAGCCGACGACGAAGAGGAGGCCG
The DNA here is from genome assembly GCA_036406535.1 of Gaiella sp. Lineage (GTDB taxonomy): Bacteria > Actinomycetota > Thermoleophilia > Gaiellales > Gaiellaceae > Gaiella. The sequence goes on from DASXAW010000058.1 coordinate 317, forward strand.
CCGAGCCAGAAGAAGAGGTACTCGTTGCGCGTCTCGAAGCCGACGAGAACGGCCCCGGCGAGGCACGTCGCGACCCCGACGAGGGTGAGCATGTCGGGTGTCAGCTTCGTCTTCGCGACGCCGCGCATCGAGCGGCGCAGGATCTCCCGCGCCGCCTGCGTGTACTCCTGCTTGACCCGATCGAGCTGGTTGACCCGCGGCCCGCCGGGCTCGCTCTGACTCACAGGCCGGGGACGAACTGGCGGATCCGGCGGCGGAACAGGATCAGGCCCGTGAGGATTGCGAGCAGGAACCCCGCCGCGCAGTCGAGCCAGAAGTGGTTGCCCGTCGCCATTACGGCGAAGGAGACCCACGCCGGCCAGACGAGCCACAGAGCCCGAGCGACCCAGGACCGGCAGACGGACGCCATCACGAGGCCCACGATGAGGGCGTCCATCGCATGGAGGCTCGGCATCGCCGCATAGGGGTTCGCCGCGAACGCGACGCTCTGCTGGTTGACGCCGCTCAGCTCGGCGAGCGTGTCGGTGAAGCCCCACTCGGGGAACATCCGCGGCGGGGCCGTCGGCATCAGGACGTAGCCGACGAGCCCGAGGAGGTTCGCGCCGATGATCCAGTTGCGGAAGTCCGCGAAGCGGTCGTGGTGGCGGAAGTACACCCATAGGAGCGAGATTCCGACCACGACGAACTGGGAGAGCCAGTACGTGTACGTCGTGGCCGCGACGAGGACGCCGGACTGCTCGACGAAGTTCTGGATCGTGGGCTCGATGAACATCCGGAGCCGGTTCTCCGTCTCGATCACGAGCGTGCCGTTCCAGAACGCTTCGCCCACGCCGCGATCGGCCGCGCCCCGCGCCGCCTGATACGCACCGTAGAAGCCGAACCACACCGCGATCTGGAGCAGCAGGTGCGTCCAGCCACGCGGCAGCCGGCGTGCCTCCGCGTAACCCGTCACTGGTCCGAGTCTATCGGGGCGGCCCGACTGTCCCGCGGGGAAGCGGCGTGGCACGATCCCCCGGTCGAGTGACAGGAGGAGCGATGGACGGCGTCACGATCAAGCACGACGAGGAGCTGGAGCGGGCGTACGGGAAGTGGGTGCTCGTGCGGCGGTCGCTCGGCATCGACTCGTTCGGGATCAACGCGGTAGAGCTGCCGCCGGGGGAATCGATCCCCGAGCACGACGAGTCGGGGCGCGAGCACGAGGAGGTGTTCCTCGTCCTCGACGGCGACGCGGTGATGGTCGTCGACGGGGTCGACTATCCCGTGCGCCGTGGCTCGTACGCGAGGCTCGACCCCGTGCGGCGTCGAACGGTGCGCAACGACTCCGACGCCGTTGCCCGGGTGCTGATCATCTCAGCACCCGTCTCGAGCGGCTACGAACCGCTCGACTGGGCCTAGCAGGGAACCATGGTTCCCCCACGGCATCAGCCGCCTATGTAGGACATCTCGATCCGCGGGAGCTTCGCCGTCTGCTCGGTGCGGATCTCCGAGTACCGGTCGGTGCGCCGTGTCCAGACCCCGCCGATCGCGTCGCGCAGGTCGTCGTCCGACGCCCCGCCGCGGAGGAGCGCGCGCAGGTCGGTGCCGCGCACGGCGAAGAGGCACGTGTAGAGCTTCCCCTCGGCCGAGATGCGGGCGCGGGTGCAGTCGCCGCAGAACGGCTTGGTGACCGACGCGATGACTCCGATCTCGCCTGCGCCGTCGCGGTAGCGGAAGCGTCGCGCGACCTCCCCGGCGTACGCCGCCTCGAGCGGCTCCAGCGGGAACGTGGCGTCGATCCGCTCGACGATCTCCGTGGCCGGGACGACGTCGTCGAGGCGCCAGCCGTTCGTCGCGCCGACGTCCATGTACTCGATGAAGCGAAGCGTGTGTCCCGTGCCGCGGAAGTGACGCGCCATCGCGACGACGCCGTTGTCGTTGAGGCCGCGCTTGACGACGGCGTTGACCTTGACGGGGAGACCGACCGCGGCCGCTGCGTCGATGCCCTCGAGCACGCGCGCGACGGGAAACTCGACGTCGTTCATCGCGCGGAACGTCGCGTCGTCGAGCGAGTCGAGGCTGACGTTGATGCGGTCGAGGCCGGCGTCGCGGAGCGCCTCGGCCTTGCGCGCGAGCAGCGAGGCGTTCGTCGTGAGGGTCAGGTCGAGCCCGTCGATCCCGTCGAGCCGCTCGACGAGCACCTCGAGCTCCTTGCGCAGGAGCGGCTCACCGCCCGTCAGGCGGATCTTCTCGACGCCGAGCTCGGCGAACGCTCGGGCAACGCGCTCGAGCTCCTCGAAGGTGAGGAGCTCCTTGCGGTCCATGAACCGGTAGTCGTGCCCGAACACGGTCTTCGGCATGCAGTACGTGCAGCGGAAGTTGCACCGGTCGGTGACCGAGATGCGGAGGTCGCGAACCGGGCGTCCCAGGGTGTCGACGGGGTGCACGCCCAAAGCGTAACCAGGGATGCCAGGGCCGCCGCTCGCCCGGATAGCCTCGCGCGGTGCCGCGCGCCGGAGCTCCGATCCTCGCCCTCGTCGCGGTCACCGCGATCTGGGGCTACACGTTCGTCCCGGTGCAGAAGGCGCTCGACGCCTACCCGCTGTTCGCGTTCCTCGCGGTGCGGTTCGCGATCTCGGGCGTCGCCCTCGCGCCGTTCGCCTGGGCGCCGCTTCGCTCGCTGCCACGGTCGGGCTGGATCGCGGGGTCGCTCGCGGGCGGGTTCCTCGCCGCCGCGTACGGCTTCCAGACCGCGGGCCTCGAGCTGACCACGGTCTCGAGCACGGGGTTCATCACCGGCCTCTACGTCGTGTTCACCCCGCTCCTCGCGCTCGCGCTGTTCCGGACGCGCGTGCCGGCGCCGGCGTGGGGCGGGGTAGGCCTCTCGCTCGTCGGCCTCGCGCTCATCAGCGGGATGCCCGGCGGCTCGGTCGCCGGGAACGTCCTCGTCCTCACCAACGCGGTCGCGCAGTCGTTCCAGATAACCGCGATGGAGCGGTTCGCCCCGCGCTACGACGCGCGGGCGCTGACGTTCCTCCAGATGGTCGTCTCGTGCGCGACGTTCGTCGTGATCGCCGTCGCGGCCGGCCAGGTCGAGGCGCCGGACGATGCCCAGACGTGGTACGCGCTCGTCGTCACGGGGGTCTTCGCCGGGGCGCTCGGCTACCTCGTCGCGACCTGGGTCCAGTCCCGCGCCACCGCCGCGCGCACCGCCCTCGTCTTCACGCTCGAGGCGCCGTTCGCGGCGCTGTTCGGCGTGCTGCTCCTCTCGGAGAGCCTCGGCTGGGCCGGCTGGACCGGCTGCGCGGTGATGCTCGCCGGGATCCTCCTCGCGGAGCCGGCCGCGGCAGCGGTGCTGCGCCGACTCGTCCCGGCGCGGGCGTGATGGACGCCGTCGCGCTCGCATTCACGTCGGCGGCTCTCTTCGGCGCCATGCCCGTCGCCGTGCGGTTCGCGCTCGTCCCGCCGCTCGTGCCCGCGGCCGTCGGCGCGCTGCTGATGCAGCTCGCGACCTTCGCCGTCCTCTGCGTCGCCGCGGCCGTCCAGGGCGGCGTCACGCTCCACGGCCTGCTGCCGTTCCTCCTCGCGGGCGCGATCGCGCCGGGGCTGTCGAACCTCTTCATCACCGTTGCGATCCGCGAGGCGGGCTCCTCCCGAGCCTCGGTGGCGTTCGGCATGGCGCCGCTCTTCGCGGTGACGATCGCGGTCGTCGCGTTCGGCGAGCGCCCCGGGCCCGCGGTGCTCGTAGGCGCGCTGCTCGTCGTGGCGGGCGGGATCGCGCTCGCGCTCGAGCCCGAGCGGCCGCATCACGTACGGAGCATCGGGATCGTGATCGCGCTTGTCGGCGCCGCGCTGTTCGCGCTGCGGGACAACCTCGTGCGGCACCTGTCGCTCGAGACCGGCGTCCCCTCGATGACCGCCGGGGCGGCCATGCTCGCGGCGAGCCTCGTCGTGACGTCGTCGTTCGTCGTCGGCCGGCGGAACCGCATTCGCTGGCCGGCCCCGGTCGTCGCGCGGTGGCTCCTCCCCGGGACGTTCGTCGGCCTCTCCTACATCGCCCTCTTCGAGGCGTTCTACCGCGGCACGGTGTCTGTCGTCGCCCCGATCGTCGCGACGGAGTCCCTGTTCGGCGTCGTCTTCTCGGCGCTGCTCCTCCGCCGGTCGGAGCGAGTGGGGGCGCGCGTCGTCCTGGGCGCCGCGCTCGTCGTCGCCGGCGGGGCGCTGATCGCGATCGTCCGCTAGGCGCCGGAATCGGCCGGCGTGATCTGATACTATCTCACTCAGATTTATCTCTATCGGAACGCTCAAGGAAGGAGCCTGACCAGCGTTATGGCGAAGACCATCGGAATCGACCTGGGAACGACGAACTCGTGCATGGCCGTCCTCGAGGGCGGCGAGCCGACCGTCATCCCGAACGCAGAGGGCGGCCGCACGACGCCGTCCGTCGTCGCGTTCGCAAAGGACGGCCAGCGGCTCGTCGGCGCGCCCGCGCGCCGTCAGCAGGTGACGAACCCCGAGAACACGATCTTCTCGATCAAGCGGTTCATGGGGCGCAAGTGGGACGAGGTCTCGGAGGAGATGACGATCGTCCCGTACACCGTCGCGCAGGGTGAGAACGGCGATGCGCGCGTCGAGGTCGAGGGCAAGCAGTACGCCCCGCCCGAGATCAGCGCCATGATCCTCCAGAAGCTGCGCGCCGACGCCGAGGCGTTCCTCGGCGAGCCGGTCACCGACGCCGTGATCACGGTCCCCGCGTACTTCAACAACGCACAGCGCGAGGCGACGAAGGACGCCGGCAAGATCGCCGGCCTCAACGTGCTGCGCATCGTGAACGAGCCGACCGCGGCAGCGCTCGCGTACGGCCTCGACAAGGAGGCGACGGACCAGACGATCCTCGTGTTCGACCTCGGCGGCGGGACGTTCGACGTCTCGGTGCTCGAGCTCGGCGACGGGGTCTTCGAGGTGAAGTCGACGAACGGCGACAACCACCTCGGCGGCGACAACTTCGACAAGGCGATCGTCGACTGGATGGCCTCCGAGTTCAAGAAGGACCAGGGCATCGACCTGTCGCAGGACAAGATGGCCCTCCAGCGGCTCTACGAGGCCGCGGAGAAGGCGAAGATCGAGCTGTCGTCGACGATGACGACGCAGATCAACCTCCCGTTCATCACGGCGACGCCCGAGGGCCCGAAGCACCTCGACCTCCAGCTGACGCGCGCGAAGCTCCAGGAGCTGACGCACGACCTGCTCGAGCGGACCGTCGGCCCGACGAAGCAGGCGCTCACGGACGCGGGCCTCGAGTCGTCGGCGATCGACCACGTCGTCCTCGTCGGCGGCATGACCCGCATGCCCGCCGTGCAGGAGAAGGTCAAGGAGCTCGTCGGCAAGGACCCGCACAAGGGCGTCAACCCGGACGAGGTCGTCGCCGTCGGCGCCGCGATCCAGGCGGGCGTGCTCAAGGGCGACGTCAAGGACGTCCTCCTGCTCGACGTCACCCCGCTCTCGCTCGGGATCGAGACGAAGGGCGGCGTCATGACGAAGCTCATCGAGCGGAACACGACGATCCCCACGCGCAAGGCGGAGACGTTCTCGACGGCGGAGGACAACCAGCCGTCGGTCGAGATCCACGTCCTGCAGGGCGAGTCCGAGATGGCGTCGTTCAACAAGACGCTCGGCAAGTTCCAGCTCGTCGGGATCCCCCCGGCGCCCCGCGGCATGCCTCAGGTCGAGGTCTCGTTCGACATCGACGCGAACGGGATCATCCACGTCAACGCGAAGGACCTCGGCACCGGCAACGAGCAGCAGATCCGGATCGAGGGCGGCTCGGGCCTCTCCGAGGACGAGGTTTCGCGGATGATCCGCGACGCCGAGTCGCACGCGGAGGAGGCGCACCGCCTGCGCGAGCTCGCCGACGCGAAGAACGTCGCCGAGCAGCTCGCGTACCAGACCGAGAAGGCACTCTCGGAGCACCGCGACAAGCTCGACTCGGGTGACGCGGGCACGATCGAGGGCCGGGTGATGGAGCTCCGCCAGGCGCTCGAGTCCAACGACATCGGCGAGATCCGGTCGAAGACCCAGGCGCTCGAGCAGGCGGCGCAGCCGCTCGCCCAGGCCGTCTACGCCGAGGCGAGCCAGCAGGCCGCGGCGTCGTCGTCCGCGTCCGGCCAGCAGTCCGGCGACGGCGGCGAGACAGACGAGGTCGTCGAGGACGCCGACTACGAGGTGATCGACGAGGACGAGGCGGCGAAGACGTCGTGACCGACGATCGTCCCGACATCGTCGCGCCGACCGAGGGGGACGGCGAGCTCGCCTCGCCGTCCCCGTCCGATCCCACGACGCAGGGCGGCGCCGCGCCGACCGACGGCGAGGAGCTGCTCGCGCGCCTGCAGGACGCGGAGCGGGAGCGCGACGAGGTTCTCGACAACCTCCGCCGGGTCGCGGCGGACTTCGACAACTATCGCAAGCGCGTCGCCCGCGAGCAGGCTCAGCTGCACTCGCGGGCGGGCGAGCGCGTCGTCGTCAAGCTCCTGCCTGTGCTCGACGACCTCGTGCGCGCGCTCGAGGCGGCGGAGCATCACGAGGAGGCGAAGGTGCTCGAGGGTGTCCGGATGACGAAGGACGCGCTCGCCGGCATCCTCGCCTCCGAGGGCGTCGAGGAGATTCCGACCGACGGTGCCTTCGATCCGCACGTCCACGAGGCGCTGATGACCCAGCCCGCCGAGGGCGTCGAGCCTGGACACATCGCGCAGGTGATCCAGCGCGGCTATCGGCTGGGCGACGTCGTCCTCCGGCCCGCGCGTGTGATCGTGGCGGAGGGCTGAGCGTGGCGCCCCGGAACCCCTACGACGTCCTGGGCGTCGCGAAGACCGCGTCCGACGACGAGATCAAGAAGGCGTACCGCAAGCTCGCGCGCGAGCTGCATCCCGACCGGAACCCGGACGACGCGTCCGCCGAGGAGCGGTTCAAGGACGTCCAGGCGGCGTACGACATCCTCTCCGACTCCGAGAAGCGCCAGGCGTACGACCGCTTCGGCGAAGCCGGGCCCGGCGGCCCCCAGGGGTTCGGCCCCGGAGGCGCCCGCTTCGAGAACGTCGATCTCGGCGACCTCTCGGACCTGCTCGGCAACTTCGGCTCGTTCTTCGGCCGCGGGCAGCGCGCCGCGCGGCCGCGCCCCGAGCGCGGCGCCGACCTTGAGTCGCGCGTGCGGATCTCGTTCGACGACGCTCTCGAGGGCGTCCAGATCCGCGTGCCGGTCGAGCTCGAGACGGCCTGCCACGTCTGCGGCGGGAGCGGGGCGGAGCCCGGGACGGCGCCGCGCACCTGCCCCGACTGCCACGGCAGCGGCGTGATCTCGGACAGCCAGGGGCTCTTCGCCCTCTCCCATCCGTGCCAGCGCTGCCGGGGGAACGGCGTCATCGTCGACACGCCCTGCAAGGCGTGCCGCGGCACCGGCCGCGAGCGCGTGACGCGCCGCTACCAGGTGAAGGTGCCGGCCGGCGCCAAGGACGGCACGCGCATCCGCCTGAAGGGCAAGGGCGAACCGGGGGTGAACGGAGGGCCGGCGGGCGATCTCTACGTCCGCGTCGAGGTGACACCGTCGCCGCTCTACGAGCGGCGCGGCGCGGACCTCGTGCTCGAGGTGCCCGTCACCTACCCGGAGGCCGCGCTCGGCGCGAGCGTCCAGATCCCGACTCCGCAGGGCCCCGTCGCGCTGAAGGTTCCCGCCGGGTCGGAGAACGGGAAGCTGCTGCGCGTGAAGGGGCGTGGTGCGCCCAAGCTCAACGGCGGCGGCAAGGGCGACCTGCTCGCACGGCTCCGCGTGACGGTCCCCAAGAAGCTCTCGAAGGCCGAGAAGGAAGCGCTCGAGGCGTACGGCGACGTCCTGCGCGAGCAGCCTCGTCAGGACCTGGCCAGGAGCGCCGGCTGATGCCCGACCGTCCGCGCTACATGATCTCCGTCGCCGCCGAACTCGCGGGGCTCCACCCGCAGACGCTGCGGATGTACGAGGCCCGCGGCCTCGTCCGGCCCGCGCGCACCCCGGGCGGCACCCGGCTCTACTCGGAGGTCGACGTCGAGCGGCTCCGCCTCGTGCAGCGGCTCACGACCGAGCTCGGCCTCAATCTCGCCGGGGTCACGCACGTGCTTCGCCTGGAGGACGAGCTTCGGCGGGTCCGCACCCGCATGGAGCAGCTCGAGCGCGAGCTCCGCGACGAGATCCGGCTCACCCACAAGCAGTACCGGCGGGAGGTCGTGCTGTACGAGCAGTCGCAGCTTCCCGCGACGAGACCCTGAGGAGCGACATGGACTTTTCGAAGCTGACGATCAAGAGCGGCGAGGCGGTCGCAGGGGCGCAGGAGCTCGCACGCCGAGCCGGGAACCCCGAGATCACCCCCGACCACCTGGCGATCGCGCTGCTCGACCAGGAGCTGCCCCGCACGCTCGTCGAGCGCGCGGGGGCCAGCGCGGCCGCTCTCCGGAGCGAGGCCGAGGCGCGGCTCGCGCAGCAGCCGTCCGTCTCCGGCGGCGGGCAGCCGCAGGCGTCGTCGGCGTTCCGCAAGGCGCTCGACGACGCGTTCGCCGAGGCGACCGCGCTGTCCGACGAGTACGTCTCCGTCGAGCACCTCCTCCTCGCGCTCGCGCTCGTCCCGCGCGACGACCTGCTCGCTGCGCTCCAGCAGGTGCGCGGCGGGCAGCGTGTGACGTCGCAGGACCCCGAGGGCTCCTACCAGGCGCTCGAGAAGTACGGACGCGACCTCACCGCGCTCGCCGAGCAGGGGAAGCTCGACCCGGTGATCGGGCGCGACGAGGAGATCCGCCGCACGATCCAGGTGCTCTCCCGCCGTACGAAGAACAACCCCGTGCTGATCGGCGAGCCCGGCGTCGGCAAGACCGCGATCGCGGAGGGGCTGGCGCAGCGGATCGTCGCGGGCGACGTCCCGTCGGGGCTCGAGGGGAAGCGCGTCTGGGCGCTCGACGTCGGCGCACTCGTCGCCGGCGCGAAGTACCGCGGCGAGTTCGAGGAGCGGCTCAAGGCCGTCCTCCAGGAGATCACCGCGAGCGACGGCGAGATCATCCTCTTCATCGACGAGCTGCACACGATCGTCGGCGCCGGCGCGGCCGAGGGCGCCGTCTCGGCGGGGAACCTCCTCAAGCCGATGCTCGCGCGCGGCGAGCTGCGCGCCGTCGGCGCGACGACGCTCGACGAGTACCGCACGCACATCGAGAAGGACGCGGCGCTCGAGCGGCGCTTCCAGCCGGTCCTCGTCGGCGAGCCGTCCGCCGCCGACACGATCGCGATCCTGCGCGGGCTCAAGGAGCGCTACGAGGCCCATCACGGCGTCCGGATCCGCGACGCCGCGCTCGTCGCGGCGGCGGTCCTCTCCGACCGCTACATCTCCGACCGGTTCCTTCCCGACAAGGCGATCGACCTCGTCGACGAGGCCGCGTCCCGGCTGCGGATGGAGATCGACTCCTCGCCCGTCGAGCTCGACGAGGCCGACCGCAGGGTCACGCAGCTCGAGATCGAGCTCGCGGCGATGGCGAAGGAGGCCCCCGCGACGCGCGAGCCCGTCGAGAAGGAGCTCGCCGAGGCCAAGGCGCGACGCGACGAGCTGGCCGGGCGGTGGGCGAACGAGAAGGACGTGCTCGACCGCGTCAAGGAGATCACGCGCGAGATCGACGACCTGCGGATGGAGGCCGAGCGCGCCGAGCGGAGCGGCGACCTCGCCCGCGTCGCGGAGATCCGCTACGGACTCCTGCCCGAGCTCGAGCGCGAGCTGCGCGAGCGCGAGGACCAGCCTGCCGCCACACCGATGGTGAAGGAGGAGGTCGACGAGGACGACATCGCCGCCGTCGTCGCACAGTGGACCGGGATCCCCACCGACCGGCTGCTCGAGGGCGAGGTCGAGAAGCTCGTCCACATGGAGGAGCGCCTCCACGAGCGCGTCGTCGGCCAGGACGCCGCGATCGAGGCCGTCTCGAACGCGCTCCGCCGCGCACGCTCCGGTCTGCAGGACCCGAATCGCCCGATCGGCTCGTTCGTCTTCCTCGGGCCGACGGGCGTCGGCAAGACCGAGCTCGCGCGGGCGCTCGCCGAGTTCATGTTCGACGACGACCGGGCGATGGTCCGGCTCGACATGTCCGAGTACCAGGAGAAGCACACCGTCTCGCGCCTCGTCGGCGCGCCACCGGGCTACGTCGGCTACGAGGAGGGCGGCCAGCTGACCGAGGCGGTCAGGCGGCGACCGTACTCCGTGATCCTGCTCGACGAGATCGAGAAGGCGCACGCCGAGGTCTTCGACGTGCTGCTCCAGCTGCTCGACGACGGCCGCCTCACCGACGGCCACGGCCGCACCGTCGACTTCCGCAACACCGTCGTGATCATGACGTCGAACATCCGCTCCGCCGACGACATGGCGGACCGCTTCCGGCCGGAGTTCCTGAACCGGATCGACGAGATCGTCGTGTTCGAGGCGCTGACCCGTGAGCAGCTGGGCGAGATCGTCGGGCTCCAGCTCGCGCGGCTCAACGCCCGGCTGGCCGAGCGCGGGATCGCGCTCGAGCTCACCGACGGCGCGCGTGAGCTGATCGCGGAGGCCGGCTGGGATCCCGCCTACGGCGCACGGCCGCTCAAGCGGGCGATCCAGCGCCTGCTCGAGAACCCGCTCGCGCTGGCGCTGCTCGAGGGCGAGTTCCACGAGGGCGACACCGTGCGGGCGTACGCCGAGCTCGGCGAGATCCGGTTCACGACGGGCGACGGGATCGCGGAGGACAGAGAGAACGTCGAGGCGGCCGTCGCCACCGAGTGACCCGCGAGACCACGCTCGTGGTGGTCACCACGAGCGTGGTCTCTTCCCCCAACCTCCGTCAGGCGAGCACGAGCGAGAGGTCGTCCGCGCCGGCGAGCTTGTAGTTGCTCCCCCCTCCCGCGAAGCTCACGACGACCGTGACCTGGGTGGCGCCCCGCGGGACGGTGCCCTTGCGGCTGCGGAACGCCATGTCGGTGCCCGCGATCGTCGTGTCGTTCCCGATCCGGAGCCGTCCCAACACGGTCCCGTCCGCACCGGCGAACTCCGCCCGCACCTGTGTCATGTTCGCGTTCGGCCCGCTCCCGTAGTTGCCGAGCCAGCCGCCGAGCGTCACCTTGTGGCCCGCGGCCGTCGCCGGAAGCTCGATCGTCTGCTCGCCGATCGTCGCCTTCGCCCCGATGGCCTCGGTCGTCGTCCCCCCATAGAAGTAGTTCCTGCCGCGCTTGGGTGAGCCCTTCGTCGTCTTCGAGAACCAGCCGTTCGGGAACGTGTAGGACGCTGCGGTGAACTGCCCCGCCTCGTTGCTCCAGCCGGGAACCGCGCCGTACGCGCCGACGGCCGTGATGCCTGCCCCGGCCTCGGCTCCCGGGTTCTTGATCAGGTTCTTCCCGCACATCCCGCACGCCTTGCTCGCGGCGGGTGCGGCGGAAGCGGTCGTGGTGAGCATCGCCCCGACGAGCACGAGCACCATGCAGATCAGCGTCCTCGGGTGGATGATCGTCCTCTTCCTCATTGGTGTGCTCCTCCTTTCGGCCGTCCGCTGCCCTGCACCACGTGCGTGGCGTGCAGCGGTCGGAAGGTCGGCGCCACGTGCGCCATGGTCTCGACGCCGGGACCGAGACGGTCTGAGCGGAACCGCTCCCAGGCGTCCTCGCTCTCCCAGACGGCGATGATGCGGAACCCCTCGTCGGTGGGGCCGGCCGCGTGGATCACGAGGCCCTCGGGAGGCGGCCCGTCGAACGCCTGCGCGAAGCGCTCGTACCGCTCCCAGCTCGCGGCGACGTCGTTGACGAACGCATACGGCATGCCGCGAGGGTGCGGGAGTGCGGTATAGCGCTGGTATAGGCGCGCCGGTGCGGCGACAATCGGCCTGTGCGACCGGAGCTGCGCGTGCTCGGGCCGTTGGAGCTTCTCGGAGAGGGAGGCGTCGTCGCGCTGCCGGGGCTGAAGCACCGGCGCCTCCTGGCGGCGCTCGCCCTCGCACACGGGACGACGTGCTCGGCGGACTCGCTGGTCGACGCGCTCTGGGCCGAGTCGCCCCCTGCGTCGGCGACGAAGCTTCTTCAGGTCTACGTGTCCCAGCTCCGCAAGACGCTTCCCGACGGCTTCGCGGTGGTCACCCGGCCGGTCGGGTACGCGCTCGACCTCGACGGCGCCTCGCTCGACGCCGAGCGGTTCGAGCGGCTCGTCGACGAGGCGGCCGACGCGCTCGAGCAGGGGAACCCGCCACTCGCCTCCTCGCTGGCCGACCAGGCTCTCGCGCTCTGGCGTGGGGCCGCGTACGCCGACGTGATGTACGAGGAGTTCGCCCGGGGAGAGGTCGAGCGGCTCGAGGAGCTGCGGCTCGTCGCGCGCGAGACGCGACTGGACGCGCAGCTTCGGCAGGGACGTCAGGGCGAGGCGCTCGGCGAGATCCTTGCGCTCGCGGACGAGCATCCGCTCCGCGAGCGCGGGCAGGAGCTCGCGATGTTGGCGCTCTACCGATCGGGCCGGCAGGTGGACGCGCTCGACCGCTACGCGACGCTCCGGCAGCACCTCGACGAGCAGCTCGGCCTCGAGCCCGGACCAAGGTTGCGCGACCTCCAGCGGCGGATCCTCCAGCAGGACGCCTCGCTCGATGCGCCCGAGGCCGGGCAGGCCGCGTCCCGGTCGCTGCCCGCGCCGCCGAACGCCCTCGTCGGTCGGGAGGCCGAGCTGGAGGAGCTGTGCGCCGCGCTGCTCCGGCGCGACATGCGTCTCCTCGTCCTCACGGGCTCGGGTGGCAGCGGAAAGACGCGGCTCGCACTGGAGGCCGCGCGCCGCGTCGAGGCGTCGTTCGCGAACGGCGTGGCGCTCGTCGAGCTCGCGCCCCTCCGAGATCCCGACCTGATCGTCCCGGCGATCGCGCAGGCGCTCGAGCTCGGCGACCTGGCCGACGAGCAGTCTCTCGACGCGCTCGCGACCGAGCTGCGCGGACGCGAGCTCCTGCTCGTCCTGGACAACGTCGAGCATCTCCGCGCCGGAACGGCGACGCTCGTCGAGTTGCTGGCGAGAGCGCCGCGGCTGACGCTCCTCGTCACGAGCCGTGCCGTCCTCCACCTCTCCGGCGAGCACGTCTTTCCCGTTGCGCCCCTCGACGAGGAACCGGCGCTCGAGCTCTTCGCCCAACGCGCCCGGGCGCTCCAGCCCCGCTTCGAGCTGACCGCCGACAACGAGTCGGACGTGCGGGAGATCTGCTCCCGCGTCGATCGACTGCCGCTCGCGATCGAGCTCGCGGCGGCGCGCATCCGGACGCTCGAGCCCCGAAAGCTGCTCGAGCGGCTCTCGGAGCGGCTGTCGCTCCTCTCGGGAGGCCCGCACGACACGCCCGCGCGGCAGCAGACGCTCAGCGAGACGCTCGACTGGAGCTTCGACCTGCTGGAGGAGGAGGAGAGGCGGTTTCTCGCTCGGCTCTCGGTCTTTCCGCCCGGCGCGACGCTCGAGGCGGCCGCGGAGGTCTGCGTCGGCGGCGACGAGGACGCGGCGCTCGAGCTGGTCGAGCGCCTGCACGATGCATCGCTGCTCCACGTACAGGATCACGCGGCGGGGACGCGCTACACCCTGCTCGAGACCGTGCGTCAGTACGCGGCCGACCGCCTTCGTGACGTCGACGGCGACGAGACGCCACAGCGGCACGCGGAATGGTGCCTCGAGCTCGCCGAGGCCGCGGAGGCCGAGCTCGGCGGCGACCAGCAGACGCGCTGGTTCGGGATCCTCGAGGCGGAGCACGACAACCTCCGCTCCGCGCTCGCGTTCCTGGGCGCCTCGGGGGAGCACCGGCTCCGGCTCCGCCTCGCCGTCGCCCTGAGCCGGTTCTGGTACGTGCGCGGGCACCTCGGCGAGGGGCGTCGCCGTCTGGAGGGCGCCCTCGTCGACGACCGCGACCAGCCGCCGGCGCTCCTCCGTCGGGCGCTCACGGCCGCCTCCGCGATCGCCCTGCTCCAGGGCGACTACGCGGCAGCGACCGCGCACTCCGAATCGGCGCTCGACGCGGCCCGGCGCGGCGAGGAGCCGCGCTACGTCGCGAATGCGCTCAGCAACCTCGGCGCGATCGTGCTTGCGGCCGGCGACCACGCCCGCGCGGCGATCGTGCTCGAGGAGGCGGTCGCGCTGGCGCGCACCGTCGACGACACGCGAATCGCGGCGCTCGCGATCAACAACCTCGGCGACCTCGCGCTGACCACCGGCGACTACGAGCGCGCGCGACCGCTGTTCGAGGAGAGCCACGCTCTCCTCGAAGCGCGCGGCGACACGGCGAACCTCGCGCGCTCCCACTTCAACCGCGGCGCGGTCGACCTCATGGTCGGAGAGCACGAGGCCGCCGGCGCGCGGTTTCGCGAGGGCCTCCGCCTCGCAAGCGAGACGGGCGACGCAGAGGACCTCGCCTGGTGCCTCGAGGGCTTGGCGGCGGTCGCTGCCGAGGCCGGGGACGGAGAGCGCGCGGCGACGCTGCTCGGCACGTCGGGCGGCCTGCTGAGTCGGATGGGTGCCGATTTCAAGCCCTTCGAGCGCAAGCTCCACGAGGCAACGCACGCGCGCGCGGAGGCGCTCTGCGGGCTCGAGGAGTGCAGGGAGACGATGGCCCGCGGCGAGTCGATGACCCTGGCTGCGACGCTCGAGCTCGCCATCGGGTCAGACGTCGCCTGACGCTCTACGATCGCCCGATGCCGGGTCTCCTGATCGTCGCGGCGACGCGCGCGGAGCTCTGCGGGCACGCCGGCCTCGAGTGCGGGGTCGGTCCGGTCGAGGCGGCCGCCTCGACCGCCCGCGCGCTCGCGACGACGGCGGACGTCGGCGCGATCCTCCACGTCGGCCTTGCCGGCGCAGTCGGCCTCCCTTCCGGCGCGCTGGTGATCGGCTCCGAGTCCCGCTACGAGGACCTCGCGGCCGAGTGGCCCGTCGTCGACCGTCTGGAGCCGGACGCGCGGCTCGTCCGGGCCGCGGTCGCCGCACTGCCCGACGCGCCGGCGCTGCCGATCGTCACGTCCGCCGCCGTCAGTCGCGCCGGCGACGCGGTGTCGCGAGGTCCGTCAGTCGAGGCGATGGAGGGGTTCGGCGTCCTCCGGGCGGCGGCGCTCGCGGGCGTCCCCGCGGTCGAGGTGCGCGCGATCTCCAACGCGCTCGGCGAGGAGGACCGGGCGCGCTGGGACGTGCCGGGAGCGCTCGAGCGGCTCGACGCCGCGTTGCCCGCGCTGATCGCGGCGGTCGAGGCTGCGGCGGCGCGCGGCGGCTGAACCGCCGCGGAGCTACCGTTGGCGCGTGGCGAGAACCGGCTCACGCGAGCGTCGTCCCCTGCCGCCGCCGCTCCCGCCCGTCTCGCGGACGGTCGGCCAGGTCGTCGCCCAGGGGATCGAGCTCTACCAGCGGAACTTCTACCGCGCGTTGCTGCTCGGGATCCCCGTCGCCGTCGTCGATCAGCTGGTCACAGGACTCTCGATTCCGGAGAAGTCCCTCGCTCTCGTCGCGGCGTCGCCCTTGTTCAGCCTCGCCTACGCGGGTGCATGCGCGATCCGCCAGGACGAGAAGCCACCACTCCGCGTATGGGTGTCCGCGGTCGCGCTCGGCGTGCTGACGTTCCTGCCCGCCGCCCTGCTCTTCCCGTGGTTCGCGATCCTCTCCGTCCTCTGGCTCGGCCTCGCGGGTCACGCCGTGCCGGTCGTGATGGCCGAGCGGCTCGCACCGGCGGCGGCGCTGCGCAGGACGCTCGTGCTCGGACGCGCCGACTACGTCCACGCAGCGGGCTCGTTCGCGACCCTGGCGATCCTCTTCGCGATCACGAGGTACACGCTGGGGCTCCTGCTCGCGAGCCAGGCCGACGCCGCCGTGCGCGTCGCGATCTTCCTTGCCGATCTCGTGATGTCGCCGCTCCTCTTCCTCGGCGCCGCGGTCGTCTACGTCGACCTCGTCGCCCGGGTGGGGCTGAGCAAGGAGGAGCGGCGCCGGCTGCGGTTGGGGGTCACGGGCGAGGCGAAGTAGGCTCAGGGCTCCCGCTCCGACCGAGAGGAGACCATCGTGCCGACGTACCTGATGCTCTCGTCGCTCACCGAGAAGGGGACGCAGACGCTCAACGCGAACCCTGCGCGGCTACGCGAGGTCAACCGCGACGTGGAGGAACTGGGCGCCAAGGTGCTCCATCAGTGGGCGTCGCTCGGCGAGTACGACTTCGTCAACGTCGTCGAGGCTCCGGACGAGCTGACGATGGCCAACCTGTCCGTGAAGCTCGGGGCGCGGGGAAGCGTGAAGTTTCAGACGCTGACGCTCGTGGCGGTCGACGAGCTGCTCGCAGCGCTCGAGTCGTAGACGCGGCGCCCCCGCCGCGGTGAACGACCTCACGGGACGGCTCGCGCGGGCATCCAGCCGGCGGCCGTGGCGGACGGTCGCGCTCTGGGGCGTCGCGATCCTCCTGGCCGTCGGCGCGATCGGCGCCCTGCTCGGCGACACGCTCACGACGGACGCCGAGATGACGAACGACCCGGAGTCGTACCGCGGGTACGACCTCCTCGGCGAGCACTTCCCTCCGAGCAACGACTACGTCAACGAGCTCGTCGTCGTCTACTCGCGGCTGCTGCCCGTGGGCGACCCTGCGTTCCGCGCCAAGGTCCAGTCGCTCGCGCGGTCGATCGAGCGGACCGGCGTCGTCCAGCCGGTGAGGACCTTCTACTCGACCGGCGAGCGGCGGCTCGTCTCCCCGAACCGGCACGCGACGATCCTCCTCGTCGGGCTGAAGGGCGACGGCGACGAGGGCATCGAGCGCGTGATCGACGCGGTCGACGCGGGCAACAGCGGAGGGTTCGACACCGCGATCACCGGCGAGTTCACTGCCGACCACGACTTCACGGAGCTCTCGCAGCAGGATCTCGAGAAGGGAGAGCTGGAGTTCGGCCTCCCGGTCGCGCTGATCGTGCTCCTGCTCGTGTTCGGGGCGGTCGTCGCCGGTCTTCTACCGGTGCTCGTCGCGCTCGTCTCGATCGTGATCGCCCTCGGCCTCACCGCGCTCGTCGGGCAGGCGTACGACCTCTCCGTCTACGTCGTGAACATGATCTCGGGGATGGGCCTCGCGCTCGGGATCGACTACTCGCTGTTCGTCGTCTCCCGGTTCCGCGAGGAACGGCGCCACGGCAGCGAGCGACTCGACGCGATCGCGACCGTCGGCTCGACCACGAGCCGCGCGGTGCTGTTCAGCGGCTCGGCGTTCGTCCTCGCGATGCTCGGCATGGTGCTCGTGCCGGACACGATCCTCCGGAGCCTGGCGACGGGCGCCGTGCTCGTCGGGGTCGTCACGGTGCTCGCCGCCCTGACGCTCCTCCCCGCGGTGCTCGCGCTGCTCGGCGATCGCGTCAACGCGCTGCGGGTGCCGTGGCTCGGACGCCGGGCCGCTGAGGAGGCGGGCGCCGAGGGGCGTGTCTGGTCGCGCGTCGTGCGCTCGGTCACACGCGCCCCGGGCCGCGCCGCGGTGATCTCGATCGGCGCGCTGCTCCTCGTGGCGGCGCCGGTGCTCTCGATCGAGACGGGGCTCACCGGCGTGCGCGAGCTCCCCGATCGCTTCCACGCGAAACAGGGGTTCACGATGCTCGAGCGCGAGTTCGGCGTTGGCACGCCCGACTCGGTGCAGGTGGTCGTCGGGGGCGACGTCCGCGCCGCGCCGTTGCGCGCGGCGATCGCCGAGGTCGCCCGGCGCATCGGCGCGGAGAGCGCATTCCTCCAGCCGGAGGTCTCGACGAGCCCCGACGGCCGGGCTGCGAACGTCGAGGCGCTCGTCGTCGGGGACAGCCGCGACGAGCGGGCGCTCGCAGCCGTGCAGGGCCTGCGCGCGACGGTCGTGCCGGCGGTCTTCGGCGGGCTCGATGCGACCGTCTACGTCACGGGCGAGACCGCCGAGGTGCTCGACTACCGCGCCCTCACCGACAGGTGGCTGCCGATCGTGTTCGCCTTCGTCCTCGGCCTGAGCTTCATCCTGCTCACGGTCGCCTTCCGCTCGATCGTCCTCGCCGCGGTCGCGATCGGCCTCAACCTGCTCTCCGTCGCCGCGGCCTACGGCCTGATCGTGCTCGTCTTCCTGAAGGGCGTGGGACGCGACCTGCTCGGCTTCACCGAGGTCGACGTGATCGCCGCGTGGCTGCCGCTCTTCTTGTTCGCCGTCCTCTTCGGGTTGTCGATGGATTACACGGTGTTCCTGCTCAGCCGCATTCGCGAGCACGTCGCGCGAGGGGAGAGGACGACCGTGGCGGTCGAGCGCGCGGTCGCGTCCACCGCGCGGATCATCACGGGAGCCGCGTTGATCATCATCGCGGTGTTCGTCGGGTTTGCGGCCGGCGACCAGGTGGAGTTCCAGGAGATGGGCTTCGGGATCGCCGTCTCGCTCCTGATCGACGCCACGGTGGTGAGACTCGTGCTTCTGCCCGCGGTGCTCGCCCTCCTCGGCGAGCGCACCTGGTACCTCCCGCGCTGGCTCGGCTGGCTCCCCCACCTGGACATCGACGCGCCGAGCAGGAGTCCGCGGGAGCGGGTTCCTGCGGCTTGATCCCCGCCTGCGGCGGGGCAGATCCCTGAAGGCGCCCGCTGTCGCGGTCGCAGACACCTGTCTCCAGACCTGAGGGTCAACCGAGGTCGGCGATCACCTCGGAGGCGGCGCGCTCGCCGGTGTCGACGGCGCCGTTCAGGTAGCCCTGGAAGTCGATCGAGGTGTGCTCGCCGCAGAAGTGCGCGTTCCCCTCCTGCCGCCCCTCGATCCCTGCAAACCCCGTGTACTGGCCGACCTTCCAGTACGAGTAGGAGCCGCGTGTCCACGCGTACGCCGGCCAGAAGTCGACGGTCGCGCGGCCGTTCCACTCGTGCGAGAGGCCGGGCAGCACCGGCTCGATCTGCGCGAGGAACTTCTGCGCCCGCTGGGTCGGCGTGCCCGAGCCGAAGCCTGCGCCGGTCGTCCCGCCGGTGTAGTCGACGAGGATCCCGGAGGCGCCCGCCTGCGCGCGGGTGACCTCCCACGTGTTCTGGTAGCCCGTGTCGGCGAACGTCTCGCCGTTGCAGCCGAGCGCGTTCCAGCGCCGGGAGCGGAACTGGACGTGGAGCTTCGAGTTCGTGCCCATGCCCTGCTGCCGGATCGCGACGAGCTTCCGGTCGGAGAAGCCCGCGGCCGAGAGGTCGACCGAGCGACGGAGGATCGAGAAGGGGAGTGCGAGCACGACCTTGTCGGCGGCGACGGTCGTCGTCTTCGAGCCGATTCGGAAGCTCAGGGAGTACGCCCCGGCGGGCGTCTTGCGGACCGCGACCAGCTCCGCGCCCGTCGTGATCTGCGAAGCGAGGGCCGCTCCCAGGCGCGTCGGGATCTGGTCGTTCCCGCCGCGTACGCGGTACTTCTCGTTGGACTTGCCGAAGATGCGGAGCTGCCCCTGCCCGGCGAAGCCGAGGAGGTAGAGCAGGTTGAGGGAGCTCTGCTCACTGGACTCGGCGCCGTACTCGATGTTGTAGGCGACGTCGAGGAACTGCCCGAGGCGCGAGGCCATCCCGCCCGGCACCGACTCCTCGATCCAGTCGACGATCGACATCCGGTCGAGCTCCCGCCCCCGCTGTGTCGAGGAGTCGAAGGTGGTGGGGTACCCCGCGGCCGAGGTGTCGCTGTGGATCTTCTGCCAGACCTGCTTGAGGTCGTCGGTCATCTCCTTGAACGAGTACGGCGCCCCGTCGAAGTAGCCGAGGAGCTCGGTGCCGTTCGCCTCGGCGCGGAGGAGGTTGTCGAGCCCGAGGCCGAGCTCTTGCGTGAGGTTGCGGATCGCGTTGTGGCCCTGGTCGATCAGCTCCCCGCCGTGCTCGGCGATCTGCCCGTCTGCGAAGGCGCCGCGAATCGTCCAGCACCGCCCACCGAGGCGGTCGGACGCCTCGTAGAGCTGAGCGGTGTAGCCCGCCTGCTCGAGCCGGTAGGCGCAGGTCAGGCCCGCCAGGCCCGCCCCGACGACGACGATCCGCGGCGCGGCGGCCGCGCGGGCCGCCGGGGTGAGGCGTCCGAGCGCGGACAGGGCGAGCGCTCCCGCGCCGGCGCTGCGGAGCAGTCCGCGGCGTGTCGTGCGCGGCGGCCCGCCGCCGGCGACGGCGGCCGCGTTCTCGAGGGCGTTTGCGAGCGGCGTACGCATCGACCTCTCCTTTCCGACGACGGGCGGACCATCGCGGATCGGGTCGGTCGATGCAACCTCCGCTAGGTCGCGAGAAAGCCCGTCTCGCGCGCGGCGACCGTCAGGGGGCTGACGGGCAGACCGGCCGGGGGCTCGACCGCGTTGTAGCCGCCGGGCGCGACGTCGTTCGGCGTGTCGGGGTGGAAGAGCGCCGCGAGGAGTTGGATGTGGCCGCGTCCGACCGAGAGCTCCCACTGGCCGCCGCCGTAGGCGCCGATGCCGTTCGCCTCGCAGTAGTCGTATGCGGCGAAAAGGCGCTCGAGCGAGCCGAATCGCGACGGTTTGACGTTGACGGTGCGCGGCGGCCAGCGCAGCGCCTCGATGTCGGCCACGGAGTGGATCGGCGCGTCCCACGTGACTCGCTCGGCGGCCGGCTCGAGGAGCGGGATCGTCTCGGCGGTGAGCGCGGGATCCTCGATCCACGCGTCGGGAAACTCGTCGAGGACCCGGCGGTAGAGCCCGACGTCGGGCGGGTTGTCGACGGCGGTGCCCGCATATTGGCCCTTGAGGTCGATCGAGTCGACGCAGCCGAGCCCGCGGAGCTCGGAGAAGATCTCGTCGGTCCAGTCCGGGCGGGCGTCGAGCTTGAAGCGGAGGGTGGGGTAGAGCGCGAGGAAGGCGCGCAGGCGATCCGTCGTCGGCGGTTCACCGAGCGGGCCCGACGCGACGAACGTCACGGGCCGCGCATCACGTCCGGCGACGTCCCCGAGCGACCTGCCCGTCTGGCGCAAGGCGAGGTCGAGGGCGGCGCTCTCGAACGCCCAGCGGCGGTAGTCGAGGTAGTCGTGCCGCTCGGGCGCCTCAGGGAAGAGCGGTTGCGTCTCGAGGTGGCGCGAGAAGCTCTCGATCGTCCACTCGCCCGCAAGTGGCAGCACCGGTCCCCGCGCCTGCTGCGCGTCCTGCAGCGGGCCGTCATAGGTCACGTCCTCGCCGAGACCCTCCGCACCGGCGCCGAGGAGCCGGACGACCGTCGTCTTGCGCGTGAAGTTCGGACGGACGTAGAGCTCGTGCGGATCGAGCTCGTAGCTCTCCACGCGGAGCGGCAGCGCGCGGACGCTGTCGTAGAGCTCCGTCACAGGGACGCGTGGGCGACCGCGATCGCGGCGGCCAGCCCGGCGTTGGCGACGATGAGGTCGCGGTTGACTCGGCGCGTCTCTCCGCCCGAGCGGTCGTGGAGGGCGGAGAGCACGTACGGCGTCACGGCCTGGCCGACGATACCCCGCTCGGTTGCCTCCGCGAGGATCTCCTCGGTCAGCTCGGCGACGTCGAGGCTCTCGTCCGGCGCGCGGGCGACGAGGATCCCGTTTCCGCCCAGACGCCAGTGCGCGTCTGCCACCGCGGCGGCCTCGGCCGCGCTCTCGACCCGCGCCGAGACGGGTGGGCCGCCGTCCGCGGCGTAGAAGAGGGGGAGGGTGTCCACGCCGTAGCCGAGCACCGGGATGCCGAGCGTCTCGAGCACCTCCGCAGTCGCGGGGACGTCGAGGAGCGACTTCACCCCCGACGAGGCGATGAGCGCCGGGACCCGAGCACACGCGCCGAGATCGGCCGACACGTCGGGCGGCGTCGGGAAGCCGCGGTGCACGCCACCCAGCCCGCCGGTGCCTATGAAGCGGATGCCGACCGCGGCGGCGGCGGTGAGCGTGCCGCCGACGGTGGTCGCGCCGACCGCGCCCTGCACGGCGCATGGCGCAAGGTCGCGCGGGCCGAGCTTCCGCGCCTCGGACGTGAAGCGCTCGAGCTCTCCGGCCGTCAGCCCGATCACGACGCGGCCGTCCAGCACGCCCGCGGTCGCCGGGACGGCGCCTGCGGCGCGAACCGCCGCCTCGCTCGCCAGCCCGACCTCGATTCCCACCGGCGCCGGGAACCCGTGCGCGACGAGCGTCGTCTCGAGCGCCACCACCGCGTTCCCGCCCTCGAGCGCGGCCTGGACCTCCTCGGAGACGCGGATCAGGTGCTCCACGCGGCGCAGCGTAGTCGCGCCGCATCTCCTCCCAGCGTCAGTCGTGCGGGGCGAAGATCATGCGCTCGCCCGGCACGTCGTGCGTCACGACGAAGCGGCGTAGGAACCCGTCGCCGGTCAGTCCGTCGTAGACGATCTCCTGGAACATCACCTCCATGCCGGACTGCTCGACGTCGGGGGCGCCGGTGACGTGGATGGTGTCGTCCAACCGGGTGAAGCTGCGCACGTAGGCGTGGCCCGTCTCGTCCTTCCCCTCGACGCGGCGAATCACGCGGTCGTCGAGCCGGATGCCGACCGCGGAAGCGTGCCTCGCGTCCAGGATCAGCACGTCGCTTCCCATGTCCACCTCGACCTCGATCGAGCCGAGCCCCGGCACCGTCAGCGCGAGGAACGCGACGAGCGCGGGCCCCTGCCGGTCGAGCCGGACGGCGACCGACGTCCCGACCTCGGCGCGTCCCGCGAGCGTCTCGCACGACTCGGCCACCACGGTGGCACGCTCCGTAGTCGACGGTGAACGGCGTCTCCTCGAAGAATGCGAGCGCCCTCAGCGGCTCCGGGAACCCGCTCGTGTCGAGGATCCCGACCACATGGCCCGTCCGAGTGAAGTCGCCGAGGGCGATCGGCGGCGCCTGGCCGAGCGGCACACCCACCTCCTGACCCGACATCCGGCGCCCGGTGAACATCTCCCCGCCCGGGACGCAGCCGACCTCGTGCGCGAGGGCTTCGGAGAGGATCGTCGGGCCGATACCCGTGTCGAGCACGAACCGCGCCGCGACGCCGCCGACGCGAACCGGGACGGTGACCAGGTGCGAGACGTACGAGAACGGCGTGCTCTCCCACGGCGCCGAAGCTACCGGCCCCCAACCTCCCCCAGGGGCACTCCCGTGTCCCTGATGTCACGCTACCGCCGAATCTCGCACGCGTCTGTGCCGATTTCGTGCCGGAACCGCCACGGCAGGGAAGCCGACGGGCAGACCCGGCGTGCGACTCACGGCATCGCGCCCGCCTGCTGGACGCAGCGCGCCGCCGCGGCGAGCGCGAGGTCGGGGCCGCCGACGATCCATCCCGCGGCGAGCGCGTCGCCCGCCCCGGTCGTGTCGACGACGGCGTCAACTGCCACGGCGGGGCGCTCGTCGCCGTCGAACGAGCACCCGCCGGCACCTCGTTTCAGGATCCACATCGCGCCGGGAAGCGGCCCGCCGAAGACCTCTTCCTCCTCCTCGTTCGCGAACACGACCTCCGGCCGGAGCGCCTCGACGAGCGCACGGAAGCGGGCCGCGCCTCGCTCCCGGATCGCGCTCCACGAGGAGAGGTCGACGCTGATGCGGGCGCGGCGGCCGCGTGCGAGCTCGACGGCGCGGGCCGCCGCGGCCGCGACCAGGTCGGCGGTGAGCGCGTAGCCGGAGACGTGCAGGTGATCGCAGGCGAGCCAGGCGGGCTCGAGCTCCTCCGGCCTGAGCGACGTTGCGACACCGCGCGCCGGGAGCATCGAACGCTCGCCGGAGGCGTCGACGAGCGAGACGACGACGCAGTTTCCCTCCCCGACGACGGGTCCGACGAGCTCGACGCCGCGCCGCTCGAGCTCGTCCGCAGCGAGGCGTCCTGCCCCGTCGGTCGCCCGCTTCCCGAGCCAGCGTGCCTCGGCGCCGAGCGCGGCCGCCCAGGCCGCGACGTTCGCGCCCTGACCGCCCGCTGCGAGCGAGACCTCCGCCGCGGTGTCGGCGCCGCGAGCGATCTCGCCGCGGATCCGCACGACGACGTCGAGGCCGAGGTCGCCGAGAGAGACGACGCGCATGGCCTACGATCGTCTCATGGCGCGCGACGACGGGACGGGCGAGGACCGCGGCCGGCGTCACCGAGCGCGCTCGTTCGTGCTCGGCGGGATCGTCGGCGCCTCTGCGGTCGCCGCGGGCCTCAGGCGCGCACAGCGTCGCCGTCGGCGGCGCGTGCAGGCCGGGCTCGCCGCGTTCGAGAGCGCACCGTGCTACCGCGAGTTGCTCGAGCGCGAGCGCAGAGACGGGCCGTAGCCCCGATCGACCCGGGCGGCGAGGACGACCGTCTGCAGGTTCACGTCCGCGTCGCCGATCCCCAGCTGCTGTCCAACGAGGAGCGCGCGAGCCGCGTAGTAGAGGAACGCCTTCGGCGTCACGACCGGTCGCACCGTCCTGATCACGAGGAACGGGCCGAACGCGCGGACTTCGTACGGCGTCGCAGGGTCGGGAAGCCGCCGCTCGATCTCGAGCCGCGGGTGGATGTTGTTTCGCTCGCTCGCGTCGAGCACCCAGACGCCGCGCCCGAGCGGCGCCTCGCGGCGCAACGTGTGAAGCGCGAGGACCGGGTCGGCGCGAGGGACGACCGTCGTCGGGAACGATGCGCGGTTCCGTTCCCACGCGCCGAGGTAGAGAGGCTCGTAGCCGAAGAGGACGTCGTCCGGCCGGCTCGTGTGGGCGAGCCACGCCTCGGCGTCGGCGCGCGCCGCCTGCCGCGCGTCCGGCTCCCAGTCGAACAGCGGCGCCGAGCGGTGCCACGCCCAGGCGACCTGGGTCACGACGAGCGCGGCCGTCGCGATGACCGCGAGCGCCGGCGATCGGCGTCCGACCAGCGTGATCGTCGTCGCGACCGCGATCGCGAAGAGCGGCAGCAGGAAGATCAGATGACGCGACTCGGGCGCGGCGGAGCTCCCGAGCTTCGCGACGAGGAAGGCGACGAGCGTTGCTCCGAGCGAGCAGAGGACGAGCGCCCGTGCCTCCCGGCGCATCCGGACGACGCCGACCACCGCGGCGGCGACCGCGAGCACCGTCACGGGCCACCAGCCGGCCGAGGCGTCACCGGCTGACCGCCAGAAGTACCGTGCGACCGCCTCGGGCCCGCCGAGCTTCGCCCCGCCGCCGCCGACGCCGACGTCGAACCGGCCGGCGAGCACCAGGTCGGTGAGCCAGAACGGGATTCCCAGCACGAGCACGAATCCGCCCGCGATCGCGGCCGCGCGGATCCGGTCGCGCCGGGCGACGAGAACGTAGAGGCCCTGCCCGCCGAGCATCAGCACGCCGTAGGGATGTGCCGCGACAGTGAGCAGCGCCGTCGCGACCCACAACGCCCACCGGCCCCGTCCGCCACGGTCGAGCGCCCGGATCAACGCAAGCAGGCACGCGAGCGAGAGGAAGAGGAAGAGGCTGTACATCCGGCCGTACACGCCGTGGAAGAGGAACAGCCAGCTGGGCGCCACGAGGACGGTTGCCACGAACCCGACCCGCGCGTCCGCGAGGCGTGTCCCGAGCGCGGCGACGAGCGGCAGGCTGGCGATCGCGAACGCCGCGGAGAGCAGCCGGAGACCGCCGAGCCCGAAGCCGAGGTGCGCGACGGCCCACGCGAGGAGGAAGTGGAGCGGCGCTCCCCCGCGGTCGCGCGTGACGTGCTCGACGACGCCGGGAAGCGAGTCGCGGCCGGTGAACAGCGCGAGCGTCTCGTCCTCGTGCGGCGGCCACGCCATCAGCTGGTGGAGGAGGAACGCCGTCGCCACGAGCACGACGCCGGCGACTCCGACGTACGGCCAGCGAAGCGCGAGCCAGGACCGTGCCGAGGCGCCCGCAACGGCGGTTGCCGCCCCCTCCGAGCGCGCCTCGATCCCTTGCGTCATCGTGGTTTCCGACATCTTCGCTGGTAGATTGGCCGGCCATGCCGATCTACGAGTACCGCTGTCCGAACGGGCACACGTTCGAGGTGTTCCAGCGGATGACGGACCCTCCGGCCAGCGTGTGCGAGACGTGCGGCGCAGGGCCGGTCGAGAAGCTCCTGTTCCCCGTGGCGGTGCATTTCAAAGGCTCCGGCTTCTACTCGACGGACTACGGCCGCGGCTCGCGGAAGACTGCCGGGAAGGACGCGGAATCGGGCTCGGGCGACTCCGACGGATCGGCGAAGACCGAGCAGCCCGCCGCGAAGACGGACGCGAAGTCGTCGGACGCGAAGTCGTCGGACTCGAAGCCGTCGGACTCGAAGTCGTCGGATACGTAGCTCATTTGCCGCGGTCGCCCACGAAGCACCCGGGGGCGTAGGGCAGCCCGCGAGCAGGCGCGAGCGGGGCGGACCGGCCCGTGAACATCGCGACGGTCGAGACGTTGTCCTCGCTGCCGAGGATCACGGACTCCCCGCCGACGGTTGCCGGGTCGCCGCCGAGACGGCAGTGCAGCGCCTTCCCCTTGTCGGCGCGGAAGTAGACCCAGCCGAGCTGCATGAGCTGCCACGCGCCGAGGTCGGTCGCGAGGGGTGCGGCCAGCTGGTCGCCGACGAACGGCAGCTTCAGCGACGTTCCGACGCTCGTCACTTTGTCGAGCGTCGCCTCGACGATGTCCTGCTGGCGGCGCGCGCGCGTGAAGTCGTTCTCGGCCGGGTCGAGCAGGTTGTGTCGGATCCGGGAGTACACGAGCGCGCGCCGGCCGTCCATGTGCTGCTTTCCCTTCGCGAAGCGCCAGCCGGGCCATTCGGCGCAGCGCTTGGCCGTCTTGTAGGGACAGTCGAACCGGTCCGAGCGGATCCTGCGGGGCACGACCACGTCGATCCCTCCGACCGCGTCGATCAGCTCCCGGAAGCGGTCGAAGTCGACGAAGACGACGTGGTTCACGTCGAGGCCGGTCAGCTCCTTGACCGTGCGCAGGGCGAGCGCGGGGCCGCCGATCTGGTTCGCCGCGTTGATCTTCGCGAGGCCGACCTCCGGGATCTCGACCTGCAGGTCGCGCGGGATCGAGAGGAACGCGAGGCGCTTCTTTCCGGGATCGGTGCGGATCAGCATGATCGAGTCCGACCGGTTTGCGCCCGAGCGCCCCTTCTGGCTTCCACCGTCGGTTCCGAGCACGAGGATCGTGGAGGGCGTCGAGATCAGCGCGCCGTCCTTCTTCGCGAGCTGGCGCCGCACGCCGGCGGGGACGCGGTCGTTCGCCTCGGACACGCCGCTCGAGACCGCGAAGTAGCTCGCGACGCCCCAGGCGACGAGGAGAACGAGCAGCACGAGGACGCCGACGGCGACCCACCGTCCCCAGCGCCGGCGTCTCGGCGCGGACGGGCCGGAAGGCGCTCCGGATGGCGTCCCGGGGCCCGCTGAGGCGTCGCGGGCCAGCGGCACCCGCCCCTTGACCCGGCCGCCGCGATAGACGCGATACGGCTTGTCCTGAGCGGGCATCCGGCCGGGTATGGTAGCCGCGCGGTGCCGCCGGAATCGGTCATCGGCGTGGACGTCGGCGGGACGAAGATCCGCGCCGGGACCATCGCGCGCGACGGCTCGGTCGGCCGGTCGCTCGAGGTCGAGACGCCGACGGACGGCCCCGAGCCGCTCTTCGAGGAGCTGTTCGACGTCGTCGAGAAACTGGTTCCGGACGGGCCCTCCGCGATCGGTATCGGCGTGCCGATGAACATCGACCGGCGGACCGGCATTGCCCTGTCGGCGGCGAACCTGCCCCTCCTGTCGCTCGACGTCGCGGCGCGCGTGAGGTCGCGGTTCGACCTTCCGGTGGGGCTCGAGAACGACGGCAACGCCACCGCGCTCGCCGAGTGGCGCTGCGGCGCCGCGCGTGGCGCGAGCGACGTCGTCACGCTCGCCCTCGGGACGGGGGTGGGCGGCGGATTGGTCCTCGGCGGACGGCTGTTCCGTGGCTGGGCGGAGATCGGGCACCTCGTGGTCGCGGCCGACGGCCCCCGCTGCCAGGGCAACTGCCACGGTCACGGGCATTTGGAGACGCTGGTCTCCGGCGAGGCCGCGAGGAGGGCGGCTGCGGAGATCTGGGGCGCCGACGCGAATGCCCATCGGCTCGTCCGTGCGGCGGAGGAGGGCGACGAGCGGGCGTGCGACGCCCTCGCCCGCATCGGGCACTTCCTCGGCCTGGCGATCGGCTCGTTGTGGAACGTCTTCAGCCCGGACGTCGTCGTGGTCGGCGGTGGGTTCGGCGCGGGCGCATGGCGGTTCCTCGAGGAAGCAACGCTGACGGCCGCTCGGCGCGAGGCCCTACGTCCGGCGGACGAGGATCTGCAGGTCGTCGTCGCGGAACTCGGCGAGGAGGCCGGGCTCGTCGGCGCCGGCCTGGTCGGTTTCGAGGCGCTCGACGGCGTGCGCTGATGGCGGCGCACCGCCAGGTCCGCTAGTGCCCCTCGCGGTCTGTGCGACGCCGATCGGGAACCTCGCCGACGTGACGCTCCGCGTCCTCGACGAGCTCCGCGAGGCGGACGCGGTCCTGTGCGAGGACACGCGACGCACTCGGATCCTCCTCGACCGCCACGACATCCGGGCACGCCGTCTCGTCAGCCTCCACCGGCACAACGAGGCCCGCCGCGTCGGGGAGCTCGTCCCGCTGCTGCTGGCCGGTGAGCGGCACGCGCTCGTCTCCGACGCCGGCCTTCCCGCAGTCAACGACCCCGGCGGGCGACTCGTCGCCGCCGCGCTCGCCGCGGGCGTCGAGGTGACCGTCATGCCGGGGCCGAGCGCGGTCGAGACAGCGCTCGTCGCGAGCGGGCTCGGCGGCGCGGGCTACCGGTTCCTCGGCTATCTCCCGCGCCGCGACCGCGAGCTCGACGCCCTCTGGGAGGAGGCGAGAGCCTGGCCGTACGTCGCCGTCGCGTTCGACTCCCCCCGGCGGTTGCCCCGCTCTCTCGCCCGGCTCGCGCGGATCGATCCCGAGCGGCCGGTCGCGGTGTGCCGGGAGCTGACAAAGCGGTTCGAGGAGGTCGTCCGCGGGACCGCGAGCGACGTCGCGGCGCGCTTCGCGGAGCCTCCGAAGGGCGAGGTGACGCTCGTGCTCGGCCCGGGGACGTACGCGGGCACCGAGGTCGATGCGGCGGCCGAGGCGGTTCGACGCCTGGTTGACGCGGGAGCGCCGCGTCGCGTGGCGGCGGACGTGGTCGCTCAGCTGGCGGACACGGCGCGGAACGATCTCTATCGCCGCTCGCTCGACGTCGCCGATTGACGCCGTCCGACGCCACCGCTACCGTTCGTCCTCCCGCGTTGCCGTCGCAGAGAACAAGGGAGGTGCAGAGTGCACCGGATTCTCGCGATCGGCCTCGCGGCTTCGTTCGCACTGGTCTTCAGCGCAACGGCCGCTGCATGGTCGTGGCCCGCGGACGGCGCGGTTCTCCGCCCGTTCTCCCTCGGCCCCGACGCCTACGCGGCGGGGCAGCACAGGGGCATCGACGTCGCGGGGCCCGACGGATCGGCGGTACGGGCGCCTGCGGCGGGAGTCGTCACGTTCGCAGGGTCGCTGCCGACGTACGGCCGCGGCGTCACGATCCTCACGGACGACGGCTACGCCGTCACGCTCGTCCACCTCGGCGAGATCGGCGTCGCGAAGGGCGACGCCGTCACCGAGGGCGCCGTCGTCGCCTCGATGGGCGCGAGCGGCACCCCCGAGCATGCAGTCCCGAGCGTCCACCTCGGGATCCGCCCGGAGGCAGACGAGGAAGGGTACGTCGACCCGCTCGGCCTGCTCCCGCCCCGCGCCGAGCCCGCGCCGGCCTCCGGCCCCGAGCCGGTCACGGCGCCTGCGCCGGCTCCCGCAGCGGCGCCTGCTCAGCAGCCGCCTCCGTCCGCGGCAGCCGCGTCGGTTGCGCCCTCGACGTCGGCCGTCACGACCCCGGCGGCGACCTCGCCGCCCGCAGTCACGACACAGGCCGTGGGCTCACCGTCCTCGACCGTCGCCGCACCGTCCGAGGCCGCCGCTTCAGCCGTGGGTGGCCGGCCGGCCGCGGAGACAGCGCCCGCGGTGACCTCACCCGGTGAAGCCGGGGCTCCCGCCGCGGCATCGGCGCACAGCTCCGGCGTCGAGATCGCGCCGGCAGCCGCTCCAGTCGCGCCGCCGACCGCCGCCGCACCCGCCGGAGACGTCGACGTGGCTCCCAAGACCGCCGCCTCGCCGCACGCGTCGGCGTCGCCCGCGCTCGCCTCGCGCGCCGTCGCGGCGTCGGCCGTCGCCTCGGCGAACGTCGGAACGCATCGCGCATCGGCACCGCCGGACCGCGCCGCAGCACGCGACGCCGGAGCGCGGCAGAGCGTGATCGACCGCCGCGCCGACCCTGCGCCCGTCGGAGAGCACGGGGCGGCCCCCGCTCCCGTTCACGAGACGCGGCTCGACCCGGGCTCGACGAAGCGTGGCGGCGCCGCGGCACCGTTACGCAGCGCCCGGGCGGACGCGACGCCGCGGGATCCCTCGGCGGCTCTCGCGCCGGACGAGGAACGCGGGGCGTTGGCCCGGACGGGCCTCGTCGGCGAACCTCAGCGAAGCGTCGCGGAGCAGAAAGCCGTGATCGCCCCGCATGGCCGTCGAGGCGTGCTCGAGATCGTTGCGGCGCTCGCGCTCGCCGCGCTTCTCGCGGCGGCGGTGGGACGACGGGTGGCCCGTAGAATCGGCATGAATGGAGCCCTACTACATCACCACGCCGATCTACTACGTCAACTCGACGCCGCACATCGGTCACGCCTACACGACCGTGGCCGCGGACGTGTTCGCCCGCCATCAGCGGCAGCGCGGACGTGAGACGTTCCTCCTCACCGGGGTCGACGAGCATGCGTCCAAGGTCGCGCGTGTCGCCGCGGAGCAGGGCCTCTCCCCGCAGGAGTACGTAGACGGCATCGTCGAGGCGTGGCGGGCGGTCCCCGCCCGCCTCGACGTCGCCAACGACTTCTTCATCCGGACGAGCGACGAGGGCCACAAGCGGTTCGTGCAGGACTTCCTCCAGACGATCCGCGACAACGGCCGTGACGACATCTACCAGGACGTCTACGCCGGGTTCTACTGCGTGGGCTGCGAGGCCTTCAAGACGGAGGCGGAGCTCGTCGACGGCAAGTGCCCCGAGCACGACATCGAGCCCGAGTGGATCGAGGAGCGGAACTGGTTCTTCCGCCTGTCGGCCTACCAGGAGCGGTTGCTCGCGCTCTACGAGGAGCGGCCGGACTTCGTCCTGCCCGGGTTCCGCGCGAACGAGGCGAAGGCGTTCATCGCCGGCGGCCTGCAGGACTTCTCGATCAGTCGAGCGGGGCAGCCCTGGGGCATCCCGATCCCCTGGGACACGGAGCAGGTCGCGTACGTCTGGGCCGATGCGCTCGTCAACTACCTGAGCGCGCTCACCTACGCGCGGCCCGGCGAGGACCTGATCCCGACCTTCTGGCCCCAGGCGCGGCACGTGCTCGCGAAGGACATCCTCCGCTTCCACTGCGTCTACTGGCCGGCGCTCCTCCTGGCAGCCGGATACGACGTGCCGCGCCAGCTGTTCGTGCACGGGTACCTGCTGCTCGACGACCGCAAGATCTCGAAGTCCCTCGGAAACGTCGTCGACCCTCTTGACCTCGTCGACGTCTACGGGGCCGACGCGGTGCGGTTCTGGTGCGCGCGCTCCGTGTCGTTCGGACAGGACGGCGCGGCGTCGATCGACGGTCTCCGCGAGCGCTACGAGCGGGAGCTCGGGAACGACCTCGGGAACCTCCTTTCACGCGTCACGGCGATGATCGCCCGGTACCGCGACGGCACGCTGAAGGAGGCGCCGTCGGAGGGCTCGCCTGTAGCCACGCTGGTCGAGCCTCTCGGCCGCGATGTCGCGAACGGCCTCGACGTCTTCGACCTCACGGGCGCGCTCGAACGGATCTGGGAGGTCGTCCGCGGCCTGAACCGTCACGTCGAGGCGACGGCGCCGTGGCAGATCGCGAAGGACGACGCCCGCGCGGAGGAGCTCGACCGCGTGCTCTACGACCTCGTAGACGGACTACGGGTGGTCGCCGTCGCACTGGCCGCGTACCTGCCGACCACATCGGCCCGCATCCTCGAGGCGCTCGGCCAGCCACCGGAGAACGGCTGGGAGGAGGTCGCCTACGGTCGCACGCGCGCCGTCGAGGGCCTCCAGCCCGCCGCCCCGCTGTTCCCTCGCGTGGACGAGGCCGCCACCGCGGCGTGACCGACAGCCACGCCCACCTCGACGCGTGCGCGGAGCCGGACGCGGTCGTCGCACGCGCGCGCGACGCAGGCGTGTCCCGGATCGTGACGATCGGGACAGGCATCGACTCCTGCCTCCGCGCGCTCGAGATCGCCGAGGCGCACGAGGAGGTCGTCGCCGCGCTCGGGATCGACCCGCACCGCGCCGCCACAACCGAGGCGGCGCGCGTCTCCGAGCTCGCACGCCTGCTGCACCACGCGAAGGTCGTAGCGGTCGGCGAGACGGGCCTCGACGGGCACCATGGCGCGGACACGCTTTGCGAGCAGCGTGGCCTGTTCGACGAGCACCTCGCGCTCGCCGACTCCGTCGGCCTCCCCGTCGTGATCCACAGCCGCGCCGCGAGCCCGGAGACCGCCGCGGCGCTCGAGCCGTTTCACGGCACCGTCGTGCTCCATTGCTTCTCCGAGCCGGACCTGCTCGAACCGGCCCTCGAGCGCGGGTATTACGTCTCGTTCGCGGGGAACGTGACCTATCCGAGTGCCCAGGCGCTTCGCGCTAGTGCCGCCCGGGTCCCTGCCGACCGGCTCCTCGTCGAGACGGACACGCCATACCTCGCGCCGCAGCCCGTCCGCGGCCGGCCAAACGAGCCGATGAACGTCGGGCACACGCTCGCAGCCCTCGCGGAGGCACGCGGGGAAGCGCCGGAGCAGCTCGAGGCACGGGTCGACGCGAACGCGGCCGCGGCGTTCGCCCTGCCCCCGGCGTGAGCCCGGTCGCCCCGAAGAAGGCGCTCGGCCAGCACTTTCTCGTCGACCGGAACATCCTCGGCGTGGTCGAGCGCCTCGCGGGTCTGCGGCCCGAGGATGTCGTGCTCGAGATCGGGCCGGGCCTCGGTGTGCTGACGACCTTCCTCGCCGACCGGGTCTCCCACGTCCACGCGATCGAGCTCGACCGAAGCCTGGAGGCGCGGCTCCGCGAGGCGATCGGGGAGCGGGCGAACGTCGAGCTCGTGCTCGGCGACGCGCTCGCGCTGGACCTCCGGGAGCTCGAGCCGGCGCCGACGAAGCTCGTATCCAATCTCCCGTACAACGTCGCGACCCCGCTCGTTGTGGAGAGCCTCACCAAGCTCGCCGCCGTCACCGGCTGGTGTGTGATGGTGCAGCGCGAGGTCGCCGACCGGTTCTTTGCGGAGCCCCGGACGAAGGCGTACGGCGCGGTCTCGGTGCTCGTCCGGCTCAACGCACGGCGGACGGGGTTTCACCCTGTCGCCCGGACGGTCTTCCGACCGCCGCCGAACGTCGACTCCGCGCTCGTCGCGTTCGAGCGGATCCCCGGCCCGCCGCGACCCGAGGAGCTGGCCTACGTCGTCGCAGGCTCGTTCGCGCACCGGCGAAAGACGCTCCCGAACTCCCTCTCGCTCGCCGGCGTCACGAAGCGGGAGCAGGCGGTGGACGCCCTACAGGCGCTCGGCCACCGGCCGGACGTCCGCGCGGAGGCGCTCGAGCCGCAGGAATTCGTCGCGCTGACCGAGGCACTGCTGCCGTGACCGACTGGGCCACTGTGCGGGCGCCCGCGAAGCTGAACCTCGCGCTCGTCGTCGGGCCGATCCGCCCCGACGGCAAGCACGAGATCGCGACGGTGCTCGAGCGGCTGACGCTCGCCGACACCGTGTCGGTGCAGCGCGCCGAATCGACGCGCGTCACCGGGTTCGAGGACGACACGCTCGTGCGGGCCGCGCTCGAGGCGATTACCGCGCGCTCCGAGGAGACGGTCCGCTTCGAGGCTCGCGTGGAGAAGCGGATACCGGTCGCCGCAGGGCTCGGTGGGGGCTCGAGCGACGCGGCGGCCGCACTGCGTCTCGCGAACGACCTCCTCGACGAGCCTGTCGCCCAAGAGGAGCTCGAGACCGTCGCCGCCTCGCTCGGGGCCGACGTACCGTTCTTCCTGCGAAGCGGCCCGCAGCTCGGTACCGGCGACGGGACGACGCTCGCCTCGCTCGAGCTGCCCCGCGAGTACGCGGCGCTGCTCGTGCTGCCGAACGGCGTGTCGAAGTCGTCGACGGCGGAGGTCTACGCCGCTTTCGACGCGCGCGGCGACGACGAGGGCTTCGACGTCCGGCGCGCGCAGTTGCTCGACGCGCTGGACGGTGTCGATGCACCGCCGGACCTCTCCGCCCTGCCGCCGAACGACCTCGCCTCTTCGCCGCTCGCCGGCGAGCTTCTCCGGCTCGGCGCGTTCCGCGCGGATGCGACCGGCGCAGGTCCCGTCGGCTACGGATTGTTCGCCGATCGAGAGAGCGCCGAGCGGGCGCGAGCCTCGGTCGAGACGCGGGTCGCGGGCACCTGGATTGCAGAACCCGCCTGATACCTTCAGCGGCGATGGGCGACCAGTACCTCCTCGAGCACCGCGAGCGCCGGCTCACCCGGCGCGTCCGCCACAACCGCTTCCGGATCGCGCTCGCGCTCGCGGCGGCGGAGGGCATCCTCGTGATCGCGGGCGTGCTGCCGTGGTGGCTCGTCGTGCTCTTCGCGTTGGGAGCCGTCGGGGCGTACGCGGGCTGGGGACGGGACCATGCGAACGCCGACGTGCGGGTCCTCACCTGGACGGCTGCCGTCTCGCAGCTGCTCGTCGTGCTCGTCCCGGTGCTCGCAGGAGCGTTGGTCGTCCTCGCGGCCGTCGCTGTCGTCCTGCTCGCGGCGCTCGCTCTTGCCGCGATCCTCCTCGACCGCCGGTAGCCCGCCCCCCGCGGGATACACTCCCGGTCCCTTGATGGGGCGTGGCCAAGCGGTAAGGCAACGGGTTTTGGTCCCGTGATCCCAGGTTCGAATCCTGGCGCCCCAGCCATCGTCAACCCGTGATGCCGACGAGTCTCGCTGCAGTCGTGATGGCCGGAGGGCT
>DASXAW010000059.1:0-9311 GCA_036406535.1 Gaiella sp.
CAGCGGCTCGGTGAGGGTGCTCGAGAAGACGATCTTCGGCATCCCCGCCAGCGAGTCGGTCCCCGGCTCGCCTTCGGTCGCCAGCTTCGACATGAGCCGATAGGTGTTCGCGCCCATGAGGATCGTGTAGTCCGACTCCGGGTGGTCTTCCAGCCACGTGAGGTACTCCGGCCCTTCCAGGCCCCAGAAGCCGGGCCAGCCCTCGGCTGCCCCGTATCCCTCGAGCGAGGTGATGAAGTCGATCAACAGCTCTGGCATCTACAGCTCCTTTCGGTGGGCCTCGTAATCGCCCGGCGACAACTCGGCGTGTCTTTCCGGGAACGTCCACCCGGAAACGCCCGAGGTCAGGGACGCGCAGAGCGACCCACCCGGGTGCGCAGGAGCTCTGCGACCTCGGGGCTCGGTGGTTTCGGGTCGTCCGGGGTGAGCGTGATGCCGTCGGTGGAGGCACCGCGTTCGATGAGGATGCGGACGATCTCGACCCAGTCGCCGGCTTCTTCGCCGGTTCCGGGCCGGCCGCTCCCGACCGCCGCCCACACAAGTGGCGTGCTGTTCCAGGTGGTGTCCCGGGCGTCGACGTCGGCGCCGCGGTCGAGCAGGAGGCGGGCGGTGTCGGCGCTGCCGTTGTAGGCGGCCGCATGGAGTGGAGTCCCTCCGTCGTCGCCCTGCGTCTCGAGCGGAAAGCCGAGGTCGAGCATCAACGCGACGGCGGCGGTGTCGCCCGCTTCGGCCGCCCGGAAGATCGCCGCGCGCTCCTCGTCGGTGAGGCGCTCGACGAGCGCGGGATCGTCGTCGAGCCGACGGCGGGCCTCGACGCGGTCGGCGCGCCGGCAAGCGGCGAGGAACCGATCGACCTCGGTCGCGGTGTCGTCGGCGCCATGGCGGCGCAGCAGCTCGGCCAGCTCGGCTCGGCCCGCCGCCGTCGCGACGCCGTGCGGCGCGCGTCCGTCGGGCCCCGGTGCGTTCGGGTCGGCCCCATGCGCCAAGAGCAGCTCGAGCAGCTCGGAGCCGCAGCCGGCCCGGATCGCCGCCCAGACGATCGACGTCGGGCGGCCGTCGTCGTCGCGGTAGCGCCGCGGGTCGGCGCCGGCCTCGAGCAGCAGTCGGACGCTCTCGGCGTCGCCGTTGCCGATCGGCGCCGCCAGCGCCTGTGCGGCGACCTCGTCGACGTTCGGTACCCGCGCGAGCAGCAAGGGCAGCAGGCGGGCGCGGTCGTGCGCGAAGCCGGCGAGGTACAGGTCGTGGTCGTTCGGGACGGCGCCGTGATCGAGCAGCAGCTCGACGACGGCTCGGTTGCTGGGGCCGCTGTTGGAAACCGCGATTGCGCAGCGGAGCGGCGACCAGCCAGGGCGTCCCGGAGCCGCCCCGACGGGGTCCGCGCCCTCCTCGAGAAGCATCCGAGCGACTGCGAGCAGCCCGTCGGCGCGGGCAGGCTCGAGGTGGTGCCAGCGCGACGCGCATGCTGCGTGTAGGGCAGTCCAGCCGGTGCGCGCATCCGGGCGGACCGCGAGCGTCGGGTCACGCTGCAGCTCGAGGCGGACGCGGTCGGGGTTTCCGAGGACGACGGCCGTCGCGAGGTTGTAGTCGGCGATGGCCGGGTCCTCGACGAGCAGCCGGGCGGCGCGAGCGATCGGGCCGCCGACGCTGGCCGCACAGAACGCGTCGACCTTCTCGGCGAGCTCGACTGTGCGCGCCTCGACCGCGTCCTTCAGCTTCGCCCAGCTCCCGAACCCGTGTTCGCGTGCCAGGGCAAGCTGCGCTGCGGCGAGGGTTCGCCGCTCGGAGACGGCCTCGATGCGGCGGACCGCGTCGCGATCCCCGGCCTTGGCAGCGCGAAGCAGCTCCTTTGCCTGACTGCGGAGTTGCCCGAGGTCGGGATGGGCGGGCAGTGTCGGCATGACGTCTCCTGTACCGGCCTGTGGCCCGCGAGACAGGCCATGGGGAGAACGTCACGGCCCTGCGTCGTTGCTCGAGAGGTGGACTCAGTCCTGCCCGCGGGCCCGGAGGCGCCCTCACGCGCCTCCCGCGAGACTAGCGTGCGCCCTTGCGGCTGCGTCGGGCGTCGTCGAGGCAGAGTTGGCGAACAGCGGTGTCAGGTCCTCGCAGCCTCGGGTGTCTTCGAGGTATGTACATCGTCTATGTCGTCATCTCCGTGCTGGCGGCGCTCGCGAACGGGTATGCCGCCTCCTTGAACTTCGTTCACGCCGCGTCGGTCGAGGCCGTCGCAGACCGGGTCCGGGTATCGCAGAGATGGATGATCCCCTTGGGGATGCTCCTCGCGTCCGGCGCCGTCGGTCTGCTGGTCGGATTCGTCGTGCCTGCGCTGGGTACGGCGGCCGCGGTCGGTCTCGTCCTGTACTTCGTCTGCGCCCTCGGCGCGCACATCCGGGTGCGCGACCGCGGCGTCGGCGGGGCCGTCGGTTTCCTCGTCTTGGCGCTCGCCGCGCTGACCGTCGACCTCGTCTACCGCCATGTCTGACGCGGGCTCCATGGACGAGCGCGACTGGCTGACCGAGCGTTTTCAGGAGCACACACCGCATCTGCGCGCCGTCGCCTACCGGATGCTCGGGTCGGTGGCCGAGGCCGACGACGCGCTCCAGGAGGCGTGGCTTCGGATTCGCGACCGAGATCCCAGGAGCGTCGAGAACATGCGGGCCTGGCTGACGACGATCGTCGGCCGCGTGTGCTTGAACATGCTGC
Source organism: Gaiella sp. (assembly GCA_036406535.1). Taxonomy (GTDB): domain Bacteria; phylum Actinomycetota; class Thermoleophilia; order Gaiellales; family Gaiellaceae; genus Gaiella. The sequence goes on from DASXAW010000059.1 coordinate 2,701, forward strand.
GATCCCGGCGCACACGAAGCGAACAGCTGACGAGCCCGCACGTGCCCGACCCGGTCGTGTCGCTCGCGGGCTCCCCGGACCCCGAGCAGGAGGCGCTCCTCGCCGACTCGGTCGGGCTGGCGCTGCTCGTGGTGCTCGAGTCGCTGAGCCCTGCCGAACGGGTCGCGTTCGTTCTCCACGACGTCTTCGACCTGCCCTTCGCCGACATAGCCGCCGTCCTCGAGCGCTCCGAAGCGGCGACGATGCAGCTTGCGAGCCGCGCCCGGCGGCGTGTCCGGGGCTCGCCGGAGCCGGATCGAGACATCGCACGGCAGCGAACAGTCGTCGACGCCTTCTTCGCCGCCGCGCGTGACGGCGACTTCGAGGCGCTCGTTCGCGTGCTCGACCCGGATGTCGTCCTCAGGATCGACGGCGGCACGCTCCGACACGGGGCCTCGCTCGTCCTCCACGGCGCCGAGGCGGTCGCCGCACACACGACCACGTATTCCAGACTTCACCCCTACGTACTGCCGGCGCTCGTGAACGGCACCGCCGGCGCCGTGATCGCTCCCGGCGGCGAGCCGTATGCGGTCATGGCGTTCACCGTCGCCGGCGGGAAGATCGCGGCGATCGACGCGCTCCTCGATCCCGAGCGGCTCGCGCGGCTCGACCTCACCGTCCCGGGCTCCGACGACACGGACCGCGGAGCCCGCTGACGTTGCCTCCTTACCATGGACCGTCTCAGGCATCGCCGGACGAAACGTGCCGCGACCGGGAAGGAGAGCCATGAGCACCGTGCGAGGCGAGCGGTATCAACGTGGTTGGGAGCGTCTGAGGGAGGTCGACGGCGCAGGCGGGGAACGGGTGATCGAGGCGCTGCGGGACGTTGCGCCCGATCTCGGCCGGTACGTCGTCGAGTTCGCGTTCGGGGAGATCTACCGGCGGCCCGGGCTGGACCTACGGCAGCGCCAACTCGTCACCATCTCGGCGCTCACCACGCTCGGCGGCGCGGAACCGCAGCTCGAGGTTCACGTCAACGCCGGCCTCAACGTCGGCTTGAGCGCGGGGGAGATCGTCGAGGCCATCCTGCATTGCATTCCCTATGTCGGCTTCCCTCGCGTTCTCAACGCGGTGTTCGTCGCGAAGCGCGTGTTCGACGAGCGCGGCGTCAGCGCGTTGAGCGACGAGGAGTGACCGCCCTGGGTCACGCCGAGCGCATGTGCGTGTAGAGGTGTCTGGCCCAGAGGTAGGAGGCGACGGCGATGCCGACGCTCCAGGCGACGGTCGTGATCGCGTTGCTGCCGATCGGCGTTCCCGTGAGGAGCCCGCGCAGGGTTTCCGTGGCGGGGGTAAACGGTTGGTACTCCGCGAACTGGCGGAGTCCGGCCGGCATGGTGGCGACGACGACGAAGCCGCTGCCGAGGAACGGGAGCAACATGAGGAACATCGGTGTGTTGCTGGCGGTCTCGACGCTCTTGGCGGCGAGACCGAGGGCGGTGGCGAGCCAGATGAGCGCGAACGCGAACAGGGCGAGCACGCCGATCGCGGCGAGCCACTCGAGCGGGCTGGCGGTGGGGCGGAAGCCGAGCGCGACGGCGACGCCGAGGACGACGGCCAGGCCGATGAACGTCTGGATGAGTGCCGCGAGCACGTGGCCCGTCAGGACGGCCGAGCGGGCGATGGCCATGGTGCGGAAGCGGTCGATGATCCCTCCGGTCATGTCCATGGCGACGACGATCGCGGTGCCCTGGACGGCGGCCGCGACGGTCATGAGCAGGATCCCTGGCGTGACGTAGTTGAGGTAGCCGGCCCGTCCGATGTGCCCGGCGACGTTCGCGTCGCCGAGGCCGTGGCTGAGCTGGCCGCCGAAGACGTACACGAACAGCAGCAGGAACACGATCGGCATCCCGACGAGGAGGAGGGTCATCGACGGGTACCGCTGCAGCCGCCGGAGGTTGCGGCGGAGCATGGTGCTCGAATCGCTGAGGGTGTAGGCGAGAGTGCTCATCAGGCTGCCTCCGCTTCTGTGGTGGGCTGACCTGTGACGGCGAAGAAGACGTCGTCCAGATCGGGACTGTCGATCGAGAGCTCCTCGACGGGGATGCGGGCGTCGTCGAGCTGCGCGAGCAGATGACGGAGCGACGCGACGTCGCCGCTGCCGGACACGCGGAGGGCGAGTCGCTCCTCGTCGAGCTCGGCGCCGCCGAGGAGGGTGGCGGCTGCGCGGAGCGCCGAGGTCTGGGCGAACTGGAGGCGGATGTGCCCGCCGGGAATCCGGTGCTTCAGCTCGTCGGGGGTGCCCTCGGCGACGATCCGGCCGTGGTCGAGCACGGCGATCCGGTCGGCGAGCTCGTCGGCCTCGTCGAGGTACTGCGTGGTGAGGAGGATCGTGACGCCGGCGGCTGCGAGGTTGCGGATGCCGTCCCACATCTCGCGCCGGCTGCGCGGGTCGAGCCCGGTCGTGGGCTCGTCGAGGAAGATCACCCACGGAGAGCCGACCAGCGTCATCGCCAGGTCGAGGCGGCGGCGCATCCCGCCCGAGTACGTCGACACCGGCCGGGCAGCCGCGTCCACCAGATCGAACCGCTCGAGCAACTCGCCGACTCGTTGCCTGCCTGCGGCGCGCCCGAGATGATTCAGATCGGCCATCAGCTGCAGGTTCTCCGCGCCCGTCAGCAGGTCGTCCACGGCAGAGAACTGGCCGGTGACGCCGATCGACGCGCGGACGCCGTCCGGGTCGTCGACGACGTCGTGCCCGGCGACGTGAGCGGTGCCGGAGTCGGCTGCGATGAGTGTGGAGAGGATCCGCACCATCGTCGTCTTGCCGGCGCCGTTCGGGCCGAGCAGGGCGAAGATCGTTCCCTCGGCGACGGCGAGATCCACGCCGTCGAGGACCACCGTCTCGCCGAACGACTTGCGCAGGCCGGTCACGACGACGGCTGGTTGACGTGTATCGCTCATGGGTGCCTCCGTTGGCCAGGGCGCTCTTCGGGCAAGTCGCCTGACGCGACGAGCGCTCGGCGCCGCGCTTCCCACTCTTCTCTGAGCTTCGGCATCTGCTCGACGAGAAAGTCGGCGAATGCCGACATCTCCAGCAGCGCCGCCCGCCGCTCCACCGGAGCGTCGCCGAGGACCGCGAGGCCCTCCCGCGCCAGCTCCCGCATCTCCACGTACTCCGAGACGTCCATTCCCATCGACTGCTGTGTGGTGAGATCGATGCGAACGCGGTCCATCCGCTCGCCGGCGACGCGCGAGCGCTGGACCACCTGGATCGTCTCCAAGACCTTCACCGCGCCGGTGATCGCGCTGCGGCTGGCAAGCAGGGCCTCGGCCAGCTCGCCGATCGTCGGGTTCGGCGGATCGCAGACCGCGAGATAGCCGATCACCCGGCCCACCATCGGCGGGAAGGAGAAGCGGCGGGCATAGAACCTGCCCATCTCGTCGGCGAACCGGATCTCGGATTCCGTTGGCATGGCCCCATGATAACACAAAGAACTTAGATCACACAGATTTGTGTTATTTGAGGTCGTGAGTGCGCGGGCCGACCACACGTCCGTGGGCTCTCGGAGCTACACCCTTCGGTGAGCCGCGACGCCGGCAACCCGAGCCGCTCGGAGCGTTTCGTGAGCGTCGATCACGACGCGTGGCGGAATCGCCTATGGAGCGACGCGTCTGCCAGGTCTGCTCGCCGATGCCGGGTCTGGTGCCGGACCACCCCGGCGAGGCGGCCGACAGGGATCATCTCGGCCAGCAGGACGATCGTGCGGCCGCCCATCTGGATGCGATAGGTGCGCCACGCGATCGTCGCGTCCGGGCGCGTCTCCAGGTACTCGGTGGCCTCGTTGGCCCGCATCCTCCCGACCTGCAGGAGCTCGCGGCGGGTCTCTGCGCCGTTCGATTGGAGCAAGCGGCCGATGGACGCTCCGGGTTGCGCCAGCGCGTCGGCCATCGCGCCGGGAAGCCGCCCGGGCACGACGAGAGACTCGGCCAGCACGTACGGCCTGCTGGTGCGGGCGCCTCGGAGGACCGCGCGGCGCACGATGACCGGCTCGGCCGGCTCGAGGTCGAGCAGCGACGCGTTCGGGTGCCACCACGAGCCGGTCAAGCGCATCAGGTCGTCGACCGTCGCCGGACCTGCCACGCGGACGGTCGCGGTGCGGATTGGTTCGGCGGTGCACGCCTCGAGGAGGGTGGTGACCGTGCCGTCGCCCGCAAGGAGCATGCGGTCGAGCGGATCGAGGCGCGGCAGTCGCCTACTCATCGGTGCTTCCTCGCGGCTCGGCGACGATGATCAGCACCTCGAATCCGCCGGCCGCCGATTTCGCGGTGTCTGCCGATGTATCGCGTGGGGACACCGCACTCCCTCTCGGTCCGCCTAGAACCTGAGCGCGCCCTCGCCCCTCCAGGACGCCAGTTTGATCAGGGTCGACAGGTGCGCGACGTGGCCGGAGAGGATGCATGTGCGGCCGTTGCGGACGAAGACCACGCTCGCGTGCATCCCCTCGTCGACGACCGTGACGGCGACACCGTTGCGGGTCAAGTGCCGTCCGTGCGCGTCGTCGTCGAGCGGTGGCCCGGAGACGACGGTGTAGCCGATCCGATGTCCCATGTGGGCGTAGAAGACGGTGGAGGTCGTCCGGCTGCCGAGGCGGTCCGAGCGCGACCCGCTGGTGTGCCAGCCGAACCGACGACTCCAGTTCGGGAAGTTCACGCCCGCGAAGCTCGCTGTGACGAGTGCCGGATGGCCGGGACGCGAGCGCGGCGCCCGGTCGAGAGCGGAGGCGAAGCCCAGCCGGCTCACAGCGGCGACGGTAGGCGGCTCTTGCGTCGACGGGGACAGCGCGAAAACGAGGGCGACCGCCAGAGCTGTCACCATGACGAGGGACGCGAGGCCCACGGCGAGTCGCCGGACTGCGGGAGTGTGCTCCCGTACCTCGACCTCGGGCGGCAGCTCGGCGAGCGTGCTCGGGAGCTCGGGGCCGCCGCTCAGGAGTCGACTGACGCGACGCTGGCGCTCCACGAGCGCCGACGCGTCCGGAAGGCCTTCGAGTCGTTTCGCCGCCCGCCTCGTCTGGACACCGTCGGCGACGGCGACGAGCAGCCTGCGGTCGCGCTCGGAGAGCTGGTTTCCGCGGATATCGGTCTCGCTCACGATCCCTCCAGAGCCGCGACGACGCGCTCGCGGGCTCGAAAGAGACGGCTCATGATCGTTCCCTTGCGCGTGTCGAGCGCGCGGGCCGCCTCCCTGTACGACAGGCCGACGATGTCGACCGCGACGAGCGTCTCTCGGAGGGGCTCCGAGAGCTCGCCGATCGCGGCGTAGGCGAGCTTGACCTCGACCACCCGCGCTCCCTCGTCCTCGGCGGCGCCGGCCGCCACCCACTCGAGGTCGTCCGGTGCCATCGGGACCGAGCGGCGATACGCGGCCGACTCCGCCAGTGCCTGCCAGCGGTTGCGGAGCACGCGCATGAGATAGGCGACGTCGGTGTCGCCGCGCAGGAAGCGCGGCCGGCGCAGGACGTGCTCGTAGGTCTCCTGGACGAGGTCCTCGGCGTCCTCGCGTGATCGGGAGAGCGCGTACGCCGCCCGGAACAGGCGCCTGCGGTGACTCTCGAGACGCGTCGGCTCCAGTCGACGCGGGCTGCGCGTCGGCGACGCTAACACCGCGTGCGTCGTAGCCGGTCGTGCCGGTTCCCAAACGTCGGCATGTGCTGAAGCGCACAGGTCATGAGCTACCACCCGCCGCTCACCTCCGCGGCTCGCTGATCACCTCGTCCTCAGTAGGGAGGGGCGAGACGCCGGGGATATTCCATCGACCTCGACCACCACGACGCCGTCTCCTCCGAAGCACTCCGACCGGGGTCGCGTGACGAGAACCCGACGCGCCGCACGCCGTTAGCGCCGAGTGGAATAACCGGAGCGTCGCATCGCTCTTGAACGTCAGAGCATGACCCAGACCGCGACGCAGCCCATCACCGCGGAGCGCGACGTCGAGCGCGTGCGCCACGTCGGCTCGCTGCGCACGCCGGCGAGCCTCGAGCAGCTCCTACAGAGGTTCGTCAGCGGGTTCCCGCGCGTCGTCGGCGCGCCGATGTACGGCTACGACCTCATCGACCCGCTGACGGGGCGCGCCGCATGGCGAACGCCGAGCTCGAGCGCGCGGGCACCGCCCTCCCGCGCGTCCGTCAGTGCGTGGTGCGGCCGTTGCTGCGCCGACCGCGAAAGCGCAGGGGACATCCCCTGATCGTCATCTCGCAGTGTGAGCTGGCGCGGCGGGCAGTTGCACCGTGACGCGGAGCCCACCCGCGGCGCGGGGGCTGAGGGTGAGGATTCCGTCGTGTGCCTGGGTGATGCTCTTGACGATTGCCAGGCCGAGTCCGACGCCTGCCTGGTCGGTGCGTATGCGTCTGGTGCCGCGCTGAAACGGTTCGGCGAGCGTGGCGGCCAGCTGTGGGGTGAGCTTCTCGCCCGTGTTCTCGACGGCGAGCACCACGCTCCTGGGGCGAACGCTGGTCGTGACCCACACGGTGCCCTGTGCGGGCAGGTTGTGGACGATCGCGTTGTGCACGAGGTTCGTACCAAGCTGCAGCAGGAGCGCGTGTGAGCCGATGGTGCGTGTCGCGTCGCCGGAG
>DASXAW010000060.1:0-31451 GCA_036406535.1 Gaiella sp.
GGCCGCAGACGGACGGCGCGACGGCCACCGTCCGGGACCGGCTTATCCTTGGCGCGAATGGCCTCCCCGATTCGGTACGCGAGGAGCGGCGACGTCAACATCGCCTACCAGGTGACGGGCGACGGCCCGTTCGACGTCGTCCTCGTCCCGGGGTTCTTCTCCCATCTGGAGATCGGGCGGGAGCACGCGGGCCAGGCGCGCTTTCTCGAGCGGCTCGAGTCGCTCTCCAGGGTGATCTGCTTCGACAAGCGTGGAACCGGGCTCTCCGACCGTGGTGTCGGCCTTCCCGACTTCGAGACGCGCATGGACGACGTGCGGGCGGTGATGGACGCGGCCGGCAGCGGCTCCGCGGCGCTCGTCGGTTGGTCGGAGGGCGGTCCGATGTGCATCCTCTTCGCCGCCACGCACCCGGAGCGGACACGGTCCCTCGTCCTCTACGGCACCTATGCCAAACGCCGCGACCCCGACGACGACTATCCGTGGGCGCCGACGAGCGAGGAGCGGGAGCGGACGGCGTACGAGCTCGAGCGAACCTGGGGCGACGACGTCGACCTCTCGACGATGGCCCCCAACGCCGACGACGCGATGCGCGCGTGGTTCCTGCGTCTCGGACGCGCGGGCGTCAGCCCGGCGGGGGCACGCGACCTCATCCTGATGAACTCGAAGGCCGACGTACGCGAGCTCCTCCCGAGCGTCCAGTGCCCGACGCTCGTCCTCCACCGAACGGGAGATCGCGACTCGCGCGTCGAGGAAGGGCGCTACATCGCGTCGCACATCCCGGGCGCACGGTTCGTGGAGCTCGAGGGCGACGATCACATCCCGGCGATCGATCCCGACCAGATCGTCGACGAGATCGAGGAGTTCCTCACAGGCTCGCGTCCCGCGTCGACGTCGCATCGCGTGCTGACCACGATCCTGTTCACCGACCTCGTCGGCTCGACCGGCACGGTGCAGGCCCTGGGCGACGAGGCGTGGTCTGCCCTGCTCGATCGGCACCACGAGGTCGTACGAGACGAGCTGAGGCGATATTCGGGCGAGGAGCTCGACACCGCGGGCGACGGCTTTCTCGCGACCTTCGACGGGCCGGCTCGGGCGGTCCGCTGCGCGATGGCGATCGGCGCCGGGCTGCGGCCGATCGGGCTCGACGTGCGCGCGGGCGTCCACACCGGCGAGGTCGAGCGCCGACCCGGAGACAAGCCGCGTGGGATCGCGGTTCACGTCTGCGCCCGCGTCGCGGCCGCCGCCGGCTGCGGCGAGGTGCTCGTCAGCTCCACGACGCACGACCTCGTGGCCGGCTCCGGCATCGAGTTCAAGGACCGCGGCGAGCACGAGCTCAAGGGCGTCGAGGGAAAGCGCCGGCTCTTCGTCGCGGTGTGACGAGGCTCGACGCGGCGGCACGTATCCTCGCCCCGTGCTCAAGGCCGTGCTCCTCGACGTCGACTTCACGCTGTTCCGACCGGGGCCGGAGCTCGGGCCCGAGGGGTACCGGCGGATCGCCGCCCGCCACGGCCTGACCCTCCAGCCGAGCCTCTACGACGACGCGCGCCGCGCGGCGATCGCGAACCTCCAGCGGGACACCGACCTCGTCCACGACGAGCAGCTGTGGGTCGCCTTCACCGAGGAGATCGTGGCGGGCATGGGCGGCGGCGGGCCGGGTGGGCGCGAGTGCGCCGTGGACGTCGTCCGCGAGTGGGAGCGGCACGAGAACTTCTTCCTCTACGAGGACACGCTCCCGACGCTCGCGGCGCTGCGTGGCGCCGGCCTGCGGATCGGGCTCGTCTCGAACGGCCAGCGCGACCTCGACGAGTTCGCGCGGCACCACGGCCTCGACGTCGACGTCTGCGTCGGCTCGGCCAGCCACGGCCGCGTGAAGCCGCACCGCTCGATCTTCGATGCCGCCCTTGCGGCGCTCGACGCGCGGCCCGACGAGGCGACGATGGTCGGAGACAGCTACGCCGACGACATCGAGGGCGCACGCGCACTCGGGATGCGAGCGATCCTGCTCGACCGCGACGGGCTGCACGAGGACGAGACCGACCGGATCGACACGCTGTTCGCGTTGCCGGCGGCGCTCGGGCTCGTCGCGGGATAGCGGCTCAGCGCACGGCGAGGGCCGCGCGCCAGGCCTCTGTGTGTGACCCGAGCGGGACGTCCGGAGGCGGCTCGGGCCACGGGCCGAGGTCGGCCCGGGCCTCGGCGAGCGTCGCCACGGGCCCGACACAGACCTCCTCGCCGTCGAAGAGCGCGAGCCACTCGGCGAGCGTGCGCCCTGCGAACACCGCGGCGAGCTCCTCGCGCAGCGCGTCCTGCCCGGGCTCGTACTGGCTCGCGGCGAGCTCCGACCTGCCGACGAGCGCGCACAGGCGGGCGAAGAACGCCGGTTCGAGCGCCGCGAGCGTCAGGTATCGGCGATCGGCCGTCGTGTACGTCGAGTAGCAGGCGAGGCCGCCCGTGAGGAGCCGGGGAGTCGGATCACCGCCGAGCCGATGTGCCGCGAGGTCGTGCGCGCGATGCGTCATCGAGACGACGATGCGCGCTCCCTCGCCGGTTCGCTCCCGGCCGACCAGCGCGGCGAGCACCTGCGTCACCGCCTGGAGGGCTCCCGCGGCGAGGTCGGCCGCCTGGAGCGGGGGAGGGGCCGGCGCGGTGTCCTCGAGCGTCCCTGCCCAGCCGAGGTAGTTCAGGTCGTGACCGACCCGGGCCGCGTGCCGGCCCTCCGTCCCGAACCCCGTGATCGAGCAGTAGACGACAGTCGCCGGGACGTCGCCCGGGCCGATTCCGAGACGCTCCGCGACACCGGGCCTGAACCCTTCGAGAACGACGTCCGCCGCCGCGCACAGGGCCCGCGCGAACGGCGCATCGCGCTTCAGGTCGCAGACGACGGATTCCTTGCCGCGGCGCAACGCCTCGTCCCATGCGGGCGCAGTGCGCCGCATCGGGTCGCCGTCGGGGCCCTCGACGCGGACGACGCGGGCGCCGAGCCGCAGCAGCTCCCGGCTAGCGAACGCACCGGGCAGGTAGCGGGTGAGGTCGACGACGACCATCCCGTCGAGGGGCTGTTGCGCGACCTCTGTCACCGCCCCTATTCTGACCGGACGTTGACTGACCGTTCGATCGCGCGTGAGCGCGCGTCCGGGGACCGGCAGGGCGGAGCGGAGGTGACGCGCAAGCGAATCCTCGACGCCGCGGTGCGCGTGTTCGCCCGACGCGGCTTCCATACGTCCAGGGTCGGCGACATCGCCGAGGAGGCCGGTGTCGCGCACGGCCTGCTCTACCACTACTTCGCCTCGAAGGACGAGGTGCTCGAGACCGTCTTCCGGGAGAACTGGGGCGAGCTGCTCCAGCGCTTCACCGCGGTCGAGGTCTCCGACGAGCCGGCCGACGAGAAGCTCCTCGGGCTCGTCAAGATCCTCCTTCGCACGTGGCGGAACGACCCTGACCTCGTGACGGTGATGGTGCGCGAGGTCGGCCGGAGCCCGCACCTGGCGGCGCAGGTCGACGACATCGGTCGCGGGTTCGAGGTGATCCAGCGCGTGATCGAGCAGGGCCAGGCGGAGGGAGTCTTCCGCGAGACGCTCGACGCACGGCTCGCGAGCTGGGTCGTGTACGGCGGCCTCGAGGAGATCCTCACCGGCTGGGTGATGGGCAGGCTTCCCGACGGCGACGAGGAGGTCGCCCGTGCCGAGCGCACGATCGTCGACGTCCTCCGCGACGGACTCGTCACGTCGCCGGTCGTCGCCTGACGCGGCGCGCCGCGACACGCTCGTCCTCGGCGCGGGCGCGCTCGGCCTCGCCTGGTCGCTGACGACCACGTCGGCGTACCTGCCGCCGATCCTCGGCCGCTACACCGACTCCACGACGCTGGTCGGGCTCGTGCTCGCCGCGGAAGGCTTCTTCGCGCTCACGCTGCCGCTCGTGATCGGTCCCTGGAGCGACACCTTCCACACGCCCTTGGGCCGCAGGCGCCCGTTCATGCTGGCGGCGCTCGGGCCCATGGCGTTCACGCTTGCGCTGCTCGCGTTCATGCCGAACCTGTGGACGACCGCCCTCATGCTCTTCGGCCTGTTCTTCGCCTACTACGTCTACGAGCCGCCGTACCGCGGCCTGTACCCCGACGTCCTCCCGGAGACGGTCTACGGCCGCGCTCAGGGCGTCCAGCACGTCTTCCGCGGGGTCGCGATCGGCGGCGCATTGATCGGGGGCGGCTACCTCTTCCACCTCTGGAGTCCCGCGCCGTTCCTCGTCGCGGCGGGGATCGTCTCGATCGCCTGCGCGATCCCGGTCGTCCTCGTCACGGAGGACGGCGGGCACGGCCGCGTGTTCGAGGGCGTGAGGACCTACGTCGTGCAGTCGTGGCAGGTGCTACGCGCGAACCGGGACGTCGCGACGTTCCTCGTGGCGAACACGGCGTGGGAGGGGACGTTCGCCGGGGCGCGCACCTTCGTCGTCCTCTACGTCACGGTCGGCCTCGGCGAGCCGCTTGTCACCTCGACGTACATCCTCGGCGCCGTCGCGGCAGGCTACATCGTCGCGGCGCTGTTCGCGGGTCGCATCGGCGACCGAATCGGGCTCGCTCGGATGATCACCGGCGCGTCGGCCGTGTACGGCGTCGGTCTTCTCGCCGGCGGCCTCGGAACCAGGTGGCACGCGTGGTACCTCGCGCTGATCTTCGTCGTCGCGATCGCGGGCGGGACCGTGATGACGCTCGCCTGGGGCCTCCTCTTCAAGCTCATGCCGGCCGACGAGCGTGGGGCGATCTCCGGCCTCGCGACGACGACGAAAGGCGTCGGGCTCGTCATCGGCCCGCTCGCCGCAGGCGCCGTGATCGACATCCTCTCGCCGCACCTCGAGACGACCGAGGGCTATCAGGCGCTGTGGCCCGTGCTCGGCGTGCCGATCTTGCTCGCGATCCCGTTCGTCGCGCGTCTCGCCGGCGCGGAGCGCCGGCTCGGGAGCGAATGAGGGCGCAGAGCCTCGAGCCGCTCCGGGAGAGGCCGTTCCGGCTCCTCTGGCTCGCCGCCGCGACGAGCGCGGTCGGCGACTCCATGACCCCGGTCGCGCTGACGTTCGCCGTGCTCGACGCGACCGACTCGGCCGCCGCTCTGGGCCTCGTCTTCGCGGCGTTCACGCTGTCCCACTCGGTCTTCATCCTCGCCGGCGGCGTCTGGGCCGATCGGCTCGAGCGGCGCGTCGTGATGCTCACCTGCGACGTCATCCGCTGCGTCGCGCTCCTCGCGCTCGCTGTCCTCGTGATCGCCGACCGCGCGGCGCTGTGGCAGTTCGTCGTGCTCGCCGTCGTCGTCGGGGCGGCGCAGTCGTTCTTCGCTCCTGCGTCGACCGGTGTCGTCCCGCAGGTCGTGAGCCGGCCGCAGCTGCAGAACGCCAACGCGCTCCTCGCGCTCACGCGCAGCGGCACGTGGATCGTCGGTCCTGCGTTGTCGGGCGTGATCGTCGCCGCCGCGGGGCCTGGCTGGGTCTTCGCGATCGACGCCGCTACGTTCGTGGCGAGCGCCCTCCTCCTCGGCGCTCTTCGCGCTGCGCCGGCGCCGCCGACGGAGCGCCGGTCGTTCCTCGGCGACCTCGCCGAGGGCTGGCGGGCCGTTCGCGCGCGCCGGTGGCTGTGGGTGAGCCTGCTCGGTTTCGGCATCGGCAACCTCGCGTGGGGCGCGCAGGGCGTGCTGGGCCCGATCGTCGCCGAGGACCACCTCGGCGGCCCGACGGCATGGGGGATCATCGCGACGGCGGGCGGCATCGGCGGGGCCCTCGGAGGAGTCGTCGCGCTGCGTTGGAGACCGACGCGGCCGCTCCTCGCGAGCCACCTGGTCATCGTCGTGGTCGGGTGCTACCTGCTGCTCTACGTGCGGCCGGCCCCGACCGTCCTGATCGCCGCCGGGTCACTCGTCAGCATGTTCACGGTGATCCTCGCGAACACGCTGTGGGAGACGGTGCTCCAGAGCAACGTGCCGCAGGAGGTGCTCTCGCGCGTGTCGTCGTACGACTGGGCGATCTCGCTCGTCTTCATGCCGATCGGCTTCGCGCTCTGGGGGCCGATCTCGGACTGGGTCGGCGTCGACACGGCGTTCGTCGGCGCGGCCATCGTCGTGATCGCGACGAAGCTCGCCATCGTCGCCGTGCCTGACGTGCGAAACCTGCGGCTCGCGGACCCGGTTCCGGCGCGCGCGTCCCGGACCGCGGCGTAGCCGGGTCAGTCGCGGCCGAAGGCGTTCTCGCCGGTCAGCGCCTGGCCGACGACGAGCGTGTGCACCTCGTGCGTGCCCTCGTACGTCAGCACCGACTCGAGGTTGTTCATGTGCCGGATCACGGGGTACTCGAGCGTGATCCCGTTGCCGCCGAGGATCGTCCGCGCGGAGCGGCAGACCTCGAGCGCCCCGCGGACGTTGCCCATCTTCCCCAGGCTGACGTGCTCGGGCCGCAGCGTGCCCTGGTCCTTCATGCGGCCGATGTGGAGGGCGGTGAGGAATCCACGGTTCACCTCGAGCGCCATCTCCGCGAGCTTCTCCTGGGTCAGCTGATAGCCCGCGATGGGCTTGCCGAAGACGATCCGCTCCTTGGCGTACGAGAGCGCCTCCTCGAAGCACGCGCGCGCGGCGCCGACCGCGCCGAACACGATCCCGAACCGCGCCTCGTTCAGGCACGAGAGCGGGCCGCGCAGGGTCGACGCGCCGGGCAGCATGGCGTCGGCCGGGACGCGGACGTCCTGGAGGACGAGCTCCGAGGTCACGGAGGCGCGGAGCGAGATCTTCTTGTGGATCTCCGGCGCCGAGAAGCCCGGCATACCGCGCTCGACGAGGAAGCCCCGGATCTCGCCCTCGTCGGTCCGGGCCCACACGACCGCGACGTCCGCGATCGTGCCGTTCGTGATCCACATCTTCGCGCCGTTCAGGACCCAGTCGTCGCCGTCGCGGCGCGCGTGGGTGCGCATCGTTCCGGGATCCGAGCCCGCGTCCGGCTCGGTCAGACCGAAGCAGCCGATCGCCTCGCCCCGGTGCATGGCGGGCAGCCAGCGCTCCTTCTGCTCCTCGGAGCCCCAGCGCCAGATCGCGAACATCGCGAGCGAGCCCTGCACCGACACCGCGCTGCGCACGCCCGAGTCGCCCGCCTCCAGCTCGAGGCAGGTGAGCCCGTAGGCCGTCGCGCTCGCGCCGGGCAGGCCGTAGCCCTCGAGGTGCATCCCGAAGAGGCCGAGCTTCGCGAGCTCCTGCACGATCTCCCGCGGCAGGATTCCCTGCTCGAACCAGTCGCCGACCTCGGGGAGCACCCGCTGGCGCACGAACTGGCGAACCGTGTCCCGAATCGCCCGCTCCTCGTCGTCGAGGAGCGCGTCGAGCGCGAGGAAGTCGAGCGGGTCGAGATCGGGTCGTGCTGCTGTGGTCGTCGCCACGGAAGGCCTCCGGCTTCGGTGGGCTGATTGTAGTGACGCGGTGATGCGCCGCCGGGCTGGACACGCGGTACGCGCTGTCGAATCATGGAGCCGTGGCGGAGGTGGAGACGCGGGGAGTGGAGCGGCTGCTCGCGGCAGCGCGAGCGCGCATCGAGCGCATGGAGCCGGCAGAGGCATGGACGGCGGCGACGACCGGGGAGGTGCTGATCGTCGACCTCCGCTCGGGCGACGAGCGCCGCCGGCACGGGATCGTGCCCGGCTCGCTGCACGTCCCGCGGAGCGTCCTCGAGTGGCGCGTCGATCCGGAGAGCGACTGGCGGAACCCGAGTCTCGACGGAGAGGAGCGGCTGATCCTCCTCTGCGCGGAAGGGTTCTCGTCGAGCCTCGCCGCCGCCTCGCTCGTGGAGCTCGGCCATTCGCGGGCGGGCGACGTCGTCGGCGGGTTCCATGCGTGGCTCGCAACCGGCCTGCCGGTCATGGCGGCGGGAGAGGACGACGGCTCGAGACCGGGGATGGGCGAGCCGGCGCCATGGTCGGATACCATTGACTGACCAGTCAATCGACGTGTGAGGAGCCGGACGATGGCGACGGTGGAGGCGGGAATCGCGAACGGCGTCTCGTTCGCGCTCACGGACGAGCAGAAGGAGCTTCGCGCTCTCGCGCGCGAGTTCGCGGAGAAGGAGATCCGCCCCCACGCGGCCGAGCACGACGAGCGCCAGACGCACCCGGCGGAGATCGTCCGGAAGGCGCACGAGCTCGGTCTGATGAACCTCCACCTGCCGGCGTCGCTCGGCGGCCCGGAGCTCTCCGCGTTCGACGGGATGCTCGTCGGCGAGGAGCTCAACTGGGGCTGCTCGGGGATCGGGACGTCGATCGGCGCGAACGGGCTCGCCGCCGGCCCGATCCTGATCGCCGGAACCGACGAGCAGAAGCGCGAGTGGCTCGCACCGCTCGTCTCCGAGCCCGTCCTCGGCTGCTTCGGGCTGTCGGCGCCGGGTGCCGGCTCCGACGTCTCCGGGATCCAGACGACGGCCGTGCGCGAGGGCGACGCGTACCGGGTCAACGGCTCGAAGATGTTCATCACGAACGCCGGCCGGGCGTCGTGGATGGTCTGCTTCGCCTCGACGGACCGCGCGCAGGGCCACCGTGGCCTCACGGCGCTCGTCATCCCGATGGACGCCGAAGGCGTCACGATCGAGAAGCACCTCGACAAGATGGGCCAGCGCGCGACCGACACCTCCGCCGTCGCGTTCCAGGACGTCGTCGTCCCCGCCGGGAACCGCCTCGGCGGCGAGGGCGACGGGTTCAAGATCGCGATGCAGACGCTCGACTTCACGCGCCCGGGCACCGCGATCGGCGCGGTCGGCGTCGCGCAGGCCGCGTACGAGCTCGCCGTCGACTACGCGAAAGAGCGCGTCCAGTTCGGGACGCCGATCGCGATGAACCAGGGTGTCTCGTTCCTCGTGGCGGACATGGCGGCGGAGATCGAGGCGGCGCGCCTGCTGACCTGGCAGGCGGCGTGGATGATCGACCAGGGCTACGGGCGGAAGGCGACGAAGTACTCGTCCTTCGCGAAGCGCTACGCCGCCGATACCGCGATGAAGGTGACGACCGACGCGGTCCAGGTATTCGGCGGCTACGGCTACATCAAGGAGTACCCGGTCGAGAAGCTCATGCGCGACGCGAAGCTGTTCCAGATCTACGAGGGCACGTCGCAGATCCAGCGCCTCGTGATCGCGAAGGAGATCTTCCTCTCGGACAACCCGTAGGGCGGGCTCACGCACGCAGGAGCAGCCGCCCGAGGCAGCCGGCGGCGAGGACGACCAGTCCGGCGACGACCGAGACGAGCGGCAGGGTCGCGACCAGGGCGAGGCACCCGGCGAGCCCCAGCGCCTGGAGCGCCCGCGGCCAGCGTCGTGCCTGCCCGTCCTGCGTCCACGCGGATGCGTTCGCCACGGCGTAGTACAGGAGCACGCCGAAGGACGAGAAGCCGATCATCCCGCGGAGGTCGATCGTCGCGACGAGGAGCACGACCACGGCGGCGACGGCGATCTGCGCGACCCGCGGGACCGAGCGCCCCGGGTCGACCGCGGCGAGCCGGTGCGGCAGGTCTCGGTTCCGCGCCATCGCGAGCGAGGTCCGCGCCACGCCCGCCAGCAGCGCGAGCAGCGCGCCGAGGCTCGCGACCACCGCCCCCACGGTCACGACCGGTTTCGCCCAGTCCGCGCCGGCGAGCTCCACGGCGGTGCGGAGCGGCGCGGTGCTCGCGGCGAGCGCGTCCGGCCCGGCGACGAGGAGCGCGGACACCGCGACCGCGACGTAGAGCACGAGAACCGCGGCGAGCGCCGTGACGATCGCGCGCGGGATCGTCCGCGTCGGCTCGCGCACCTCCTCCGCGAGCGTCGCGATCCGCGCATAGCCGGCGAAGGCGAAGAACAGCAGCCCGGCGGCCTGGAGGACGCCGTACGGGCTCGGCTCGCCGACCGTCAGCCTCCCGGTGTCGGTCTCTCCGCTCGTGAGCAGGATCACCACGATCAGGGCGAGCACGCCGACGCTGACGGCGACGAGCCATCGCGTGAGCCGCGCCGTCCGCTCGATCCCGCGAAGCGTGACGGCCGTCAGCGCCGTGACCGCGAGGATCCCCAGCAGGCGCCGGACGAGGCCGGACCCGGGTGCGACGTAGGCGCCGAACGTCAGGGCCATCGCCGCGCACGAGGCGGTCTTGCCGGTGACGAAGCACCAGCCCGCGGCAAACCCCCACCACGCGCCGAGCCGCTCGCGCCCGTACACGTAGGTGCCGCCGGAGAGCGGGTACTGCGCCGCGAGCTGTGCGGAGGCGACCGCGTTGCAGTAGGCGACGACCGCGGCGATCGCGAGTCCGAGCACGAGCCACGAGCCGGCCGCCTCCGCGGCCGGACCGATGGCGGAGAACACACCTGCGCCGACCATCGACGCCACGCCGACAACGGCGGCGTCGAACGTGCCGAGCCGGCGAGCGAGCGCCGACTCGCGCTCGCCCTCCGGGCTCATCCGGCGAGCTCGCGCTCGAGCGGCGTGCGGAAACGAGGCGTCACGCGGACGTCGCCGAGCCACGCCGCGAGCCGCTCCGCCTCCGCCGTCACCGCGCGCTCCGCGTCGGCGCCGACGTCCTCCAGCAGGCGGTACGTCAGCTCCCCGTCGCGGCTCTGCGCCCAGCCGCCGACGATCCGGCCCGCCCACCACACCGTCGGCCCGGCGTTGCCGTTCCGGTCGAAGACGGCGTCGACGTGCGGGCCGAGGTACCAGTCGCGCAGCTTCCAGCCCATCGCGGTCGGGTCGAGCGCGGGAAGCAGTGCGGCACCGGGTTCGCCGGTGCGCTCGGGCTCGAGGTCGTCGGCGAGCACGTATCCGACGACGCCCTCCAGGTCGACCTCGGCGTGGGGGACGTCCGCGAGGGCTTCGCGGGCGTCGCGGGCCGTCCACCCGGTCCACCAGCGGATGTCGGTTTCGGTGGCGGGGCCGAACGCGCCGAGCCACCGCGACAGGAGCTCGGCCCGCGCGACGGCCGGCTCCACGGGCTCGAGCGGCCCGAGCCGCTCGACCGGCACCCACCGGTACTGGCTCGCCGTCCAACCGCCTCGTGGGCGATCCCGGACGACGGCGCCCTCCGCCGCGAGGAGCAGCAGGATCCGGCTCGCGGCGCCGACCTCCGCCTCCCAGCGCGTGCCGACCCCGAGGCGGAGCTTCTCGCCGAGAAGCGGATGATCCGCCGCGAGCTCGCCCGTCGACGCCTCTCCCCGAGCTGCGAGCGCCTCGAGGGCGGCAGCCTCCGCGGCCCCGATCCACGCGGCGGGGTCGTCCGAGACTCCGCTCTCGGCGACGAACTTCTCGAGCTTCCGGCGCTCGTTCGCCGCGACGACGCGCGACGCGGCCGCGTCGACGACAGGGACGAGCTCGCGCGGGACGACGAAGAGCGTGCGCCGCATCGCGAGCATCCGGACGAGCGTCCGCTTCTCGTAGAGCGCCTCCTCGAGCTGGACGGGCTGGAGCCCGCGTGCCCGCGCCCAGGCGGAGAGAAAGACCGTCGCCGGGTCGCTCGAGTGGAGCACGACGACCGAGCGCACCGCCTCGACGACGTCGCCGGCCGCATGAGCGCGTGTCAGGCGGTGCCGTCGCACGAGCCTCGCTCTTCGCTCCTCGACACCGATCCGGCGCATGGCGCGGTTCTACCGTCACGGGCGACTTGACATTCGCATACCGAGGGTATACGAATACCGGCGGTATCCGATGGGGACGACGCGGATCACCCGGAGCGAGCGGAAGGCGCGGACGCGCCAGGAGCTGCTCGTCGCGGCGCGCACGGTGTTCCTCCGGCGCGGCTTCCACGGCGCGACGGTCGAGGAGATCGCAGACGAGGCGGGCTACACGAAGGGCGCCGTCTACTCGAACTTCGCCGGCAAGGACGACCTGTATCTGGCCCTGCTCGACGCGCACTACGGGCAGCGGGTCGCGGCGTATGCCGAGATGATGCTCGACGAGCCGACGTACGAGGACGCCATTCGCGTGGTCGGCCGCTTCATGGCGCAGTCGGACGCGCAGGCGCCCGACTGGCTGCCGACGCTCGCCGAGTTCGTCGCGCACGCCGCGAGGGACGAATCGCTCCGGAGGGCGTACGTGCAGACCCGGGAGCGGTTCCTCGTCGCGATCGCGGGTGTCATCCAGGCGCTGTGCGAGCGGCACGGCGTCACGTTGCGCGTTCCGCCGCTCGAGGCCGCCCGTGCCTCCTCGCTGTTCGCGCGCGGCTACAGCGCCGAGCGTCGGCTCGATCCTGATGCCGTGTCGCCGGAGCTGTTCGTCGAGCTCCACGCCGGCTTCATGCGGGGGCTCACCGTTCCAAGGGAGAGGAGTCACGCATGACAGCCGTCGCCTCCGCCTCGGTCGACCTCCTCGCGCCCGCAACGCTCGGGGCGCATGCCAAGACGCTGCTGCAACGCGACCGCTGGTCGCGCGAGCAGCTGGTCGACTACCGGCGGGAGCGCCTCCGCGGGCTGGTCCGCCACGCGGTCGAGCACTCGCCCTACTACCGCGCCGCACTCGGGCCGGGCGCCGAGCGCGCGGAGCTCTCGGACCTGCCGACGCTGTCCAAGCGCGTGCTCATGGAGCAGTTCGACCGCGTCGTCACCGATCGGCGCCTGCACCTGGCCGACCTCGAGCCGTTTCTGGGGCGCGCGGATGCGGGCGCGCTGTACCTCGGCGAGTACCGCGTCTTCTCGACGTCCGGCACGACGGGGATTCCGGGGCTGTTCCTCTACTCGCAGACGGAGTTCGCGCACTGGATCGCCGTGTTCGTCCGCTCGTTCGCCCGGCTCGGGATGACGCCCGAGACGCGCATTGTCGGGATCGGCGCGCCCAGTGCGCTGCACCTCTCGCGACAGGTGATCGCGGCGATGCAAGCCGGACGGGAAGGCGCGCCGCGCCTCTCCGTCGCGACGCCGCTCGACGAGATGTGCGCCGCCCTGGGTGCGTACCAGCCGGAGGTGCTCGCCGGGTACCCGAGCGTGGTCGCGGTCCTCGCGGAGGAACAGCTGCAGGGCCGCCTCGACATCGCGCCGCGCGTCGTCCTGACGACCTCGGAGGTGCTCACGGAGGACGCAGCAGCGAGGATCGAAGCCGCCTGGACGAAGCCGGTCGAGGGCTACTTCACGACCGAGGTCGGAGTCGTCGCGGCGGGATCGCTCGATCACGTCGGGCTGCACGTCTGCGAAGAGGTGATCGTCGAGGTGGTGGACGAGGCGAACCGCCCGGTGCCGCCGGGGCGGGCCGGGGCGAAGGTGCTGCTGACGAACCTCGTGAACACGACACAGCCGTTGATCCGCTACGAACTGCTCGACTCGGTCGAGTTCGCCTCCGGTCCGGACCCGAGCGGGCGTCCGTACGACCGCATCGCGCGGATCGACGGGAGGAGCGACGACGTCCTTCGCCTGCCGGGGCAGGGCGGCGGATCCGTCGCGGTGCACCCGTACCGGCTGCGCGCGCCCTTCGTGAGGCTGCTCGACGTGCTGCAGTACCAGATCGTCCAGCGACGGTCCGGGCTCGACATCCGCATCGTCGTGCGCCGGACCGCCGGTCGGGAGATCGCGACCACCGTTCTCCGCGTCGTCGAGAAGGCGCTGCAAGACGCGGGCGCAGCGTGTCCGGTGAGGGTCGAGGTGGTCGACGCGATCGCCCGCGAGGCGGGACCGGCGGCAAAGGTGAAGCTCGTGTGCTCGGAGCTCTAGGGCAGCTGCAGGCGGTAGATGTTCAGCGTGCGGCTGCCCGGGGCGCTCCGCGCCTCGGAGAAGCCCGTCGCACCGGCGAAGTCGCGCGTGCCGCTGACGACGGGAATCCGCACGACCGCCTTGGGGTTCTCGACGTCGAGCTTCCCGCGGAGGTGGAGCCCGCCGCCCGGCAGCGTGATCTGCACGTTGACGAGGCGCTCGGTCGCCGAGAGGAACGTGATCGTTGAGTAGTCCTGGCCGATGATCGAGCCCGTCGGCTGCCCGAACTGCGGGACAGCGTTCGTCAGCCGCGACTCGACGAACACGCGGTCGCCCTTGTTCTGGACGTTGCGCGGAGGAAGGTCGACGGGGCGCGCCGTGGTCACCGTCGCCAGGACGCGGATGGTCAGCGCGTGCGGGCCGGTCGAGGTCGTCGAGCCCGGTTGGCCGGCCTCGGAGGAGTCGTCGTCGGACAGGACGACGTACGCGCCCACCGCGACCAGGGCGATCACCGCGACGCAGACAGCCGCGACGGCGAGGAGCTTCCGGGACATCCCGGGAGGGTAGCGGCGGCGTACGGCGTCGCTCGGCCCGATTCCGCCCTCCGCGACCGGCGTAGGATCCGGCCCGATGCCGCTCGAGATCGACCTCTCCGGCCGCGTCGCCCTCGTGACCGGCGGCTCGCGCGGGCTCGGCCGCGCCGACGCCCTGACGCTCGCGCGAGCAGGTGCCGACGTCGCGATCGCGGACATCCTCGTCGAGTCCGACACCAGCGCGGCGGAACGCTACGGGGTGCTCGCGCAGGCGGCTGTCGCGCAGGGGATGGTGCACGCGGAGTCGACCGTGGCCGAGATCCGCGACCTCGGGCGGCGGGCGCTCGCGGTGCGCTGCGACGTCACGGATCGCGACGAGGTCGCCGCAGCGGTGGCGCGCGTCGCCGCGGAGCTCGGAGCCGTCGACATCCTCGTCAACAACGCGGGGACGCTCGACCACGTCGGCCAGTTCGCCGACCAGCGGCCGGAGCTCTGGGAGCGAGACCTCCGGGTCAACCTCACGGGTGCGTTCAACTGCGCTCAGGCCGTGTGGCCCCACATGCGGGAGCGTGGCTTCGGCCGGATCGTGAACATGGCGTCGGTCGCGGGGACGCTCGGCGGCTTCGGGCAGGCGAGCTACTCGACGACGAAGGCCGGCCTGCTCGGCCTGACGCGCACGCTCGCGATGGAGGGCGGCCGCCACGGGATCACCTGCAACGCGATCGTGCCCGGGATCATCGGCACCGAGGCGTTCCACATGGCGAACGCGGCGATGAACGAGCGGATCGCGAACCGGACGGTGTTCAAGCGTCCGGGGGAGCCCCAGGACGTCGCGAACGCGATCGCGTTCCTCTGCTCCGACCTCGCGTCGTACGTGACGGGCATCGAGTTGAACGTCTCCGGAGGGGTCGAGCTGTTCGTTTTCTGACGGGCTTTTCGGCCCAAAGGGGTGAGAAAAACGCGTCCGGCGCTCCGCTACCCTAGGAAGCCGTGTCTTCCGGCGCGACGAGCGTTTCGGGAACGGCGCGCCGTCGACGCTCGCAGCGACCAACGGTGCGCAGGGCCGCCCTCGCAGCGGGAGGCGTCTGCGTGGTCGCAGTGGTGGGCGTGAGCCTGTTCGCCGGGTCGCCGGCGCGGCTCGCCGAGGGCACCACGGTCGCCGGGCTCGACGTCGGAGGGCTGGGCGTCCCGTCGGCGCGCGCACGCCTCCTCGAGCGCGCAGATGCGCTCGCGCACCAGCCGGTGAGGTTCGTCGCGCGGGGTCGGACGTTCGCGCTGACGCCGTCGCAGCTCGGCGTTCGCCCCGAGTGGAATGCGGCGCTCCGCGAGGCGGCGCGCGACGGCGACGGGTTCGTGCCGCTTCGAGGGCTCCGGCGGCTCCAGACCCGCCTCCTCGGCGCGGAGGTCGACCCGCACGTCGACCTGTACCCGTCGGCGCTCCGCTACACGATCGCCCGGATCGCGGCGACGGTCGACCGGCCGGCCGCGAGCGCGAAGCTTCGGCGGCGCGGGCTCTCGGTCGCCGTCGTGCCCGAGCGGGCGGGTGTCCGCCTCGACCAGGCACGGGCCCGCACGCTGATCATCTCCTCGCTCGCCTCGCTGGAGCGCGACGGCCCGGTCAAGCTCCCGGTGGTCGTCGACGACCCGAAGGTCAGCGCCACGCAGCTCGACGGCGCCCTGACCGCCGCCCGTACCGCCCTCTCCGGCCCGGTCACGCTGACCGTCGGTGAGACGCGCTTCAGGCTTCCGCGGTGGCGGATCGCGCGGCTGCTCGACCTGCCCGCGGACGGGCAGGCGCGCGTCACGGTCGGCGGGGCCGGTGCGCGCCGGTGGGTCGAGAAGCTCTCCGACACGGTCGGCCGGAAGCCGAGCGACGCGACGTTCCGGGTCGTGTCGGGCGGGATCACGGTCGTCCCCTCGCAGGAGGGCCGCGCGCTCGACGTCGACGAGTCGCTGCGGGCGATCCAGCGCGCCGCATTCTCGCCCACGAACCGCTCGGCCGCCCTCGTCGTCCGCACGGCGGCGCCCGAGCGGACGACGCAGGAAGCGGAGGCGATGGGTATCACGGGCGTCGTCGGCTCCTACACGACGACCTACGGCGGCACCGAGGGCCGCCTCCACAACGTCGCGCTCGTCGCGCAGCTGATCGACGGCGCGCTGGTCGCCCCCGGCGACCGCTTCTCGTTCAACGCGACGACGGGCGAGCGGAACGCCGCGAAGGGATTCGAGGAGGCGCCGGTGATCATCAACGGCGAGCTCGAGAGCGGGATCGGCGGCGGCGTCTGCCAGGTCTCGACGACCGTCTTCAACGCGGCGTTCGAGGCGGGCCTCTCGATCGAGAAGCGAACGAATCACGCCCTCTACATCAGCCACTACCCACTCGGCCGCGACGCCACCGTGAACTACCCCGACCTCGACCTCGTGTTCCGCAACGACACCGACCATTGGCTCCTGCTGCGGGCGTTCGTCGGGACGGGCTCGCTCACCGTCAACCTCTACGGGACGCCGACGGGTCGCCGCGTCGAGACGGAAACCTCGCCACTCGTCACCGAGGGCAAGGTCCCGTGGAAGCGGATCGACGACAACACGCTGTTCAGGGGGGAGAAGGTCGTCGAGCAGTACGGCGCGCCGCCGCGCTCGACGAGCGTCCGCCGGCGCGTGTTCGCGCCCGGCGGCACGCTGATGTACGACACGACGTGGCACAGCTACTACGTCGGCGAGCCGACGGTCGTCCGGATCGGGACGAAGCCTCGGCCGAAGCCGAAGCAGACTCCGCCGCCGGAGGACAAGACCAAGACGCCCCCGCCCACCGGCGAGGACCTCCCGGCCGCGACGCAACCCGCCGTCACGGCGACGGCTGCGACGCCGACGGGTCGCTGAGCAGGTCGCCGAGGAGCCAGTCCGGGACCCGGACCGGCCGCCGGGTCACCGCGTCGACCGTCGCGTGGCGGGTCGAGCCCGTCGCGATGCGCTCGCCGGCCCGCTCGACGACGTACTCGTAGCGGAACCGCGCGCCGCGGGCCTCCGCGCAGCGGACGCCGACCGTGAGCACGTCGTCGAAGACCGCTGCACGCTCGTAGGTGACCTCGACCCCGGTCGTCAGCGCCTCGATGCCGCGTGCGCGGATGGCGCTGTAGCCCCCCGCGACCGCCGCGAGGTGCGCGACGCGTCCCTCCTCGAACCACACGAGGTACGAGGCGTGGTGCGCGATCCCCTGCGCATCGGTCTCAGCGAAGCGGACGCGCACCACGTGAGAGAACCAGCCGTCCATCGCAGGGGCGAGATATATCTCGCCGCGTACGATCCCGCCCGTGGCAACCGCCGAGGCGCTCGCGTCGCTCCTCCGGGAACGCGGTCCCGCGGTCGTGCTCACCGGCGCGGGGATGAGCACGGAGAGCGGGATTCCCGACTTCCGCTCCGCGGGCGGGCTCTGGCAGCACGTCGACCCGTACGAGGTCGCGTCGATCGACTCCTTCCGCCGCGATCCCGAGCGCGTCTGGAGCTGGTACGGCCCTCGCGTCGCGATGCTCGCGGCCGCAACGCCGAACGCCGGCCATCTCGCCCTCGCCTCGCTCGAGCGCGACGGACACGTCCGGGCCGTCGCAACGCAGAACATCGACGCGCTCCACGCGCGTGCGGGGAGCACCGAGGTCATCGAGCTGCACGGCTCGATCCAGCGGTTCGTGTGCCTCTCCTGCGGCTCCGTCGAGAGCCTCGACGGGGTCCTGGCCCAGCTCGTCGAGCGCGACGCGCCCGAGTGCACCGGCTGTGGCGAGATCCTCAAGCCCGGGGTGGTGATGTTCGGCGAGCTCCTCCCCGAACGCGCGATGGCACGTGCCGAGAGCCTCTGCCGCGAGGCCGGTCTCCTGCTCGTGCTCGGCTCGTCGCTCGAAGTGTGGCCGGTCGCCGGGCTGCCGGGCGAGACCCTGCGCGCCGGTGGCGCGCTTGCAATCATCAACCTCGACGAGACGCCGTACGACCACGACGCGGCGCTCGTCGTGCGGGAGCGGACGGCGGCCGTCCTCGCCGACGTCGCGCGGATCCTGGCTCGCAAATCCGGCTCGGCGTCTCGAGTCGTGCTATGACTGCGCGCATGGCGACGGCGAAGCCCACCGACGACGACGTCATCGGCCGCCTCGCGGGCAAGGGCGAGCAGGCGATGCAGCGCATCGCCGACCTGCCCGGCGGCTCGCGCGCCCTGCGCGCGTTCAACGACCTGAAGAACCGGGTCGACGAGCTCTCACGCAAGGTCCGTGGGATCGACGCGCTCGAGCTGCGTGTCGCGAAGCTCGAGAAGGACGTCGCAGCGCTCAAGCGGTCACAGAAGCCCGCTTCGACGCAGAAGGCGCCCGCCCGCAGGGCCGGCGCCTAGCCCGCCGCCCGCCTCGCGGCCGCGGGCCGTGCCGTCGCCGGCTCGCGAGAAGGCGTCTGCCGACCCATGAGCAATGCTCATGACGCCGCAGAGGTGAATGAGCAGAAACCCGTGGTTCCGCCGGGCGTCCTACACAGAGCGCAACGCACATGCCCGTGGGCACAGGCGATCCGGCCGTGGACGAATTGGCACAGTCTCGGCATCGGTTCGCCCTTGACGAAAAACGGTGTCTGACACCGTCTACGCCTCGTGGGGCACGCGCACGCGCAGCGCGGCAGGGACGACCTCGAAGCGCACCGGCGTCGTGCCCGGCTGCTCTCCGTCGAGCACGATCGGCAGCGGAGCAGGGGCATCGACCCGGAGCTCGCGCGCCCGCACGATCTCGACCTTGGCGTGCGAGACGTGCGTCCCGCGGTAGATCTTCGGGAACGTCGTCGTGAACTCCGCCTTCGAGAAGTCGCCGATCAGCACGACGTCGAACGTCCCGTCCTCGGGAGACGCCTCCGGCGCGACCCACATCCCGCCCGCCGTATAGTCGCCGTTCATCGCGAGCGCCTCGAGCAGCAGCGCCTGACGCCGGTCCCCGTCGATCTCGATGGTCATCTCTGTCGGCTGCCAGCGGCTGAACACGGCGAGCGTCGCCCAGATGAACGAGACCCTGCCGCCGAACGCCTTCGTGGTGCGGTTCGCGCGGTCCGCGATCGCCCCGCTGATCCCCGCACCGGCGAAGTTGGCGAAGTACGCGACCGCCTCGCCGTTCGCCGTGGCGTACGTCGCCCTGCCGAGATCGACGGTACGCAGGCGGCCGTCCCGCGCGACCGCGAGCGCGTCGTCCACACGCCGCGGGATGCGGAGGCTGCGGGCGAAGTCCCGGCCCGTCCCGAACGGGATCACACCGAGCTCGACCCGCTCGCTCGCGCCGGTGCGGGCGAGGCCGTCGACCACCTCGTGCACCGTCCCGTCGCCCCCGACGAGGACGATCTGCGTGGCGCCGCCCGCAGCCGCCTCGGCGGCGAGCTCCGCGAGGTGCCCGGGTCGCTCGCTGACGAGCGTCTCGCCCGCGAGACCGAGTGCGGCCGCGCGGCGCGCGAGCTCCGGCCAGCGACGCCCCGTCGCGCCGTTCGCGGAGGCGGGGTTGACGAGGAACACGCGCGACACGGCGGCCCCTAGCGCGCGCCCGGCACTAGGCGGTCACCACGTGCAGCGCGAGCTCGGTCATCTGGTCGACCGCCGCCCGCATCTCCTCGTCGGTGATGCGCACGAACTCCCCGTCGACGACCACGTCGGAGACCAGCAACATGCAGCCGGCCTGGATCTTCCGGAGCGCGCCGAGCGTGAACAGCACGGCGGCCTCCATCTCGACGGCGAGGATCCCTCGATCCGACCAACGCGAGGCGAGCCCGGGGTCGGGTTGGTAGAAGATGTCGCTCGAGACGATCGGGCCCACCCGGACCGGCTTTCCGAGCTCCTTCGCCTGGTGCACCGCCTCGTGCACGAGGCCGAAGTCCGCGGTCGGGGCATGCGGCTCGCCGCCGACGTAGTGGACGGCGGTGCTGTCCGCGGGAGTCGCCGAGAGAGCGATGATCAGGTCGCCCATCCCGAGATCGGGCTGGAGCCCGCCGCACGTCCCGACGCGCAGCAGCTTCTTCACCCCGAGCTGGACGAGCTCCTCGATCACGATCGCAGCCGACGGACAGCCCATGCCGCTCGACTGGACGGAGACCGGCTTGCCGTCGAACGTCCCGGTGTAGCCGAGCATCCCGCGCTCGGAGTTCCGCTGGACGACGTCCTCCATGAAGGTCTCCGCGATGTGCTTCGCCCTGAGCGGGTCGCCCGGGAGGAGGCACGCCTCGGCGTAGTCACCCTGGTTCGCGCGTACGTGGATTGGCATGGCGGGACTCTAGTGCCCGGCGGGAGAGCGCTCGCTGCGGAGGGCTTAAGGTGTCCGCGCGATGCGGACGCGCGTGACCGAGCCCTCGACCGAGCAGATCCTCGCCTACTGCGAGGAGAGCCCGATCGAGCGGGTGTTCCTCGACGACGTCGCACGGCGGGGCCAGGGCCGGTTCGCCGCCGTGGAGAACGACGACGGGAGCCTCCGCGCGCTCTGCCATCTCGGCACGAACGTCGTCCCGTCGGGAACCGGGTGCGCCGCGTTCGTGGACGAGGCCGGGCGGGCGGCCCCGCGGATGCTCATCGGCGAGCAGGAGGCGGTCAGCGAGCTGTGGGAAGCGGGGCGCCGGAAGTTCGGACGCGCACGCGAGGACCGCCTCGACCAGCCCGTCTACGTCATGCGCGAGGCGCCCGCGCCGGGTGAGACGGGCCTGCGTGCGGCGCGGCGCACCGACCTCGACCTGCTCGTCCCCGCCTGCGCGCGCGCTCACTACGAGGAGCTGTCGGTCGACCCGCTGCGACGCGATCCGAACGGATTCCGCTGGCGAACACGGGCGCAGATCGAGGAGGGCCGTTCGTGGGTGTGGATCGAGGACGGCGTGATCCGCTTCAAGGCGGAGGCGTCGGCGTGGACGCCGTACGCCGTGCAGCTTCAGCAGGTCTGGGTCGACCCCCCCGCACGCGGGCGCGGGTACGCGACGCGGGCGATGCGCGATCTGATCCGGCTGCTCCTCACGGAGGTGCCTGCCGTGTGTCTCTTCGTACGCGCGGAGAACACCCCCGCGATCCGGCTCTACGAGACGGTCGGGATGGAGCACGTCCTCGACTACCGCAGCGTGCTCTTTTGAGGACACTGCTACTCGTCCGCCACGCCCACGCGCGCACGAACGCCGCGGACGCCATCAGCTCGACCCCGCCCGGCACAGGGCTCACGCCGCAGGGCGTGCAGGAGGCGACCGCCCTCCGGTCGGAGCTCGCCGCCCGTCGGATCGACCTCGGGGTGGCGACGCGACTCGTGCGAACGCAGGAGACCCTCGAGGTCGCGCTCGACGGCCGCGACGTCCCGCGCGTCGTGCTGCCCGAGCTCGA
Organism: Gaiella sp.; assembly: GCA_036406535.1. Taxonomy (GTDB): domain Bacteria; phylum Actinomycetota; class Thermoleophilia; order Gaiellales; family Gaiellaceae; genus Gaiella. The sequence goes on from DASXAW010000060.1 coordinate 21,523, forward strand.
CGAGATCCGCTTCGGGTCGTTCGAGGGCGGCCCGCTCGAGCCGTATCGCGCGTGGGCTTGGAGCCACCCGCCGGACGCAGCGGGCCCCGGTGGCGGCGAGAGCCGCGCGGAAGCGGCCGCGCGGTACGCCGACGGCCTCGAGGCCCTCCTCGAGCGTCCCGAGGACGCCGTGCTCGCCGTCTCGCACTCTCTGGCCGTCCGCTACGTGCTCGACGCCTCCGACGGGGGCTTTCCCGCGTCGCGTGTGACGCCCGTCGGGCACGCGACCGCGCACGAGCTCCCGGCCGACGCGGTCGCCCGCGCGGCGAAGACGCTGCGCGCGTGGGCGGCCGCGCCGGCGTTCGCCGACGCGCCGCGTGGCGGCTGACGGAGGCACACTTGGGCCGTGGACCTGCCCGCGCGTGTCGAGGCGCACATCCGCCGGCACGGCCTGATCGAGCCTGGGGGAAAGGTCACGTGCCTCGTGTCGGGCGGCGCCGACTCGACGTGTCTCTGGCACGTGCTGCGTGAGCTCGGCTACCGGGTAGGTGCCGTCCACGTCCATCACGGCGTCCGAGGCGACGAGGCCGACGCGGACGCGAGGCACTGCGCCGACGTCCTCGGCGCGCAGATCGTCGCGGGCGAGCCGCGCCGAACGGAGGCCGAGCTGCGCGAGCTGCGATACGCGCTGACGGGCGGCTACGGGGTGCGTGCCACGGGCCACACCGCTTCCGACCAGGTCGAGACGGTCCTCTACCGGATCGTCTCGAGCGGGTCGACGCGCGGGATCCGCGTCCGACGCGCAGACGGAGTCGTCCGGCCGCTCCTGGCCGTCTGGCGGGAGGAGACGGAGGAGTACTGCGCGGCCCACGGGCTCCGGTGGTGCGTCGACTCGACGAACCCGTCGACCAAGCGGGGCCTGATCCGGGAGCAGCTGCTGCCGCTCCTCGAGGAGCTCGACCCACGCGCGCGCGCCAATCTACTGGCGCTCGGCGAGGAGCGCCCCCGTCTCCCGCGACGGCTCGAGGCCGCCCTCGTCGACCTCGTCTCGTCGCTCGAGGGCACCCGCCGCGCCGACCTCGGCCGGGGCCTGCGGGCGGTGAGGACGTACGACGAGCTGCGGCTCGAGGGCGTCGTCGAATGGGGCCCGTGGAGGCTCGAGAGCGACGTCCCGGGGCTGGTCGTCCGCTCGCGCCGGCCCGGCGACCGCCTCGCTGGCCGCTCGCGTAAGGTGCAGGATGTGCTCCTGGACGCGAAGGTGCCGCTGGACGAGCGCGACGGCTGGCCGCTCGTCGCCACCGAGGACGGCGCCGTCGTCACGGTCGTGGGTCTCGCGGAGGCGCCGGGCTGGGAGGGCGCCGTACGCGCGGTGCGAGACGACGCGTGACCACGTCGGTGCACGCCGACGTCGGCGAGGTCCTGATCGACGAGGAGACGCTCCGCAACCGCATCGTCGAACTCGGGGCGGAGATCTCCGCGGACTACGAGGGCCGCGACCTGCTCCTCGTCGGCGTCCTCAAGGGCGCGATCTTCTTCATCTCCGACCTGATGCGCGAGCTCACGGTGCCGTGCGAGATCGACTTCATGGCGATCTCGAGCTACGGCGCCGCCACCGACTCCTCCGGGGTCGTCCGGATCCTGAAGGACCTCGAGATCAACATCTCGGGCCGCGACGTCCTCGTCGTCGAGGACATCATCGACTCCGGCCTCACGCTCTCGTACCTCCGGCGCACGCTCACCGCGCGCAAGCCGGGGACGCTCGAGATCTGCACGCTGCTGACGAAGCCGGAGCGCCGCGAGGTCGACGTGCCGGTCCGCTACGTGGGCTTCGAGATCCCGAACCGGTTCGTGATCGGATACGGGCTCGACTTCGCCGAGCGCTATCGCAACCTCCCCTATATAGGGGTCTTGCACCCGGATCTCGTCCCGAACGGTCTCTGACCAGGGAAATTCCGGTTAACCGCACCGGGGCGCCGCACTAGCGAACGGAGGGCACGCTGCTACCCTCCGAAGCACGTGAATCGCTTTTTCCGCAGCGCGCTGTTCCCGCTCGTCGTGATCGTGCTGCTCGTGTACCTCGCGAGCCAGACGCTGATGCCGCGCCGCGACAACGGGAAGGATCTCACGTACTCGCAGCTGATCGACGAGACGAAGAAGGGGAACGTCAGCGAGGTCACGTTCTCGCCGAACCGGCAGTCGATCGAGGCGGTGCTCGACTCGGGGACGAAGGTGAAGGTCAACTACCCGTCGCCGGAGTCGCAGGTGCAGTACGAGAAGGTCCTCCAGGCGAACAACGTCACGTACGACTCGAAGGGCATCGGCACGAGCGCGTGGTGGGCGCTCCTCACGGGCTTCCTGCCGTTCCTCCTGCTGATCGGGTTCTGGATCTTCCTGATGAACCAGATGCAGGGCGGCGGCTCGAAGGTGATGAGCTTCGGCAAGAGCCGCGCGAAGCGCATGTCGCCCGACTCGCCCAAGGTCACGTACAAGGACGTCGCGGGCGCCGACGAGGCCGTCGAGGAGCTCCAGGAGATCAAGGAGTTCCTCGAGAACCCGAAGAAGTTCCAGGCGCTCGGCGCGCGGATCCCGAAGGGCGTGCTCCTCTACGGCCCACCCGGCACCGGTAAGACGCTGCTCGCGCGCGCGACGGCCGGCGAGGCCGGCGTGCCGTTCTTCTCGATCTCCGGCTCGGACTTCGTCGAGATGTTCGTCGGCGTCGGCGCCTCCCGCGTCCGCGACCTCTTCGAGCAGGCGAAGCAGGCGAGCCCCTGCATCATCTTCATCGACGAGATCGACGCCGTCGGCCGGCACCGCGGCGCGGGTCTCGGCGGAGGCCACGACGAGCGCGAGCAGACCCTGAACCAGCTCCTCGTCGAGATGGACGGGTTCGAGCTGAAGGACAACATCATCCTGATCGCGGCGACGAACCGGCCCGACATCCTCGACCCGGCGCTTCTCCGCCCGGGTCGCTTCGACCGCCAGATCGTCGTCGACCGCCCCGACCGCAAGGGGCGCCAGCAGATCCTCGACGTGCACGCGAAGGGCAAGCCGCTGGCGCGCGAGATCGACCTCGACGTGCTCGCCGCCGCCACGCCGGGCTTCACCGGCGCCGACCTGGCGAACGTGATCAACGAGGCCGCCCTGCTCGCGGCGCGGCGCGGCTCGAAGACGATCGGCCAGTCGGAGCTCGAGGAAGGGATCATGCGCGTGATCGCCGGCCCCGAGAAGAAGTCGCGCCTCTTCTCCGAGAAGGAGCGAAAGATCACCGCGTACCACGAGATGGGCCACGCGCTCGTCGGCTACTACCTCGAGGGGACGGACGAGGTGCACAAGATCTCGATCGTCAGCCGGGGCCAGGCGCTCGGCTACACGATCTCGCTTCCGGCCGAGGATCGCTATCTCACGACCAAGGGCACGTTGATGGACCAGATGGCGATGACCCTCGGCGGCCGCGCGGCGGAGGAGCTCGTCTTCAACGAGGTCACGACCGGCGCGGCGAACGACATCGAGCGGATCACGTCGACGGCGAAGCAGATGATCATGCGCTTCGGCATGAGCGAGAAGCTCGGCCCGCGCGTGCTCGGGCGCAACCACGACATGCCGTTCCTCGGCCGCGAGATGGGCGCCGAGCCGGACTACTCGGAGGAGATCGCGAAGGAGATCGACGACGAGATCCGCCGCGTGATCGAGGAGGCGCACGACAAGGCGACGACCGTGCTGCGCGAGCACATCGGCGAGCTGCACAAGCTGTCGGCGATCCTCATCGAGCGCGAGACGATCGACAAGAGCCAGTTCGAGCGGCTGCTCCAGGGCGAGACCGAGGAGTCGGTCTTCGCGGAGGAGCCGCCCACGACGCCGCCTGCGCCAGAGGAGCCCGACGCCGAGAAGAAGCCGCTCCTCCGGCCGTCGCCGAGGCCGCTTCCGGGCGCGGCGATGCAGCCGCCGCCCGACCCCGCCGCGTCCTAGCTTCACGCCCGGCCCGAGGCCGCGCGCGTTACCGTCGGCGCCATGAGCTCGACATTCGCAGAGCGCTGGCCGCGGCCCACGGTCGTCGGGATCCTCAACGTGACCCCCGACAGCTTCTCCGACGGCGGGTCGTACGACTCGGCCGCCGACGCGGTCGGCGCGGCGCGCCGCATGCTGGCGGACGGGGCGGCCCTCGTCGACGTCGGAGGAGAGTCGACCCGCCCGGGCGCCGGGCCGGTCTCCGTGGAGGAGGAGCTGCGCCGCATCGTGCCCGTGCTCGAGGCACTCTCCGGCTCGCCGGTCTCCTTGGACACGTCGCGGGCCGGGGTCGCGCGGCGAGGGATCGAGCTCGGCGTCGCGATGGTCAACGACGTGAGCGCGCTCAGGCGCGATCCGGTGCTCGCCGACGTCGTCGCGGAGGCGGGCGTGGACGTATGCCTGATGCACATGCGGGGAACGCCCAGCACGATGCAGGACGAGCCGCGGTACGACGACGTGGTCGAGGACGTCGCGTCGTTCCTCGAGGAGCGGCTCGCGTTCGCCGTCGGCGCCGGGATCGCGGAGGATCGCGTCTGTCTCGACCCGGGGATCGGGTTCGGGAAGACGCCCGAGCACAACCTGGAGCTGCTGCGTCGGCTCGACCGCATCGTGGCGCTCGGCCGGCCGGTGCTCGTCGGCGTGTCGCGGAAGTCGACGCTCGCGCGGGTCATGGGCACGCCCGGCCCCGTAGGGAGCGACGCAGCCTCCGTCGGCGCCGCCGTCGCCGCCTTCGACCGGGGCGCGACGCTGTTCCGCGTCCACGACGTCCGACCGCACGTCGAGGCGCTCGCGGCCGCGGCAGCCGTCGAGCGAGGGAGCGTCGTCGCGTGACGATCGAGCTTCGGAAAATCGAGCTCTACGGCTTCCACGGCGTGCTCGAGACGGAGCGGAGGCACGGTCAGCGGTTCCTCGTCGACCTCGACCTCGAGCTCGACGAACGCGTCGCGGAGGCAGCGGCCGCAAGTGACCGCATCGAGGACGCCGTGGACTACCGGGACGTCGTCGACGCCGTCCGAGACGTCTCCGACGCACGGGCCTACATGCTCCTCGAGGCGTTCGCGTCCGCGCTCGCGGAGACGCTCCTCTCCCGGTTCCCGCTCGAGCGCGTGAAGGTGCGAGTGCGCAAGCCGGACATCGTCCTCGCCTCTCCGGTCGAGCACGCCGCGGTCGTCGTCGACCGCAGCCGGTAAGGCACGGTCAGGCCGCGCGCTTCGGGATCGCCGCGGCGCTCAGCGAGAGGCGGTACGTCGAGCTCGCCGTGGTCGGCGGAAGGGTGACGGCGAGATACGCCCAACGCCCGCGGCCGGAATTGGCGAAGACGAGCCGCTCGGTGGTTCCACCCGCCACGGCGCGCGCGAGGCGGCCGGTCGTCGCGAAGCGGCCGACGACCGTGGGCGCGGTGCCGGCGAAGAGCGAGAGGTCGCTGTTGTCGCTCGCGTTGAGCTTGGCGACGACGCGGCGATGAGCCGGCAGCCAGACGCGGAACACGTCCCGCGGATCTTCCCACTCGTCCACGCGTCCTGCGACCCGCCCGGTGGCCTTCGTCGTCGTCGTCAGCGGCGGCTGCCTGCTGAGGTAGTCGGTGCTTTGCGGATCGACGTCCTCGATGTCGTCGTTCGGCTCGAAGGGATCGGCGATGGGCGTCGGGATCGCAAGGGCGGCGGCCACGTTCAGCATGCCGAAGCCGGAGCTGGAATCGCGTCCGGGCGTCCCGAGGTCGCGGGCGGAGCGTCGCAGGATCTCCGCGAGCTGGGACGCCGAAAGCTCGGGACGCATCGTCCAGATCCATGCCGCCGCACCCGCGACGATCGGCGAGGAGAAGCTCGTGCCGTCCTCCGGCTCCCAGTTCTGGTTCTCCGCGATCGCGACGGGGATCTCGACGCCCGGTGCGGCGAGGTCGACGTACGGCGAACGGCTGGAGAACGAGGCGATGCGCCCGCTCCGGTCGGTGGCTGCCACGGTCGTGACGTGTGGGAGGGCGGCGGGATAGCCGATCCGGCTCCCCGTTTCGCCGTCGTTCCCGGAGGCAGCGACGACGAGCGACCCCAGCGCGACGGCTTCCCGGACGGCCTCTGCGATGTCGGGGCTGTTCAGCGGGCCGCCGACGCTGAGGTTGATCACCCCTCGACCCGCCTCTGCAGCGGCGCGGATCCCCGCGGCGATCTCGGCTGGGTCGAGCGTCGTGCCGGCGCCGAGCGCGATGTCCCACGAGCGCAGCCGTGCCTGCGGATAGATCCCGACGACACCCACGCCGTTCGCGGGCGCGCCGATCACGGACGCGACCGACGTACCGTGGTTCCCGCCGATCCCGGGAGGCTCCTGCGTGTTCAGGGCCTGGGTGTCGGCGCGACCGGCGAACTCCGGATGGGCGAAGTCGAGCCCAGTGTCGACGATCGTGACCGGAACGCCGGGTGCCGGCGGAGTCAGCCCGTCGATCCCGATCTGGGCTCGCCACCACTCGTCGAGCTCCAGAGGATCGGGCGTCGCGGTCGACTGCTCGGCGGAGTACGTGCTCCAGGAGTCGAGAGCAGCCCCGGAGGCGTGCGCGCCGGACGCGGCCACGCCCAGAGCACAAGCGATGACGCCAGCGGCGACGGCGACGGCGACGGCAAGGCGCTGCATGGCACCTGAGTGATACCGATGGTGTCGCGCCCCGGATGAGCAGAACGTGGGAAGGTCGGTTAAGAAGCCGTTATGGGAGACGGCGCGCGCGCCTTCATCGCGCTGGGGTCGAACCTCGGTGACCGCGAGCGGACGATCGAGCAGGCGGTCGCGCTCCTGCGCGGTCATCCCGCGATAGAGGTCCTCGCGGAGTCGAGCCTCCGCGAGACGGAGCCGTGGGGGCCGGTCGCGCAGCCGGCGTACCTCAACGGCGCGGTCGAGATAGAGACGACCCTCGAGCCGCAGGCGCTCCTCGGGGTGCTGCTCGACGTCGAGCGCCGGCTCGGACGCGTGCGCGAGGAGCGCTGGGGGCCGAGGACGATCGATCTCGACCTCCTGGTGTACGGCGACGCCGTTCTCGACGAGCCGGGCCTGACGTTGCCCCACCCGCGGCTGCACGAGCGAGCGTTCGTCCTCGAGCCGCTCCACGAGCTCGATCCGGCGCTCGTCGTGCCGGGCCGGGGCACCGTTGCGGAGCTCCTCGGCGCGCTCGAAAACGACGACGAGGACTGAGGCCCCGAGGCCGACCGGGCGACCTCCAACGGGGACTACACTCCCGACATGAGCCATCTCGACGAGCTCGACGAGTTCGAGGCGGAGCTCGAGCTACAGCTGAAGCGCGAGTACACGGCGGTCTTCCCGCTGTTCCGCTACTGCGTGCTCACGCAGGACGCCACCTACCTCTGCAACACGCTCGACCTCAAGGTCGTGCCGCAGGCGAGCTACCCGTTCTTCCACGCCCAGATGGAGGACGTCTGGGTCTGGGACAAGAACCGGCCGACGCGGATCATCCCGCGGGCCGAGGTCTACACGTCCGGCGACGTCACGATCGAGGAGCTCCGCGGCGAGGACGACGAGCCGCGCCTGACCGCCGAGGCGCTCGCCGAGCGGCTGGGCGAAATGCGCCGGCCGGACGACGACGAGACGTACTGAGCTTGCTCGCCAGGCAAGATTTGGCTGGAGCCGAATCCTGCGGCTGATCCCCGCCTGCGGCGGGGCACACCCCTGAAGGCGACGCCTTCGGCGCCGCAACTGCCTCGACACCAGGAGCGAACCTCGTGGCTCTTCCTGCGCTCTGATTCACTAGCGCGGTGCTCCTCGCAGTCGACGTCGGCAACACGCAGACCGTCCTCGGTCTCTACGAGGGCGAGCGGCTTGCGGACCACTGGCGCCTTGCGACCGATCCGACACGGACGGGTGACGAGCTCAGCGTCCTGCTCGGCGGACTGCTCGACCCGGACGCGGTCGACGCGATCTGCCTGTCGACGACCGTACCGATGCTCCTGCGGGAGTGGCAGCGGCTCGCAGAGCGCTGGGCCCACGCGCCGCTCCTCGCCGTCGGCCCGGGCGTTCGCACCGGCATCCCGATCCGCTACGACGACCCGCGCGAGGTAGGGCCCGACCGGATCGTCAACTCCGTCGCGGCGAAGGCGAAGCACGGCGCCCCCGTGATCGTCGTCGACTTCGGCACCTCGACGAACTTCGACGTCGTCTCGCCGGCGGGCGAGTACGTCGGCGGGGTGCTCGCGCCGGGGATCGAGACGTCGATGGATGCGCTGTTCGCGCGCGCGGCGCGCCTCGTGCGCGTGGAGTACGTCGAGCCGCCGACCGTGGTCGGGAAGACGACCGTCGCGGGGCTGCAGTCCGGCCTCGTGTACGGCTTCGCGGGACAGGTCGACGGGATCGTCGCGGCGATTCGGGGCGAGCTCGAGTCGCCGGACGCGCCCGTGGTCGCGACGGGCGGCCTCGCGGAGCTGGTCGCAGCACACTCGTCCACGATCGGCGAGGTCGACCCGTTCCTCACCCTCGAGGGCCTGCGGATGGTGTGGGAGCTGAACGCGTGATCCGAGCGAGACCGAGATGACAATGGCCGAAGAATCGACCGTGGCGGCCGGGGGCCGGCTTTGCCGGCCGGGAGGTCACGCATCGGGTGCTCGTAACAGCGCCGGAGGAGGGGGCTCGTGGGGGAACCAGGGGTTCCTCGACGTCCTTTCGGAGCTGACCGCGTGATCCCGGATCCCGGGACCTTCGCCGTGTTCGCAGCCGCATCGCTGGCGCTCGCGGTCGTACCGGGCCCGGCGGTGCTCTACATCGTCGCGCAGAGCGTCCCGGGCGGCCGGCGGGCAGGGGTCGTCTCGGCGCTCGGCATCGCGACCGGCGGCCTGTTCCACGTCGGCACCGCGGTGATCGGGCTCTCGGCGTTGCTTGCCGCCTCGGCCGAGGCGTTCACGGTTGTAAAGCTTCTCGGCGCCGTGTACCTCGTCTGGCTCGGTGTCCGCACGTTGCTGAGCAGCGACGAGCGGATCGGGGGACGCCGCGTCGAGCCGACGCTCAGCCGCACCTACCGGCAAGGCGTCTTCGTCAACGTGCTCAACCCGAAGACCGCGCTCTTCTTCGTCGCGTTCCTCCCGCAGTTCGTCGACCCCGACGGGTCGACGCGGGCGCAGCTCGCGCTCCTGGGGCTGACCTTCGTGCTGATCGCGCTCGCGAGTGACCTCGTCTGGGCGCTCGTCGCGGGGACCGCAGGCGGCGTCCTGCGCCGCAGCCGGACGTTCCTGCGCATCCAGCGGTACGTCTCGGGGACGATCTTCCTCGGGCTCGGCGCGCTCGCGGCGACCGCCGGCCGCAACAGCTGAGGAGCGCGTGCAGGTGGGGCAGGGGCGTGGCTTCAGCCTCGCCCCTCTTCCTGGCCGCCCGAACAAAGACGGGCGAGGCTGAAGCCACGCCCCGTCTGCCGCCCCTCGGGCTCAACCCCCGCCGTAGATGGAGATGGGCAGCTCGAGCGTCACGGCGTCGCCCGGCGGGATCTCGGCCTCCAGCCGCTCGACGAGGTCGATCGCGGCGGGGGCCGCGGCGAAGAGGCGTGCCTCGACCTCGCCGGTCGAGTCGAGCACGACCAGCTGCTGCTTGAACTCGCGCGGGAACCGCCCGTGGCCGAGGTACCAGCCGTAGAACTTCTTCAGGAAACCACTCGCGCGGCGCTCACCGAGCTCGCGCACGGCCTCGCGCAGGAACACGACGAGCTCCGCCACGACCTCCTCCCGTGAGGGCTCCCGCGCGTCTCCGTCGACGATCTCCTCGAGCGCCCAGGGGTTTCCCTGAGCGGCGCGCCCGACCATCACCGCCGCCGCTCCCGTTCGCTCCAGCACCTCTTCGGCGACGGCGCGCGAGACGATGTCCCCCGAGGCGATCACCGGCACGTCGACGAGCTCGACGAGCTCGGCCGTGAGTGCGTGCTCGGCGGTTCCGGTGTACATCTGCTGCGCCGAGCGCGGGTGGAGCGT
>DASXAW010000061.1:0-9212 GCA_036406535.1 Gaiella sp.
CCTCGTCGCCGAGCAGCACGAGGTTGAGCGCGCCCTTCTTGTCGCGGAGCAACGCGTCCCAGGCGCGGTTGCGATCGACCCGAACCGGCTGGGGCGCAAGGACATCCTCCACGACGTCGGTCGTCCGCCCGGAGAGCCGCAGCGCGGCGAGCAGCCCGAGCGCGACGGCGTCGCCGTGCCGCAGCTCGTAGCCCGACCCGGCCTCGAGCGCGTGCGCGAACGTGTGCCCGAGGTTCAGGATCGCCCGGCGGCCCCCGCGCTCGTACGGGTCGGAGAGCACGACGCCGGCCTTGAAGGCGGCGCACGCTCGGATCATCTCTTCCTCGGGCAGCGACCAGAGCTCCTCGCCGGCGAGCAGCCCCGTCTTCACGACCTCGGACATCCCGGCGCGCCGCTCCTCGTCCGCGAGCGTTTCGAGGAAGCTGCGATCGACCACCACGCGCTCGGGGAAGTGGAATGCCCCAGCGAGATTCTTTCCGTCGTCGGTGTTGATTCCGGTCTTTCCGCCGATGGCCGCGTCGACCATTCCGACGAGCGTCGTCGGCACCGCGGCCCAGCGCACGCCGCGCAGATACGTCGCGGCGACGAACCCGGCAACGTCGGTCGTCGACCCACCGCCGAACCCCACGATCCAGCCGTCGCGGCCGATGTCGAGCTCGCTCCAGAGGCGCTCGACGACCGCGAGTGTCTTCGCGGCCTCCCCGCTCGGGACGAGATGCCTGGACGTGCCCGCGGGTGGCTCGTGGAGGGCGGCGACATGCTCGTCCGCGATCACGGCTCCTTCGGGCACTTCCCCCTCGTGGCTGATCCCGAGCGCGGCGAGCAGGACTCCTTCCGGATCGTCGCCCGCCGCGTCGGACACCTCGTCATAGAGCGGCGCGCGCTCGTCGAAGAGCTTCCCGAACTGGTTCCGGTCCCGGGCCAGCGGACGACCTGAATCACCGACGCGGGACCACGCCGTGTCGGGGTCGACCCGTACGCAGGCCACGAACGCGGTCCGGACCAAGCGCTCCCGCGTCGTCTTCGAGAGCACGGCGCCTCCGCCGAGGGCGACGACGCCGGTCGGGCCGGCCAGAGCCTCGGCGACGACCTGCTCCTCGATCCTGCGGAACTCCGGCTCGCCGCGCTCGAAGAGCTCGCCGATCGGGCCGAAACGCCTCTCGATCTCCTCGTCCGTGTCTACGAACGGGCGGTTCGTGAGCTGGGCGAGCTCGCGGCCGATCGTCGTCTTCCCCGCGCCCATGAAGCCGATGAGCGCGAGGTGCTTGTCTACCGCGCCGACCACGGAATGCGCTCGAGGTAGGCGCTGTGCGCGGCGACGAAGTCTCCGATCGCGTCGCCCCCGAACTTCTCCTTCGCAGCGCGGGCGAGCTCGAAGGCGACGGACGCCTCGGCGACGACCGAGAGCGCCTCCACCGCTGCGACGTCGCTGCGTTCGACTAGCGCCTCGGCGGGCTCGCCGGTCTCGAGGTCGACCGAGCGGAGCGGGCGCATGAGGGTCGGCAGCGGCTTCATCGCCGCGCGCACGACGACCTCCTCGCCGTTCGAGACTCCGCCCTCGATCCCGCCGGCGCGGTTCGTCTCGCGGTAGAAGCCGCGCTCGTCCCTGAAGATCTCGTCGTGCGCCTCGGAGCCGCGCTTGCCGGCGAGCTCGAAGCCGGCCCCGATCTCGACGCCTTTCACGGCCTGGATCCCCATCAGCGCAGCCGCGAGCCGGGCGTCCAGCCGGTCGTGCTTCGTCGCGTACGAGCCGAGACCGGGCGGAACGCCGCGCGCGCGAACCTCCACGATGCCTCCGACGGTATCCCGGTCGGCCTTAGCCGCATCGACGTCGCCCATCTCGACGACCGACCCGCCGACCTCGATCCCGATCTCGTGCAGCAGCCCCTTCGCCACGGCGCCTGCGGCGACGGTGATCGCCGTCTGGCGCGCGCTCGCCCGCTCCAGCGCGTCGCGCGCGTCCGCGTGCCCGTACTTGAGGGCGCCCGCGAGATCCGCGTGCCCCGGACGAGGCAGCGTGACCGGCTTCGTGCCCTTGCCGGACGGCTCGCCTGCCGGCAGCCACGGGCTCATTCCCCACTCCCAGTTCGTGTGGTCGCGGTTGTGCACGACGAGCGCGAGCGGCGTGCCGAGCGTCCGGCCGTGGCGCAGGCCGGCGAGCACCTCGACACGGTCCTGCTCGAGCTGCTGCCGCGGGCTGCGCCCGTATCCCTGCTGTCGCCGCGCGAGGTCGGCGTCGATCGCGTCGCGGTCGAGCACGAGACCCGCGGGCAACCCGCTCAGAATCCCGACCAGTGCAGGCCCGTGCGACTCGCCCGCAGTCGCCAGCTTCAGCGTCACGCCGACAAGCCTACGGCGCGGCGCATGACGTCGACCGGAGCTGAGACGCCCGTCCAGAGCTCGAACGACGCCGCGCCCTGGGCGACGAGCACCTCGAGCCCGTCGATCACGCGCGCACCCGCTGCACGCGCCGCCTGCCCAGTCGCGGTGTCCGGATAGGGCAGGTCCACGAGAACCTGCCCAGGCCTCAGCTCGACGAGAACCTGTTCGCGCTCCGTCGTCGCGTTCACGACGAGGTCCGCGTCGCTGACATCCGGGGGCCAGTTTCCGCGTCGCGCGAAGACCTGCGCGCTCGGCAGCGCCGCGCGGAAGGCTGCGGCGGCGCCACCGTCGCCGACGATCACCGGCCGCTCGGCCGCGAGGCCCGCGAGCACCGCCGCGTCCGTCGAGTGCCCCGCGATCCGGCCGCCCTCGAAGACGAGCGTGTTCACGGACTCGAGCTCGCTCCCGGCAGCCTCGGCCGCGGCCCGCTTGTGCGGCGTCGTCACGTTGGCGCCTGCAAATCCGGCCGCCGCCAGACCCTCCACGACCGTGCCGAACTCCTCGGGCACCACGTCGAGCGCGACGTACGCCCAGTTCAGCTCCCTGGCCGCGAACGCGGCGTTCTGCATCCGCGGCGAGAGCGAGGCCGACACGGGATGACCGAGCAGCGCTACGAGTCGCGTCTCAGCGGTGATCAACCGAAGCCGTGCGCGTTCTTGTAGTTCTCGAACTCGGTGTCGCTGGCCGTGAAGAAGTGGTGGACCTTGTCCGGCTTGCGGACGAAGTACAGGTAGCCGACTTTGGCCGGGTGCGCGGCCGCCTGCATCGAGGCGAGACCCGGGTTCGCGATTGGCGTCGGCGGCAGTCCCTTGATGTTCGGATTCCGCGTGTTGTACGGATTCGTGCTCTTCAGCTGGGACTCGAGGAGCGGCTCGGTTCCCGGCACGTGCAGGCCGTAACGAGTCGTCGCGTCGATGCCGAGGTTCATCCCGTCGTGCAGCCGGTTGTAGATGACCGCGGCCACGAGTGCGCGCTCCTCGGGAGCGATCACCTCCTTCTCCACGAGCGAGGCGATGATCAGCACGTCGTACGGCGTCAGGTTCTTCGACTTCGCGTAGCTCAGGTCGACCTGGTTCCAGTTCTCCTGGAACGCCTGCAGCTGTTGCTTCACGAGCCGGCTCGACCTCGTTTGCGGCTCGAACTCGTACGTGGAGGGAAACAGGAATCCTTCGAGCTGACGGCGCTTCCCGTCTCCCGCGAACGTGCCGGGGAGCTTCGAACTGGCGGTCAGGCGCAGATACGCCTTCGACGAGAGCTTGGGGTTGATCTTCCGCTTCGTCCGCGCGATCCCGTCGACGGCCTTGATGCGCGCGGCCATCTCCTCGCGTGTGAAGCCCTCCGGGAAGACGATCTTCAGGGTCGGCGGCGCCGCGACCGCCGGGGGAGGCTTCGGGTCCTCGCCCCCGCCGATGCCGTTCACGCCCTGGAACACGAGCCACCCGACGAGCCCGAGGCCCCCCGCGAGCAGGAGCAGTGCGATCGCGCGCCGTGCCGCGATCCGGCCCCGCGACGGCGGCGGCCGCCGCTGCGGAGGCGGCACGTGCCTTACCGGGGCTCGCTGCTCGACCATGTCAGGTAGCTGGACAGAAGATGGGCGGCCGCGCGCGCGTCCTCGGGATGCGTCCCGCCGTCCTGTTCGGCAAGGTCCGTGGTGAAGCGCTCGTCGAAGCTCTCGACCGGCACGTCCAGAGTTTCGCGGAGGCGTGAGACGAACACGTCGGTCTCGGCCGCCTGCTCTCCGGCCTCGCCGCGCATCGTCAGCGGCTTGCCGACGACGACACGGTCGACTCCGTGCTCGCGGACCAGCTCGGCCAGACGTGCGAGGCCGTGGTCGCTTCCGGCGCGCTCGACGACGCCGACCGGCCGCGCGACGGTTCCGGTCGGATCGGAGACCGCGACGCCCGTGCGCGCGGAGCCATAGTCGAGAGCGAGGACCTTCAAGACCCGGTCGCGGAGCCTAGCTCGGACCTTCCGATCGCGTACGCCTCGGCCAGGCCGTCGGGGTTCTTCCCGCCGGCTTCGGCCAGGTTCGGTCGGCCGCCACCGCCGCCGCCGATCTTCTCCGCCATCTTCTTCGCGATCGCGACCGCGTCCAGGCCCTGGTCGACCTTCGCCGAGGAGAGGTTGACGACGACGGCGACGCGACCGTCGTCGACCGAGCCGAGCAGGACGGCGTCGGCCTGCTTCGACTGACGGAGCTGGTCGGAGAGATCGCGCAGCTCGGCGCCCTTCACGGCCGAGACCTGCGCGGTGACGATCCCGTCCGACTCGTCGAGCACCTCCACCTCGGCGGCTCCCGCGCCCTTCGCCGTCTTGGCTCCCTGCTTGCGCAGCTTCGCCGTCTCGGCGCGAAGCTCCTCGGCCTCGAGCTCCTTGCCGTGGAGGTACGCGTACGCCTCGCCGGCGGTGAGCGCCTCGATGCGACGGGCGCCGGATCCGACCGAGCTCTCGGACGTGATCACGAACGGCCCGATCTCGGCCGTCCAGCGGACGTGGGTGCCGCCGCACAGCTCTCGCGAGTAGCCCGGGATCTCGACGACCCGCACCTCGTCTCCGTACTTCTCGCCGAAGAGCATCGTCGCGCCGAGGTTCTTCGCCTCGTCGATCGTCGTCACGAACGCGTGCACGGGCAGGTTCTCGAACACCTTCTCGTTGACGCGCCGCTCGACGTCCTTGCGCTCCTCGGGCGAGAGCGCCTGGCCGTGGGTGAAGTCGAAGCGAAGCTTGTCGGGGCGGACCGCGGAGCCCGCCTGGCGCACGTGGTCGCCGAGGACGTCCTGGAGCGCCTTGTGCAGTAGATGCGTGGCCGTGTGGTTGGCCATCGTCGGGAAGCGTGCGTGCCAGTCGACGACCGCTCGCACACGGTCGCCCTCCGCGAAGCCTTCGCCCTCGAACGTGAGCACCTGGTCGTCGCCGAATCGGTCGGCCGCGCGCAGGATCGCCCGAGCGCCGGTCTCCTCGTGCTCGATGAAGCCCTGGTCTGTGACCTGTCCACCGCCCTCCGCATAGAAGGGCGAATCGTGGAGCTTCGCCTGGAAGGTGCGCTCGTCGACCTGGCTGTACGCGGAGATCGCGGTCAGGACGTCGAGCTTCTCGTAGCCGACGAACTGCGTCGAGGCCCCGCCGATGTCGCCGACGACGCGCACGTCACCCGCGCGCGAGACCTCTCGGTGCTCTGCCATCAGCCGGTTGAACTCGTCCTCGTCGACTGCGAGCCCCCGCTCGGCCGCGAGCTCTCGCGTCAGCTCGAAGGGGAAGCCGTAGGTGGCCGCGAGCGTGAACGAGTCTTCGCCGGTGATCGCACCGCGCGCGGCGACCTCCTCGAAGAGCTTGAGACCGCGCTCGAGCGTCTGCGAGAAACGCTCCTCCTCGGCCTTCAGCGTCTCGCGGATCAGCTCGCGGTTCTCGACGAGCTCCGGATACCACGCGCCCATCTGCTCGACGACGATCTCCGAGATGCGCCAGAGGTCGGCGAGCCCGATCGTGCGCGCCTGCTGGACTGCCCGCCGGATGATGCGGCGCAGAACGTAACCGCGGCCCTCGTTCGACGGTGTGACGCCGTCGCCGACGAGGAACGTCATACCGCGCCCGTGGTCGGCGAGGATCCGGTGCGCCTTCGTCGCGGCCTCGGAATCGCCGTGGGCGACGCCGCTCTCCTGGGCGATCCAGTCCATGATCGCCTGGTAGCCGTCCGTGTCGTAGACGGAGACGACGCCCTGCAGGATCGAGGCGGCGCGCTCGAAGCCCATGCCGGTGTCGACGTTCTGCTTCGGGAGCGGCGTGACCGTCCCGTCCTCGTGCAGCTCGAACTCCATGAAGACGAGGTTCCAGAACTCGAGGTAGCGCTCGCACTCGCACCCCGGCGCGCATTCGGGCCGGCCGCAGCCGATGCCGTCGCCGCGGTCGTAGTACATCTCCGTGTCCGGCCCGCAGGGGCCGGGACCGCCGACCGACCAGAAGTTGTGGGAGCGGCCGAGCCGCCCGATGCGCTCCGGGGGCATTCCGACCTTCTCCCAGTGCCGCGCCGCGACCTCGTCCTCCCCCAGCCCGAGCTGCGGGTCGCCCGCGAAGACCGTCACCCAGAGGCGGTCGAGGTCGATCCGCATGTGCTCGGTCATGAACTCCCAGGCGAAGTCGATCGCGCCCTCCTTGAAGTACTGGCCGAACGAGAAGTTGCCGAGCATCTCGAAGAACGTCGCGTGGTAGGTGTCGAGACCGACGTCGTCGATGTCCGGGGTGCGGAAGCAGCGCTGAGCGGTCACGGTCAGCGGGGCGGGCGGCGGCTCGCGGCCGAGGAAGTACGGCATCTGCGGCTGCATGCCCGCCGTCGTCAGGAGCGTCGAGTGGTCGTCGGCGCGCGGGACGAGCGAGGCCGACGGGCAGCGCAGGTGGCCCTTCGACTCGAAGAACGACAGGAACCCCTCGCGGAGCTCGGCGGTCGTGCGCATCGTTCGATTCTAGGCCGGGGGTGCCGGCCGGGTGAAGGAGCTTCGGCTAGGCCGCTGGCGGCGGCGGAGGCTCCCTCGGCGGCTGCGGCGTCTCGCCGAGCTCCTCGGCCAGGTCGTCCACCCGGCGCTGGGCGGCCTCCCGGCCCACGTTGACCGCTTCGCCGACGTCACGTTTCGTCTTCAGCGACGAGAAGGCGTAGCGAATGCCCTCGACGACCCCGGCGAGACCCTGGATCGGCACGGCGAGCGCCGCGCTCGTCGCCCGCACGACCCTGCTGACGGCGAGCACGGCATCGGCCGCGCTCTCCGTCACGACGTCGGCGCGGTCGAGCTGCACGTTCACCCGGTCGAGCGTACCGCCGGACTTGTTCAGCACCGGCAGGAGCTCCACTTCCGTGTGCTGAACAGTCGTCGACAGCTGGCGCAGCAGCGAGCCGAGACGCCACAGGGCGTACGCGAGGCCGAGCCCGACGAGGACGAGGAACACGGCCAGCGCGACATACGCGCCGTCGCTGGCGGTGAAGTCGGCGACCAGCACGCCCGGGATCTTATGCGCCCGGCGTGACGATCACCCCGGAGCCGACGACGGCATCGCCCTCGTAGAGCACGGCCGTCTGTCCCGGCGCGACCCCGTAGGCGGGCTCGTCGAGCTCGAGGGTGAAGCCGCGCGCGCCGGCCACGACGGTCGCCGGGACGGCCGGGGAGCGATAGCGCAGCTTCGCCTCGACGCGCCGGACGGGCGCGAACAGGCGCCCCGAGGCACGCACCCGGGTGCGGGCGAGCGACTCCCGCGGGCCGACGACGACGGTGTTCGTCCGCGGTTCCGTCCGCAACGCGAAGACGGGCGCGCCCGCAGAGACGCCGAGACCCCTGCGCTGGCCGGGCGTGAAGCGGAAATGGCCGTCGTGCTCTCCGACCTTGCGACCCGACTCGTCGACGATCAGGCCGCGCTCGCCCGCGAGTCCATGCCGCAGGAGAAAGCTCCGGTAGTCGCCGCCGCCCAGGAAGCAGGCCTCCTGGCTCTCGGCGCGGGTGGCAACGGCGAGCCCGACGCGTGCAGCCTCGGCCCGCGTCTCCTCCTTGCGCTGGCCCCCGAGCGGGAACCAGATCCGCTCGAGCCGGGCGGGATCGAGGCGGGCGAGCATGTAGGACTGGTCCTTGCGGTCGTCCGCGCCCCGAGCGAGGAGCAGGCGTCCCCGGTGCTCGACGATCCGCGCGTAGTGCCCGGTAGCGAGGCGGGACGCCCCTGCCCGTCGCGCGAAGGCCAGCAGCTCGCCGAAGCGAAAACCGCCGTTGCAGCGCGTGCACGGGTTCGGGGTCTCGCCGCGCGCGTAGCCGCGGACGAACGGCTCGACGACCGCCCGGCGGAAGCGCTCGCGGAGATCGAGCGTGACGTGCGGAAGGCCGAGGGAGTGGCAGGTGCGCCGCGCGGCGAGAACGGCGTCAGGCGAGCAGCAGGCTCGCTCGGAGTCGGGCGCGTCCGGGTCGATCCACAGGCGGAGCGTGACGCCGACGGCGTCCCCGCCGGCCCGGAGGAGGGCGACCGCGCTGTCGACGCCGCCGCTCATGGCGACCGCGACGCGACCGGGTGACCGTGCAGCACGGAAGACGGGCCCAACGGCGGCAGCGAGCGCGTCGACGGCGAGCTCGTCGCCTCCCACCGAGGCGGCTTCGAGGAGCGAAAGGCCGCGCAGCTCGACCTCGAGCCCGTCGGCGTCCGCGTCGACGATCAGATCGCGGTCGACGCGCAGCCGGACGGACGCCCACTCGCCGCCCCGCGACGCATCTCCGAAGACCTCGACCACAGGGTCAGAGTACGTGCTCCACCCTGCCGTTGACCGACGCCTTTGCGAACCTGGACACGCCAGGTGGGTGCCCTGCGGACGGTCGGCCGGAGCCTACGCCCGACCCGGGCTCCCTGCACATGGATGTTGGTTCCAATTGAGGCGCCGACCACGCACAGGGTCGAGCACGTGCCTACCTTACCGCGAGAGCCGAGGTGGAGGATGCATCTAAGCGCCTTTGCCGGCGGAGCCGAGTTCATCTCGGCGGAGCCAAACCGCGGGCAGCGCGTGTGCCCGAGAAGGAGGGGGCTTACGGGGGAACCATGGGGTTCCCCCGTACTTCAGTAGCGGTCGAGCTCCCGGAGACGCTCGTCCGAGATCCCGAAGTGGTGCGCGATCTCGTGCAGCACGACCCGTCGGATCTCGCGCGTCAAACGGTCCTGGGAGCCGCCGTACAGGCGCTCGAGCGGCCCGCGGTAGATCGTGATCTTGTCCGGCGGCACCGCCGCATAGCCGCTTCCGCGACGGGTCAGCGGCACGCCCTGGTAGAGCCCGAGCAAGGGTAGGCCGGCAGGCGGCTCGTCCTCGACGACGAGCT
>DASXAW010000062.1:0-20449 GCA_036406535.1 Gaiella sp.
CTCCCCGCCGTGGCTCGCCTGCTCCCAGTCGTCGCAGAAGACGGACGCGCGGGCGAGCTCCTCGACCGCGACCTCGGCCTTGCCCGGGCCGTCCGCGCCCATCAGCGACACATGCTGTCCGGGGCGGAGGGAGCCCGAGCGAAAGAGGATCTCCCGGCCAGGCGTGACGGTGACCACCGAGTCGGCCGAGAGGGCCTGCTCGAGGCTGTCGGCCGATCGGGCGCCGAGCACCCGCGCGCTCGCCTCGAGGCGCTCCCGGTCGACGTCCCAGACAAGCGCCTGGGCGCCGCGGGCCAGGAACATGCGTGCCGTCTCCGAGCCGTTCACCCCGAGCCCGACCACGGCGGCGGAGCCACCGGCCCGACCGAGCGTCTCTGCCGCGATCACACCCGCCGCCGCAGTGCGGAGCGCCGTCACCGCGGCCGCGTCGAGCACCGCCTCGAGCGAGCCGGTCTCGGCGTTGGAGAGAAGCACGAGCCCGGTCACGGTCGGCAGCCCGCGCGCCGGGTTCCCCGGGAAGGAGGTGACCCACTTGAGCAGGGCGTGGCCGCCACCGAGCGCGGGCATCGCGCGGAAGTCGCCGGCCGGGTAGTTCGCGACGTAGACCTTCGGCTGCATCGTCCACTCGCCGCGGGCGTGGAGCACGAAGGCCTCGCGGACGGCATCGTACGCTCGCAGGGGAGGGACGGCCTCGCGCACCGCCTCGCCGGAGAAGACCGGCAGGCGCATGCCTAGTAGAACCCCTCCCGTCGCGCGTACCGGCCCGCGCGCTCGGTGTCGTACGCCTCCGCGTCGAACGACGGGTCGCGCGCGCGGTGGATCTCGCCCGAGGACGGGAGCTCCGCCCTGTCGACGTAGCGCGCCGGGTCCCACAGCTGGGCTCGCAGAAACGCCTTCGAGCAGTGCGTGAAGACCTCCTCGACCTCGATCACGAAGCCGAGTCGCGGCACCTTCCCCTCGACAGCGGACGCCGCCAGGAGCTCTTCGTCCGCCACGAGCGTTGCCCGGCCGTTCACCCGCAGTGTGTCACCGACGCCCGGGATCACGAACAGCAGCCCGACGCTGCGGTTCGCGAGGACGTTGCGAAGCGAGTCGGCGAGGCGGTTCCCAGGGCGCTCCGGGAGGAGCAGCGTCCGCTCGTCCAGGACACGCACGAATCCGGGAGGATCGCCTCGAGGGCTGACGTCGCACGTCCCGTCCTCGCCGGAGGTTGCAAGGAGGACGAACGGCGAGCGCTCGACGAACTGTCGGGTGAGATGGTCCAGTCGGTCGCGAACCTTTGCCCGCACGAGGTCGCTCGGCATGCCGAGCACGCTTCGCAACTCGGTCTCGTCGCGAATCACCGTCTCGTCGTGCAGCGCAGCGGACCGTCCCTCTCGTTCGCGCCCGTCCGGTTGCGGCAGCCGGCTCACTGCGCCTTGACGGCGCCGATCAGCTTGACGACGGAGTCCTTTGCGTCGCCGAAGAGCATCGTCGTCCGCGGGTCGAGGTAGAGCTCGTTGTCGATGCCTGCGAAGCCGGGGTTCATGCTCCGCTTCATCACGATCACGCTCGCCGCCTTGTCGACGTCGAGGATCGGCATCCCGTAGATGGGGCTCGACGTCTCGGTCCGGGCGGCAGGGTTCGTCACGTCGTTCGCGCCGATCACGAGCGCGACGTCCGTCTGCGCGAACTCGGGATTGATCTCGTCCATCTCCTTGAGCTGGTCGTACGGCACGTTGGCCTCCGCGAGGAGGACGTTCATGTGGCCCGGCATCCGGCCTGCGACCGGGTGGATGGCGTAGGCGACGTCGACGCCGCGTTCCTCGAGCACCTCGGCGAGCTGGCGGACGTCATGCTGCGCCTGCGCGACGGCCATCCCGTACCCGGGCACGACGACGACCTTGCGCGCGAACGAGAGCTGGACCGCGACGTCGTCCG
Source organism: Gaiella sp. (assembly GCA_036406535.1). Classification (GTDB taxonomy): domain Bacteria; phylum Actinomycetota; class Thermoleophilia; order Gaiellales; family Gaiellaceae; genus Gaiella. The sequence continues at coordinate 1,921 of DASXAW010000062.1, forward strand.
GCGTCGTCGAGCGCACGGTGCGGCCGTCGTCGGCGCGCTCGCCGACGGGTCCCGCCTGCACCTGGCCGAACGCTCCGAAGAGCACGTTCGCGACCGAGCGGTTCATCGCCTTGGCCATCATCAGCGTGAGCAACGTGCCCGACGCACCGACGAGCATCCCGGCGACGATCAGCACCGTCGAGTCGAGCACGAACCCGGTCGCGGAGGCGGCAAGACCGGTGAACGCGTTGAGCAGCGAGATCACGACCGGCATGTCCGCCCCGCCGATCGGCAGCACGAACATCACCCCGAAGGCGAGGGCGAGGACGATGAGCGCGACGAGCGCCGACTGCTCCTCGACCCCCGCGATCAGCGCGATCCCGAGGCCGACGGCACCGAGCAGGATCGCCGAGTCGAGGACGTTCTGCCCGGGAAACACGATCGGGCGGCCGGAGAGGAGCTCCTGCAGCTTGGCGAACGCGATCATCGACCCGGCGAACGAGACCGAGCCGATCAGGCTCGAGAGCACGATCGAGACGATCTCGTCGTTCGAGACGTCACCGCCGGCGACGTGGAACTCCGAGAACGCGATCAGCGCGGCTGCCCCGCCGCCCACCCCGTTGAACAGGGCGACCATCTGGGGCATCGCGGTCATCTTCACGGTGCGCGCACCGACGAGCCCGACCGCTGCGCCGATCGCGGCGGCGATGGCAAGGAGGCCCCAGTTGCCGATCCCGTCGAGCGCCAGCGTCGTGCCGATCGCGACGAGCATCCCGACGCCGCCGACCCAGTTCCCACGGCGCGCGTGCTTGGGGGAGGAGAGGAACCGCAGCGCGAGGATGAAGCAGACGATTGCGACGAGGTAGAGGAGCCCGATGACGTCGGGGTCGGAGATCACTGCTGCTTCTCCCGGTCCGTCGGCCGCCGCTTGAACATCTCGAGCATCCGGTCGGTCACGAACCAGCCGCCGACGACGTTCGCGGTGGCGAGCACCATCGCAACGAACCCGACCACCTTCGTCACGCCGTCGTCGGCGAAGCCGAGGACGATGATCGCGCCGACGATCACGATCCCGTGGATGAAGTTCGTCCCCGACATCAGCGGGGTGTGCAGCATCGTCGGCACCTTCGAGATCACCTCGAAGCCGAGGAAGATCGCCAGCACGAGGATCGTCAACTCGATGACGAGCGAGGTGTTCGTCATGCCGCGGCCTCCTGCGGGCGTCCGGCCACGCATGCGCCGGACGTGATCTCGTCGGAGAAGTCCAGCGTCAGCGCACCGGCCGGCGCCAGGTGCTCGAGCAGCGCGACGACGTTGCGGGAGTAGAGCCTGCTCGCGTCCTGCGGCATGAGCGAGGGGACGTTGGTGAAGCCGACGATCGTCACGCCCGAGTGGGCGATCTCGTGCCCCGGCGACGTGAGCTCGCAGTTGCCGCCCGTGTCCGAGGCGAGGTCGACGATGACCGAGCCCGGCTTCATCGACTCGACGGCCGAGCCGGGGATCAGGCGCGGCGCCGGGCGGCCGGGGACTGCCGCGGTCGTGACCACCACGTCGAAGTCGGGGATCCGCTCCTCGAGGGCGCGCTGCTGCGCCTCCTGCTGCTCGGCCGTCAGCTCGCGCGCGTAGCCGCCCTCGGTCTCCTCACCGCGGATCCCGAGGTCGAGGAACGATGCCCCGAGCGACTCCACCTGCTCCGCCACGGCGGGGCGGACGTCGAACGCCGAGACGACCGCGCCCAGGCGGCGCGCGGTCGCGATCGCCTGGAGCCCGGCGACGCCCGCGCCGAGCACGAGCACGCGCGCCGGGGCGATCGTGCCGGCGGCGGTCATCATCATCGGGAAGAGCTTCGAGCTGCGGTCCGCCGCCAGCAGGACGCCCTTGTAGCCCGCGACCGTCGCCTGCGAGGAAAGCGCGTCCATCGACTGGGCGCGCGTGATCCGCGGGATCGACTCCATCGCGAAGGCGACCACGCCCCTCTCGTCGAGCCGTGCGATCCCCTCCGGGTCGGTCAGCGGCTGGAGGAACCCGACGAGCACCGTGCCCGCAGCGAGCGCCTCGATCTCCTCCGTCGGCGGCTGCCCGACGCGCAGCACGCCCTCGACGCCGTCGAGATGCTCGGGACGATGTGCGAGCCGCGCGCCGGAGTCCTCGTAGAGATCGTCGGGGAATCCCGCGAGCACGCCGGCGCCGCGTTCGACGACGATCTCGAACCCGTTTCCGGCAAGCCGCGACACGGTCTCGGGGGTGAGTGCGACCCGGTGCTCTCCGGGCCCGGACTCCCGGGGCACACACACGCGCATCACCGAGAAAATACGGGAAGGGTTCCTGCTGCGGGGCGGGAACCAGACATTCCGTGGTTCGTCTCGCAGCCTTTGCGACCGCGATGGACGTGTGCGATCCCGCACTCGCTTCGCACGCCGCCCGCGTCGGGGCGAACGCCGAGGTCGTCGCGCGCCGGCTCGGATGGGCAGACGAGCGGATCGAAGGGCTCCGGCTCGGCGCCGCCCTGCACGACGTGGGGAAGGTCAACGTTCGGCCCGAGGTGCTCGGCAAGACGGGGCTGCTCGACGAAGAGGAGCTCGCGGAGATTCGCGCGCATCCCGTCGAGGGCACCTGGCTCATCGCCGGCGTCCCGTCGCTGTCCCCTGCGTTGCCGTACGTCCTCTTCCACCACGAGCGCTGGGACGGAGGCGGGTACCCGACTCGCCGCGCCGGCTCTGCGATCCCGCTCGAGGGGCGCGTACTGGCCGTGGCCGACGCGTTCGACGCGATGACCTCCCTCCGGCCCTACCGGCGTTCACTCTCCTCGTCCGAGGCGGCGTCGGAGATCCGCCGCTGCGCCGGCACGCAGTTCGACCCGGAAGTCGTCGATGCGTTCCTCGCCGCGCTCGACGCAGGCGAGATCCTCCCCGGCGAAGCAGCAGTGGCCGCCTGACGTCACCGGCCGGCTCAGCGGCGCCCCGGAGGCGTCGGGCAGGTGACAGCGCTACAGCGATGCCCAGACGTCGAGCTTGGTGCGCGTGCGGCGGATCACCTCGTCGGTGAACGCCGTCGTTCCGTGGTGCCCGCCGAGGTCGGCCGTGCGGACGCCCTCGGCGACGGCTTCGAGCGTCGCCTCGCGGATCGCCCGACCCGCCTCCTGGCAGTCGTCGTCGTCCGTCTGCACGAGGAGCGCGGCCGCGGCGAGGATCATCGCCATCGGGTTCGCGACGTCCTTGCCCTCGAGCGCGGGGGCCGTCCCGTGGGCCGCCTCCGCCATGACCGCAGTCGGCGCCTCGATGCCGTCGTCGCCGAAGGCGACGAGAAGCGACTCCGAACCCGCGATCGAGCCGAACAGCGGGAGGACGAGGTCCGAGAGGATGTCGCCGTCGCGGTTGAGCGCGGGGATCACCATCGGCGCTCCGCTCGAGGAGATGAGGAGGGCGAACGTCGCGTCGATCAGCTGCGGCTCGTACGGCACCTCCGGATGCCGCTTCGCGGCGGCGTCCATCTCCTCCTTGAGCATGCCCTCGTACACGGGGCTGACCGTGTACTTCGGCCCGCCGAAGACCTTCGCGCCGGTGCGCTCCGCCTGGCGGAACGCGAACTCGGCGACGGCGCCGCAGATGCGCCGCTCGATCCGCTCGGTTCGGAAGGCCACTTCGTCGTCGCCCGAGCCTTCGCGCCATTCCTTCGCGCCGTAGGCGTCGCCGACCGCCATGCGGACGACCGAGATCGGCGCGTGGACACCGCCGACGGGGACGACGCCGGGAATCCGGCGTCCCGTCCGGACGATCACCTTCCCGCCGATCTCCTCGCGCAGGATGCGGTTCGGCGAGCCGACGTCGTCGACCCCTTCGGGGGTGACCGTCGCCGCCTTGAGAGCGAGCCCGTGGTCGACGATTGCGCGGGCGGCGTCGTGGACGACGCCGTTGCCCGTCGCCCGCCGGCTCTCGAGCGATAGGTCGAATTCCGAGAACGAAAGCTCAACGCCGACGACGTCCGGCTGGAGCACCCGCAATGCGGCCTCGAGCAGCTCCTGGCCCGTCTGGTCGCCGCCCAGGATCACGATCGTGCGGACGTCCATCTCCGTTCGCAGTCTAGAGGTGCGGATGCATCGGCATCCGCAGTAGAATTTGGTCGACTGTTTTGCGTATCATTGCGACGTCAATTCGTCGAATCCAATGGAAATCGCGTCCGCGATTTCCTCCGAGGAGGATCAACTCGTGGCACGAAAGACAGTGCTCGTTTGCGATTCGTGTGGCAAGGAAGTCGAGGAAGGAAAAGGCGCCGTCCTTCGCGTGACGTTCAACGACGCTCGGCGTGGTGCAAAAGCGGCCGACCTCTGCGACTCGTGCGCGGGCGGAATGCCCGGCGCGGCAGTCGCGCGCCGCGGGCGCAAGCCGAAGTCACTCGCCTGATCTTCGCTGGGAGCGCGTTTTCCCGTCGATTCCCGCTCCGGCCGTAAGCCGGGGCGGGAAGTCGGCCCGACTACCATGCACCGGTGGGACTCTCCCTCGTCGTCGGGCCGGCGCATGCCGGGAAGGTCGCGCTTCTGCTCGACCGGTTCGTCGAGGAGATCGACCGCGACCCGTGGCTGGTCGTGCCGAATCGCCTGGAGGTCGATCGCGCCGAGCGCGAGCTCGTGGCGCGGTCCAATGGCCTTCTCGCGGGCACGGTCGGGACATTCGATTCGCTCTTCGAGTCGCTCGCGTTCGCGAACGGGGGCGCCCGGCGATTGCTGGGCGAGGCCGAGCGCCACGTGGTTCTCCGGCGGGTCGTCGACGGCTCCGACTCGTCGACCGCCGGCCATCCGGGCTTCGCGGACGCGCTGGCGCGCACGCTTGCCGAGGTCGACGGCGCGCTCGTCGACCCGGACGATCTCCGGGAGCCCCTCGCGGGTCTCGTCCGGGGGTATCGCGCCGAGCTCGAACGCCTCCAGGCGTGGGATCGCGGCGCGCTTCGCAGATACGCGATCCGGCGCCTGACGGGCGACCTCGACGCGTGGGAAGGGCGTCCCGTCCTCGCCCACGGCTTCGAGGACCTCACCGCCGCCGAGTGGAGGCTGCTCGAGGCGCTCGCCGCCCGCGCAGACGTGCACGTCTCGCTCCCGTACGAGCCGGGGCGCGCCGTCTACGCGTCACTCTCCCGAACGGCGGACGACCTGGCGGCGCTCGCAGGGCCCTCGGTCGTCGAGCTTCGGCCGCGCGGCGGTGAGTTCCTGCCGGCTTCGCTGGCGCATCTCGAGCGCGAGCTCTTCGCCGACGCGCCCACGAGAGCTGGCCTCGACGGCTCGATCCGCTTCCTCGAGGGCGCGGGGGTTCGCGGCACGCTGGAGCTCGTCGCCGAGGAGATCCTCGCGGAGGTGCGCGCAGGCACCGCCCCGGACGAGATCGCGGTGATCTGCCCCTCCGTCGAGGCTGTCCGCGTCCCACTCGAGACTGCGTTCGCCGCGCTCGGTGTCCCGGTGGCTTTCGAGGGGAGGGCGTCGCTTCGCTCGACCTCGCTCGGCCATTCGCTGCTCTCGCTGCTCCGCTTCGCCTGGCTCGGCGGGGGGCGACCGGCGCTCTACGCGCACCTGCGCTCGCCCTACTCGGGCGTCTCGCGCCGCGACGTCGACTGGGTCGAGGGAAAGCTGCGGGGCCGGGGGATCGTGCGCGGCCAGAGGGCGATCGAGGTCACGCACGAGCTCCGCGCCGGCCGCAGCCTGCCGACGTACGACCTGGCGGCTGCGGAGCAGGCGCCGCTCGCCGCCGCCCGGGCCCTCGCGGACGCGATGCTCAGGAACGCGTACGGAACGCTCGCCCCGCCTCTCGATCCGAGCTCCGAGGCGGACCTGCGAGCGCACGACGCGATCACGCGGACGCTCGTCGAGCTCGATGCCCTCGAGGCGTCGGGCTGCGAGGTGGGGCGGCGGGAGGTGCTCGCCGCACTCGAGCGAGCCACGGTTCGCGGCGACCCGCCGGGCGCTCCCGGCCGCGTCGCCGTGCTCGACTTCCTTCGCGCCCGTACACGGCGATGGGACACGGTCGTCGTCCTCGGCCTGGAGCAGGGAACGCTGCCGCGCCGCGCCCGCGTCGAGCCGTTTCTCGACGACGACGAGCGGCGCGCCCTCGACGAGCGCCGGGGCGGCCGGCTCGTCCGTCCCGAACCGGCGAGCCGGGACCGCTATCTCTTCGCGACTGCCTGCACCCGCCCGCGGCGGCGCCTCGTCCTCGTCCGGCAGGCGGTCGGCGACGAGGGCGCGCCACGGGAGCCGAGCCCGTTCTGGGAGGCCGTCCGCGAGGTGTTCGACGTGGACGACGTGCGGCATCACACCATCAGGCGGCCCTTGTCGGCGCTGACGCGCGAGCTCGAGTCGGCGCCGACCGAGCGCGAGCGGCTCCGGGCGCTGGCCCGCATGTCCGTCTCGACGCCGAGGGACGCGACGGCACTCGCGCGAGAGAACGGCTGGGAGCGGCGGCTGCGCCGGGCGACGTCGGCGTTCGACCGCCGCACGACGCTGACGCACGAGCGTGCGTTGCGGCTCCTCGGCGGCCGCGAGGCCTATTCCGTCTCGGAGCTCGAGCGCATGGCCTCGTGCTCGGCCGCCTGGTTCGTCGAGCGCTACCTCCGTCCGGCCACGATCGACAAGGAGATCGACCGGATGATGCGTGGCTCGATCCTCCACGCCGCGCTCCAGCGCTTCTACCAGCAGCTGCCGAGCGCGATCCCGGGCGCGGACAGGGTCGACGAGGCGAACGTCGAGGCGGCCGTCGCGCTCGTGCACGACTGCGTCACGCAGGCGGTGGAAAGCGGACTCCGCATCGACGCCGGGGATCTCGACCGGCGCGAGCTCGAGCAGGGGCTCCAGCGGGACCTCGAGCAGCTCGTCCGCGACGAGGCCGCGTCACCGTCGCCGTTCGTCCCGCGGCATCTCGAGGTCTCGTTCCGCGACTACGAGCTCGAGCCCGGTGTCGTCGTCAGCGGGAAGATCGACCGGGTCGACGGCGACCCGATGGGCGCACGCGGCATCGTCGTCGACTACAAGTCGGGCGCCGCGTCGTCCGCAGCGGAGATCCGCGAGCGCGACCTCCTCCAGCTGCCCCTGTACATGCTCGTGCTGCGGGACCAGCTCGGGCTCGAGCCGGTCGGCGGGATCTACGTGCCCGTCGGCGGAGGTCGCCGCGCGCGCGGAATGCTCCGCGCCGGCGACGAGGGCATTCCGGGCTTCAGCGCCCGCGACTACCTCGAGCCCGAGGCGTTCGCGGAGGCGATCGACCGGGCTCGCGGCACCGCGGTGGAGCTCGTGGAGCGCATCCGCGGCGGCGACGTCCGCCACGACCCGCAGGGCGGCGACTGCCCGCACTGGTGCGACCTCTGGCGCATCTGCCGCAAGGAGCGCGCATGAGGCCCGCCCCGAACGAGCAGCAGCGCGCGGCGATCGGAGCCACCGGGGGCGTGTTCGTCGCGGCCGGGGCAGGCACGGGCAAGACCGCCGTGCTCGTGGAGCGGTTCGTCCGCGCCGTCGTCGACGAAGGGCTCGACGTCCAGTCGCTCCTCGTGATCACGTACACGGAGCGTGCCGCCGGAGAGCTGCGGGCGAGGATCCGCGAGCGCCTGCTCGAGCGCGGACGCCCCGATCTCGCGCTCGAGCTGGACGGTGCCTGGGTCTCGACGATCCACGGCTTCTGCCGCCGCGTGCTCGGGGCGCATCCCCTCGCGGCGGGAGTCGACCCCGCTTTCCGGGTGCTCGACGAGCCCCAGGCGCTGGTCGTCCAGGCGGAGGCGTTCTCCGTCGCGCTCGAGCGCTTCTGCGCCGCCGACGAGCCCGACCGCTGGCGGCTCCTCGCGACCTACGGCGCCGCGGGCCTGCGCCAGATGCTCGCGGGCGTGTACGCGACGCTGCGCTCGGCGGGCCGGGACCTCGTGCTCGAGCCGGGAGCACGGGCCGGCCTCGCGGAGCGTGTCGCGGAGCTGCGGGAGGCCGCCGTGTGCCTCGTCGACGACACGCGCGCCACGGAGCTCCAGCGCGGGGCGGCGCAGGGGGCGCTCGATCTCGTGACGACGTCGACCTTGCCCGAGCGGCTGCTCGCGCTCACCGAGATGAAGGCCCGCGGGCCTCGTTCGGCGACGTTCGTCGAGGCGCGTGAGGCCGTCGTGGCCGCCGCGCTCGAGGAGCTTGCGGCGCGCGACCGCGAGCTCCTCCAGGAGCTCCTGACGGAGTTCGCCGACGCCTATGCGGAGGCCAAGGCGCGCGAGGCCGCCCTCGACTTCGAGGACCTGCAGCTCCGTGCGCGCGATCTGCTGCGGTCGGACGACGAGATCCGGGAGCGGACGCGACAGCGATTCCGCTCGATCATGGTCGACGAGTTCCAGGACACGAACCGTCTCCAGACGGAGCTGCTCGACCTCCTCGCGGAGGGCACCGGTGGGGACCTCTTCGTCGTCGGCGACGAGTTCCAGTCGATCTACGGCTTCCGCCACGCCGACGTCGCGGTGTTCCGGGAGCGGCGCGCGGCGGCCGAGACCGTGCTGCCGCTGACGCTCAACCATCGCTCGCGTCCCGAGGTTCTCGCGGCCGTCAACGAGCTGTTCGGCGCCGAGTTCGGCGACGAGTTCCAGCGGCTCGAGCCGGCGGCCGGTGCGGCCGAGCCCGCGCTCTCGAGCGCCTTCGAGCTGCTCGTGACCGACAAGGCCGCCGCCGGCGAGGCGGGCGTCCACTGGCGTCGCTCCGAGGCGCGGCACGTCGCCCGCCGCGTCCGCGAGCTCGTCGACGCGGGTGTTGCGCGGCCGGGCGAGATCGTGCTCCTCTTCGCGGCGGGGACGGACGCGGAGTGGTTCGAGGAAGAGCTCCGCGCGCTCGACCTCCCGACGTACCGGGCGGCCGGCCGGAGCTACTTCGGCCAGCAGCAGGTCGTCGACCTGCTCGCGTACCTCCGGCTCCTGCTCAACCGCTACGACGACGAGGCACTGCTGACGGTCCTCGCATCGCCGTTCGTCGGCGTCTCGAACGACGCGCTCGTGCTGATCAGAGCCGACGCGGCTCGCCAGCCCATCTTCCGCGGGATCGAGCGATCCCTCCCGGGCGACCTGTCGGAGGAGGACCGGAGGCTCCTGCTTGCGTTCCGGCAGCGCTACGACCGGCTTCTCGAGCTCGCGGCGCACGCGCCGCTCGAGCTCCTCTGCGAGCGCATCCTCGCCGAGCACGACTACGACCTCGCCGTGCTCGCGCGGCACGACGGGCCGCGCCGCTACGCGAACCTCCGCAAGCTGGCCCGGCTCGCACGGTCCTACGAGGAGCTCCGCGGCGCCGACCTCGAGGGCTTCGTCCGCTTCGTCGAAGGCCAGGAGGCGCTCGGCGCGAGGGAGTCCGACGCGGTCTCGGAGGAAGAGGGCGGCGACGCCGTGCGCCTGCTGACGATCCACGCTGCGAAGGGCCTCGAGTTCAAGGTCGTCGTGGTCGCCGACGCCGGGCGCATCCGGCCGCCGGTCTCGGACATCCTCGCTCTCTCGGACGGCCGCTTCGGGTTCAAGGTCGCCCATCCCGCGACGGGCACGCGCGTCGGGACGGCGTCGTACCGTGACGTGAAGGGGGAGCGCGAGCGCGCCGAGCAGGCCGAGCGCCTGCGCCTCTACTACGTCGCGATGACCCGTGCGATGGAGCGGCTGATCGTCTCCGGCTCCGTGGGCGCGACGGAGGACGGCACGGAGGAAACGCCGATCGCGTGGGTGCTCGGTCGGCTCGGACTCGAGGAGGAGGTGCGCGGGCGCGGCGCGGAGGAGCCGTACGAGGTCGATCGCGGCGGCGCGCGGGTCCTGCTCCGGATCGATCGTGGGCTCTCGGCGCCCGAGGGCTTGCGCGTCGCGCCCGAGGTCGAGGCGCTGCCGCTCGAGGTCGAGCAGCTGGCGCTCTTCGAGGGCTCCGGCGAGCGGTTGCCGCCCGCGGCGCCGCGCCTGCGTGAGCTTCCGGCGATCGCCGAGCCGCCGCTCCATCACGTCTCGCGCCTCTCGTTCAGCGCGATCTCGCTCTTCGAGCGCTGTTCCTATCGCTACTACGCCGAGCGGGTGGCGGGGATGCGCCCCACGCCGTGGCGGGTGGGTGACGGTGACGGCGACGGCGGGCTGCACGCAACCGAGCTCGGTGACGCGGTGCACCGCCTGCTCGAGCGCGTCGACCTCGCGCAACCGGCCCCACCGGAGGAGCTGGACGAGCTCGTCCGCGGCTGGTACCCGGCGATCGACGGCGTGGAGCTCGAGCGAGTGCGCGAGCTCGTCGAGGCGTATTGCGGCTCGGAGCTCGCACGGCGGGTCGCGTCGCACCACGGCGTCCGGGTCGAGCGTCCGTTCGCGTTCCTGCTGGACGACGTGCTGCTCAACGGCCGCCTCGACGTCCTCTGGCAAGACGCCGACCGCGCGCTCGTCCTCGACTACAAGACGAATGCCCTGGGCGGGCGAGACCCGGGCGAGATCGTCGAGCACGAGTACCGGGGCCAGCGTGCGGTCTACGCGCTCGCATGCCTCCGTGCCGGCGCGACCGAGGTCGAGGTCGTCTACCAGTTCCTCGAGGCGCCCGACGAGCCGGTCTCCGCGACGTTCGGCACCGACGACGTGGCTGCTCTCGAGAACGAGCTCGGCATCGTGATCGCGAGGATCCGCGAAGGCGACTTCCGTCCGACCCCGAGCGAGTTCGCCTGTGCGGGCTGCCCCGCCCTCGACCGCGTCTGCGCCGGCCCGCGACTCGGCTCCGAGGCGGACGGGGCGCCTTTGCCGGAGCTGACCGCCGCGGGGTAGCGTCTGCGGGATGAGGGTCGCGGCGCTCTACGACGTCCACGGCAACCTCCCGGCGCTCGAGGCTGTGCTCGCCGACCCGCGCTGCACCGACGCCGACGTGATCGTCTGCGGCGGCGACCTCGTCGTGGGGCCGTATCCGGCGGAGTGCCTCGACGCGCTCGAGGTGCACGGCGAGCGCGTTCGCTTCATCACCGGGAACTGCGATCGGGAGGCGGTCGAGACGCCGCCCGCAGGCGAGCTCGGCGCCGCGGCGCGGTGGAGCAACGAGCGGCTCGGCGTCGAGCGGACGGCCCGCGTCGGACGCTGGCCGCTGACGGTCGAGCTCGAGCTGCCCGAGACCGGCCGTGTGCTGTTCTGCCATGCGACGCCGACCTCCGATCTGCCGATCCTGACGCGGCTCACCCCGGACGAGGACGTCCTCGACGCGTTGGGCGACGTGTCGGCGGACGTCGTCGTCTGCGGGCATACACACGTCCAGTACGACCGCCTCGTCGGGAGCACCCGGCTGGTCAATGCCGGCAGCGTGGGGATGCCGTACGAGGGCTCGGGCGACGCCCGCTGGGCGTTGCTCGCCGACGGAGTCGTCGAGCTCGTGACGACGGCCTACGACACCGAGGCCGCGCTCGCACGGCTCGAGCAGGCCGGCTTCCCGCTCTTCAAGCAGTGGCTCGTGGACTCGCTGAGCGGCGCGATCAGCGCGGAGGAGGCGACGGCGTCGTTCGAGAGCCGGCGTGGCTCGTAGTTACGTCGTCGAGGCCCGCAGGCGCGGCCTCGGCACACGCAGGGAGCGCATCCGGCCGATCGTCGAGCGCCTGGCAGCCGAGCACGAGGACGCGACGATCGCTCTTCGCTTCCGGACGGACGTCGAGCTCTTGATCTCAGTGATGCTGTCGGCGCAGACGACGGATGTGAACGTCAACCGGGTCACCGAGAAGCTCTTCCTGAAGTACCGACGACCCGAGGACTACCTGGCGGTCCCCGTCGAGGAGCTTGAGCGCGACATCTACGCCACCGGCTTCTACCGGCAGAAGGCCAAGTCGATCCGCGGCTCGATGCGTGTGCTGCTCGAGGAGTTCGACGGCGAGGTGCCGCGGCGGCTCGACGAGCTGCTCCGGCTGCCCGGCGTCGCCAGGAAGACGGCGAACGTCGTCGCGGCAGAGCTCGGCCACGCGCAGGGAATCGTCGTCGACACCCACGTCCGGCGGCTGTCCCAGCGCCTCGGGCTGACCCGGAACGAGGATCCCGTGAAGATCGAGCGGGATCTGCAGCGCGTCTTGCCGCACGAGGACTGGGCGCGGTTCCCGCACCTGCTCATCTGGCACGGGCGGCGCATCTGCGATGCACGCCGGCCCGCATGCGAGGCCTGCGTGCTCGTCGACCTTTGCCCGTCCGCGCGAATCGACGCCGCGGCGGCCTAGCGGCTCACGGCCGGACCCACCGCTGGACGACGAGGTCGTCCCCGGCGTGCTCCTCGGACAGAAGGGCGTACCGCGGCGCCGACACCACCCCGCGGCCCGCCCGGGTCGCCTTGCGCGGGTCGCCGGCGACGACGACGACGAACACGGACTCGCCCCGCCCGACGCGGCTGAGCCGGAGCCCGGGCGCGTAGTAGGAGAACGCCGTCCTCGCGCGGTCGGGCAGCACCACCACCGTGTCCTTCGCCGTCGCGCCCGCCCGCACGAGGCGGGCGGCTGCGCGCCAGTTCGCAGGCTGGTCGCGTGCGGCGGCGGTGGCGAGCGCCGCCACCGCGATCACGCCGAGCGCTGCGCCGGTCGCAAGGCGGACACCGTTGTCGGTGATCGCGAAGAGCCCGACCCCGGCACCGAGCGCCAGCCCACCGGCGGCCACCGTGAGCGCGGTGCGTGGGTACACCGGGAGGAAGACCCCCGCAGCGAGCACGAAGAGAAAGGGCATCACGACGAGACCGGCCACGAGCACCGCCTTCCAGCGCTCGGGCTCCGAGCGCCGGTAGAGCGAGATCACGCCCCACACGGCGAGGACCGCGACGACCGGGCTCCAGCCCAGAGCACGCCCGACCCCCGCGCCGACGTCGCCGAGCCCGAGCGGCCCCGCACCGTCCGGCGCGTCCGCGCGGTCGACCGCCGCGGCTGTCAGCAGGAGCCCGCACTCGACGACCGCGATCCCGAGCGCCGGCGCCGCGAGGCGCAGATCGAGCTCCTTCCATACGACGGCGGCGGCGGCCAACTGCGCCGCGAGCGCGCTCGCCGCTATGGGGTGCGTGAGCGGGAGCACGATCGCGCTCACGGCGTAAACGGCCCACCAGAACGCATTTCCCCGTTCGAGGGAGCGAGCGAAGAGAGCGCTCGAGACCAGCATCGCCGCGAGGGCCAGCTCGAGCGGGCCGACCGTTCGCGAGAGCGAGACGACGCCGACCGACGTGGCCAGCACGATCGAGGCCGCCGCGCCGGCCCGGCGTCCGGCCAACCGCCGGCCGAGCCGATAGGCGGCGATCGCCGCCACGACACCGGCGATCACCGACGGAAGGCGGAGCCAGACCTCCGAGTCTCCAACCGCTGCGACGGGTTGCAGGAGCGCGAGGTAGCCGGCCTTCGCGGGGTCGTCCGAGATTGCGTGCTCGACGACGTCGGAGAACGGTCCTTGGACCGCCGCGAGCAGGGACGTCTCGTCGACCACGAGCGCACGCCGTCCGAGCGCGACGAGCCCGAGCACCGCGGCGAGCGCAGGGCCGAGGAACGGCAGCACGCGGTCGAGGGCGGCCAGAAGCCGCCCGGCCACGGCATCCGAATCGTCCGACGGGGACCGGGTGTGGGCCGGAGCACTCACCCGCACCGAGGGTAGCGTCACGATCGGCGGGACCCGATGCTCCCGCATTCGCGCGTGACGCCGCGATACGCTCGATGTCGTATGTCACGTCGGTGGCTCGCGGCAGGTGCGGCGGCCGTCGTCGCAGCCGCGGCGCTCGCGGCGCTCGGCGGGTGGTACCTCCTGCTGCGGGACGACGTCGAACCGGCGACCGTCGCCGACGCGGTTGCCGCATTCCGCGCGCAGGACGCAGCGGTCGCCGGCGCCGCGTCGTCGATCGGCGACGTGCGTGTCGAGGAGGACGTGTCGCTGCGGCTCACCTCCCTGACGCCCCGCCGGTGAGGAAGACGGCGGCCCCCCGGCGACTCGCCGCGCTTCGCCACGCGCCCGACGGGCTCCCGCGCCCAGACGCGCCCTTCGGCCGCGGCCCGATCGCCGCGAAGGCGCTCCGTGTGGCACTGGAGGGAGCTGCGGCGGTGGGCTCCCGGTTGCCCGTCCGCGCGGCCCACGGGCTCGCGGTAGCCGGTGGGGGCGTGGAGTGGGCCCTGCGGCCCGGAAAGCGCCGCACTCTCGCAGAGAATCTCGGCCACGCCCTCGCGCTTCCGCGGTCGGATCCCCGTGTGGCGCAGCTCGTCCGCCGGGAAGTCGTGAACGAAGCACGTCGCTCTGCCGACCTGCTGTGGGCGCTCGGCAAGCCCGAGGAGCTGCTCCGCACGATCGCGGTGGACGGTGGGGAGCATCTCGAGGAGGCGCTCGCACCGGGAAACGGCGTTCTGCTCGTCTCGGCGCACCTCGGTGGGTGGGAGGTGGCGACTGCGGTACCGCGGGCATTCGTGCCGGTGCGGACGACGGCGATCGTCACCGACGACTGGATCGCGTGGGCGGCGGACGGCGCCCGGGCGCGCGCGGGCCTCGGGCGTCTGTACGACACGGAACCCGTGACGCGCGCGGCCCGGCTTCTGCGCGCGGGCGAGGCGGTGCTCGTGCTCGGCGACTACGCGAAGAGCTCGATGCGGACGTACCCGGTGCGCCTGTTGGATGCCGTCGCTGAGATGCCCGGCGGCGTCGCCGTGCTCGCGCGGCTCTGCGGTACGCCGATCGTGCCGTTCGCGGTGCTGCCGCTCGGCCCGAGGCGCTGGCGTGTCGTCGTCGAGCCGCCGCTCGACCCGGTGCCGCGCAACAGCGGCCGAGTGGGCGAGCGGGAGCTGCTGCAGCGCCTCGCCGACCGGTGGACGGCGCAGCTCCGTGCGCACGCAGAGCACTGGGCGGCCGTCTACCCGATCGCCTGGCGGGACACGTGAGACGGCCGTCCGTGCAACGCGAGCTGGCGATCGGGCTCGGCGTCTACGGCGTCTACCTGCTCGTCCGCCGCCGGGCGCTGGCCGCCGACGGTCGGGTGCGCGCCCGGCGTGCGGCCGAGCGGATCGTCGCCCTCGAGTCGCGCCTCGGCATCGCCCGCGAGCAGGAGCTCCAACGGGCGGCGCTTCGGTTTCCCCGGCTCGTGGCGAGCGCGAACGCGGGCTACGCGGTCTTCAACGTAGGGCTGACCATGGGCTGGCTCGTCCACCGCTACCTGCGGCGAGATCCCGGGTACCCCAGGCTCCGCCGCGCATGCGTGCTCGCGCATCTCGGCGCCCAGCCGATCTTCCTCGCCCGCCCGGTTGCGCCGCCGAGGACGCTCCCGCGGTTCGTCGACACGCTGTGGGAGGTGAGCGGGCTCGACCTCGAGCAACGCCTCCTCGTCCGCTTCTACAACCCCGTGGCGGCGATGCCGAGCCTCCACGTCGCCTTCGCCACGGTGACGGCGTGCGCGGCGGCGGAGCGGAGCTCCTCTCGCGCAGCGGCGGTCGGAGCATTCACGTACCCGTCGTTCGTCGCGGCGGTCGTCACGGCGACGGGAAACCACTTCGTGCTCGACAGCGTCGGCGGGGCGGCGCTCGGCGTGCTGGCGTGGAGGCTGGCATGAGCCACCCCGAAGGCGACGGGCATGGGCTGCCGGGAGGGCGGAAGGCCGCGGTCGCTGTCGTCCTGGCGGTGCTCGTCGCGATCGGCGTCGCGTTGCTGATCGGCCGTGCCGCCGGGTTTGCGAGTGTCCGTGACGAGATCTCGGCAGCGGACGAGCGCTGGTTCGTCGTGTGCTTCCTGGCCGAGGTTGCGGCGTTCGGCGCGTATGCCGTCGTGCTCCGCTACGCAATTCGCCGGCCGAGCGGTCCCGAGCTGGGCTTCGGGCTGAGCCTGCATCTGACGCTTGCGAGCCTCGGCGCGACACGGGTGATCGCGGCTGCGGGTGCAGGCGGGCTCGCGGTGACGTTCTGGTTCTTCCGCCGAGCGGGGCACGCGACGGGCGAGGCGGTCGTGCGCGTGCTGGGGCTCAACACGCTCGTCTACTTCGTCTTCGGCGTCGGGGCGTGGGTTGCCGCACTGCTGACGACGCTCGGCATCTTCGGCGACGCATCGCCGAGCCTCACTGTGCCCTGGCTGGTAATCATCCCCGCCTGCTTGATCGCCGCCCGGTACGTGACGGATCCGGCTCGGGTGAGGAGACTCACACGGGCCGAGGGAACGCTCCTGCGCCGGTCGCTCGCCTACGGGATCGCCGGCACCGCGTGGGTGCGCTCGACGCTCCGCACGCCCGATGCCGGCTCACCGCTGGCTGGATCGATCGTGTACTGGGTCGGTGACGTCGCTTGTCTCTGGGCGGCGCTCCAGTCGGTCGGCCGTCCGCTCCCGCTCGCCGAGCTCGTCCTCGCCTACGCCACGGGGTACGCTGCCACCATCCTTCCTCTCCCGTTCGGCGGCGTCGGCGGGGTCGAGGCGGCGATGACCTATGCGCTCACGGCCGTCGGCGTCCCACTCGCGCCGGCTCTCGTCGCGGTGGCCGTGTACCGGCTCTTCGGCTTCTGGGTGCCGACGGTTCCCGCGCTCGCCGCGCTCGCGCTCCTCCCCCGCGCCGGGCGCGCGCTCGAGCGGGCTGCGGCCACGACGGCCACGTGACTCGCCTCGGCGCGTTCAGAGCCAGCGTCGCCAGCGGAAGAGGACGAGCTGCACGACCGTGGTCGCGACGATGAGGCCGAGCGAGAGGCCGAAGCTCCAGTACCAGTCGCGGAAGTGGCCCGCGAAGTTCTGCCCGTAGAAGCCGACGATGAGGCTCGGCACGAGGACGAGCGACGCGATCACGGTGAGCGTCTTTGCGACCTCGTTCTGCTGCTCCGCGATCTTGGCCTGGTAGTAGTCGCGCACGCCGCCGAGGAGGTCGCGCGCGACGTCGAGCTCCTCGGTCGCGCGCACGAGCGTCTCGTACGTGTCGACGAACCGGACCTCGATCTCCCGCGGGAAGAGCTCGGACTCCCCGACGTCGATGCGACCGTCGACGATGCGCCTCGCGATCGAGCGCGTCGCGCTCGACGCTCTCCGCGCACGTAGGAGCTCGTTCCGGAGGAGCGTGAGACGCCGTCGGACGTCGGGGCCCGTGAGCTGCTCGATCTCCCCTTCGAGGTCGTCGATGGACTCGTAGAGGCCGTCGAGCAGCTCGAGGAACGCGTCTGCCGCATCGTCGACTGCCGCGTGGAACACCTCGCCCGCGGGGACGCCTGCGTCGACGCGGGCCGCGATGCTGTCGACCGGCGCGAGCGCGCCCTTCGCGCCCGTCCTCCGGATCGTGACGACCTTCTCCGGCGTCGCGACGAGGTCGAGCTCGAGATACTCCGCGCGGTCCTGCCCCTGCACGGCCACCGGGTAGGCGAGCACGGCGAGCACGCAGTGCCCGTGTCCCTGGAGCTGCGGCCCAGGGGCACGGCCGTCGTGGGCCGGGCCGGTGAGCACCTCCATCGCCTCGGGCGGCGGAGGCGGCGAGACCGCTCCCGCGATGTCGTCCGCCGTGGGATCGACGAGGTCGGTCCACTCCGCCACCACGGCCACCGAGGTTAGATAGGGGGTCGGCGGTTCGCCGTCGTCCGCCTAGGAGACGGCGAGGCCGGCGGATAACGACGCGTGGCGCTGCTCACTGAGCCAGCGCTCTGCGTCGAGGGCCGCAGCGCAGCCCGAGCCCGCCGCAGTGACGGCCTGACGGTAGACGTGGTCCTGCACGTCACCCGCGGCGAACACGCCGGGGACGTTCGTCGCGGTGGACTTTCCCTGCGTGACGAGGTACCCCGTGTCCGGCTCGTGGTCGAGCTGGTCGAGGAACAGCCCGGTGTTGGGGTCGTGGCCGATCGCGACGAAGAGCCCGTCGGTCTCGATCACGGATTCCTCGCCGGTGACCGTGTCGTGCAGGCGGACGCCCGTCACGGAGCCGTCGCCGAGCACCTCCAGCACGAGCTTGTTCAGCAGGAACTCGATCGTCTCGTTCGCGCGTGCGCGGTCGACCATGATCGGAGACGCCCGGAACTCGTCCCGGCGGTGGACGAGGATCACCTTGCTCGCGAAGCGAGAGATGAAGCTCGCCTCCTCCATCGCGGAGTCGCCGCCCCCGACGACGACGACGGTCTTGTCCCGGAAGAAAGCCGCGTCGCACGTCGCGCAGTACGAGACGCCGCGCCCCTGCAGGGCTCGCTCCGACTCGAGGCCGAGCTGTCGCGCCGTCGCGCCGGTGGCCACGATCACGGCCTCCGCGCGGTACTCGTCGTCGCCGACCGAGACCCGGAACGGCCGCTCCGAGAAGTCGACGCGCGTTACGTCGTCGGTCAGGAACGTCGTCCCGAACCGCTCGGCCTGGCGGCGGAAGTCCTGCATCATCGCCGGCCCGAGGACGCCGTCGGCGTAGCCCGGGTAGTTCTCCACGTCGGACGTGATCATCAGCTGGCCGCCCCAGTTGAACCCCTCGATCACGAGCGGCTCCAGGTTCGCCCGAGCCGCGTACAGCGCCGCGGTGTACCCGGCGGGACCACCGCCGATCACGATCAGGTTGCGGACGTCGTCCAAAGCTCTGCAGTGCTCCTCGGTCGAGAAATACCCCTCGCAAGTGGAAACGAATACCGGGTCTCGGATGTTCCGCTGCTCATGCGGCGTGCGCCTC
>DASXAW010000063.1:0-20634 GCA_036406535.1 Gaiella sp.
AGCCAGCCTCCGAAGACCATCAGTGCCCCGTCCGGTGATGTGACCACGTTCCCGGCACGCGAGGAGCAAGCCGGGGAAGGACGCAGCGAGCCCCGATCCCAGCAGGTATCGGCGCGACCGAGGACGACGCATGGCGCCGCTCCTCGCGTGCCAGGGACCTGGAGGGGATTGCCTGACGGGGCACTAGCCGCGGAGCTCCGTCAGCGCGTCGACGTCGAGGGCGAGCCGGCGGCGCGCCATCGCGACGATCAGGCCGAGCCCCACGCAGACCTCGGCGGCCGCGACCGCCATCACCGAGAGGGCGAAGATCTGGCCGTCCATCTCGCCGTGGAGGCGCGAGAAGCCGACGAACGCGAGGTTCGCCGCGTTGAGCATGATCTCGAGCGAGAGCAGGACGATGAGCGGGCTCCTCCGCAGGAGCACGCCACCCACCCCGATCGCGAACAGGATCGACGAGACCGCGAGGTACCACGGGATGTCCGGGCCCATCACGGTGCTGCCTCCGGGCGGTCGGCCTCCTGCTCTGACTGGGAGCGCATCCCGAGGACGACGCCGCCGATGGCCGCGACGAGCAGCACGATCGACGTGATCTCGAACGCCAGGAGGTGGTCGGTGAGGAAGAGCTCGCCGATCCCGGCCGGGGATCCGAACGCGCGGTCGACGTCGGGCTCGCTCGAGAGCTGGTCGCCGGCCTCGAGCCCCACCGCGACGAGCGTCACCGCGAGCAGCGATATCGCCGCGACGACGGCCGCCACCTGGATCAGCCGCGTGCCGCCGGCCCACGGCGCGTCCGCGCGCCCGCCGAGGTACGCGATCACGAAGAGGAACATGACCATCACCGCGCCCGCGTAGACGAGCACCTGTGCCGCCGCGACGAACTCGCCCGAGGCGAGGAGGTAGAGCACCGCGAGCGAGGCGAGGTTGCCGATCAGCGACAGCGCCGACGAGAACGGGTTCGAGGCGGTGACGACGCGCAGCCCGGTACCCAGGCACGCCGCCGCCGCAAGCAGCCAGACCACCCAGGTGAGGACGTTCCCCATCAGGAGTCGCGCTTGTACGCGGGGATCGGCGTGTCGTAGAGCTCGGGGTCCTGCACCGGGATCCGCTTGATCGGCTCGGCGAGGAGCATGTCCTTCGTGTAGATCAGGTCGTCGCGCGAGTACTCGGAGATCTCGAACTCGTTCCCGAGGGTGATCGCGTCGAACGGGCACGCGAGCTCGCAGTAGCCGCAGAAGATGCAGCGCGAGAGGTTGATCTCGTAGATCCGTGCGTACCGCTCGCCCGCGGAGACGCGGTGCTCGGCGGTGTTCTCGTCCGCGACGACCCGGATGCAGTCCGCCGGGCAGGCCGCTGCGCACAGCGAGCAGCCGACGCACTTCTCGAGCCCGTTCGCGTGCCGGTGGAGGCGGTGGCGACCGCGGAAGCGCGGGTAGACCGGGCGCTTGTACTCCGGGTACTGCTGCGTGATCGGCTGCTTGAAGATGTGCTTGAAGGTGACGCCGAAGCCCTTGAGTGTCTCGAACGGCTGCATCAGTGGACGTATCCGTGAGTTCGTTCGTGACCAGCGGTCATCAGACCAAGTAGCCCGAGGACGCAGGGAGCCGCGATACCAGAAGGTATCGGGGCGACTGAGGAGGCCGGGATGCGCCGTGTCCGAGGGTCGCTGGGCACACAACCGTACTTGCGGACACGTCCACAAGAGCGGGGCACCTTAGATCCACACCACCAGGAGCGCCGTGACGACCGCGTTCACCGTCGCGACGGGCAGCAGCACCTTCCAGCCGAAGCGCATCAGCTGGTCGTAGCGGAGCCGCGGCAGCGTCGTCCGCATCCAGATGAACACGAACAGGAGCACGAAGACCTTGAGCACGAACCAGATCGGCCCCGGCAGCCACGGGCCGTGCCAGCCGCCGAGGAAGAGCGTCACCGCGAGCCCCGACAGCGTGATCAGGTTGATGTACTCGGACATCGAGTAGAGACCGAAGCGCATCCCGCCGTACTCCGTGTGGTACCCCGCGACGAGCTCCTGCTCGGCCTCCGGCAGGTCGAACGGCGCGCGCGACGTCTCCGCGGTCCCAGCGAGCAGGAAGACGAGGAACCCGACGAACTGCGGGATCAGGTACCAGACCTCCTGGTCCTGGGCGGCGACGATGTCGACGAGCGAGAGCGAGCCCGCCATCAGGACGACCCCGAGCACGGAGAGCGCGAGCGACACCTCGTACGAGACGAGCTGCGCGCAGGTCCGCATCGAGCCGAGCAGCGAGTACTTCGAGTCCGACGCCCAGCCGCCGATGATGAACCCGTAGATCCCGATCGAGCCGAGCGCGAAGATCAGGAGCAGCGAGATCGGCACGTCGGCGACGTAGCCGTTGACCTGGTAGCCGGCGATCACCCAGCCCGGCCCCCACGGGATCACCGAGAACGTCGTCAGCGCCGTGAACGCCGCGATGAACGGCGAGAAGATGTAGAGGACGTCGACAGCCGCGGCCGGGAAGAAGCTCTCTTTGCGGATGAGCTTGACGAGGTCGGCGATCGGCTGCATCAGGCCCCAGGGGCCTGCCCGGTTCGGGCCGTAGCGGAGCTGCATCCTGCCCATCACCTTCCGCTCGATCAGCGTCAGGTACGCGAAGCCGAAGAGGACGAGGTTGATGATGATCGCGGACTTGATCAGCGCGATCCACCACGGCTCGCCGTTCGCGCCGCTCGCGAGCACGAGCGAGCTCATGCGCGCACGACCTCGACGTCGAGGTGGAGATCGCCCGCGTGCTCCTCGGCGATCCGCGCGACGCCCTCGACGAGCTTCCGGTCGACGCGGGCGCGGAGCTCGACGGACGTGCCGTTCGAGCGGAGCGACACCGCGTCCCCGGTGGAGATCCCACGGCGGTCGGCGTCCGGGGCGGAGAGCGTGACCTCGCGCTCGGGGCGCTGGAACTCGAGCTCGGAGACGCGCTCGACCTCCGGGCCGGAAAAGAGCGGTCGATAGCGGAGGAGTCGCAGCGTGCCGACGAAGTGGCCCTCGGACGACCCTGCATGCTGCGGCTGCCCGTCCGTCGCGCGTGCGGCGGGTGCTGCATACGGGGCGCGTCGCGGGAGCGGCGCCCGCTCACCGAGCGTCGCGAGCTCGAGGCCGTCGTAGAGGCGCTCGGAGAGCTCCTCGAACACCACCTCGGCGTACGGCGAGAGGCTCACCTCGAAGCGCGCCGCGAGCTTCGACAGCCAGGCGAGCTCGTCGGGGACGGGCGGGATCACGACGCGGCGCAGGCGCTGGACGCGCCCTTCGAGGTTCATCGACGTCCCCTCCCGCTCGAGCGCGCCCGTCGCGGGGAGCACGAGGTCGGCCCAGCCCGCTGCGAGCGAGGCGAACAGCGACACGACGATGACGTGGTCGGCGCGCTCCGCGAGGGCGCGTACGCCCGGGTCGGAGGCGGCCTCGTCCCCGGAGACGACGAGGAGCGCGATGCCCTCCGACTCCGCCTCGTCTCGGTCGGCGGCGGCCGCCCAGGCCTCCGCGACCCCGCGGGCGTTCGGTGTCGCCGGGAGGTGGAAGGCGGCGCAGCCCGGTTTGTCCTCGAACCCGAGCGCATGCGCGGCTTCCGCGAGCCGTGCGCCGCCACCGCCGCCCGAGCCCGACCAGACGAGCACGGCGCGCTCCGAGGCGCGGAGCCGCTTGCCGAGCGCGCTGCGGGAGGACAGGAGGGACGAGAGCGCGTCCGCCGTCTCGCCCGGCGCCGCCGTCACCGAGCCGCGGGCGCCGATCGTCACGATCTCCGCGCCGTTCCTGCGGGCGCGCTTCAGCCAGAGCTCGACGGCGGGCGCCCGGTCGACGACGTCGTCGTCGCCGACCACGACGACGAGCTCGGCGTCGCCGATCGTCGAGAGCGGCGCGCGGAACGCGTCGAGCGCAGCCGAGGTCGACTCGTGGAGCACGGCGGAGTGCGCGCCGAGCCCCCGGCGCATCAGCGTCGCGAGTCCGTAGGCGATCTCGGTCGTCTCCGAGCCAGAGAGCGCCGTCACGATCCGCCCGCCGGCGCCGCGCAGAATCTCCTCGGCCCGGTCGAGCGCATCGTCCCAGCTCAGGGCCTCGAGGCCGTGCGGCCCGCGCGTTAGCGGCTCGAGCACGCGGTCGTCCGCATGCAGGTGCGGGTACGTGAAGCGGCCCTTGTCGCAGATGAAGCCGCCGTCGACCTCGGGGTGGTTCCGGGACTGCACGCGCTTCACGACGCCCTCGCGCGTGGTCGCGCGGACGTTGCACCCGGCCGGGCAGAGCCCGCAGACGGTCGGCACGTCCTGGATCTCCCACGGCCTCGCCTCGAAGCGGTACTGGGTCGAGGTGAGCGCGCCGACCGGGCAGAGCTCGATCACGTTCCCGGAGAACGGCGCGCGATACGGGTCGTCGCCGAACGTCGCGATCTCCGAGTACGCGCCGCGGTTCCGCGCGATCAACTGGCCGTCCTCCGCGACGTCGCTCGAGAAGCGCGTGCAGCGGTAGCAGAGGATGCACCGCTCGCGGTCGAGCGCGATCAGCGGCGAGACCGGGATCGGCTTGTCGAAGGTCATCTTGGGGAACGTCATCCGCGTCGATCCGGGCCCGTAGCGGAACGTCAGGTCCTGCAACGGGCACTCTCCGCCCTTGTCGCAGACCGGGCAGTCGAGCGGATGGTTGACGAGGATGAACTCGAGCGTCCCCTTCTGCCCCTCCGCCGCCCGCGCCGAGGTCGCCGCCGTGCTGACGACCATGCCGTCCTGCGCGCTCAGCGTGCAGCCGGCCTGCAGCTTCGGCAGGCCCTCCACCTCGACGAGGCACATGCGGCATGCACCGACCGGGGGCCCGAGCCGCGGCTCGTAGCAGAACACCGGGATCTCGATCCCCGCCGCCTCCGCCGTCTCGACGAGCCCCGTGCCCCTGGCGACCTCGACCTCGCGGCCGTCGATCGTGACCTTGACGGTCTCGCTCATACCCGCTCCGGCGCCGGCGGAGCCGGCACCTCCGCTCCCGGGTCGCCTCGCTCAAGCCTTCGGCTCATGCCACCACCTCGAGCGGCCGGTGGATCTCGGCCGGCCCGACGTGCGCCTCGTGGACGTCGGTCGGCGCGACGATGCCGTCGAGCGACGACTCGCCCTCGAACGGGCAGCTGCCTTCCTCGACGTGCGCGAGGAACTCGTCGCGGAACTTCGCGACGTAGCTCGCGACCGCGATCGCGTCGGAGTCGCCGAGCGGGCAGAGGCAGGTCCCGTTGACGTGCTCGCCGACGTCGAGCAGCAGGTCGAGGTCGGCGTGCGTGCCTCGTCCCGACTCGATCTTCTTGAGGATCTGGGTGATCCAGCGGGTCCCGACGCGGCACGGCGTGCACTTGCCGCACGACTCGTGCTCGTAGAACTGCGAGACCCGGATCCCCAGCTGCACCATGCAGCAGCGGTCGTCGATCGCGATCACCGCGGCGGAGCCGATCATCGTCCCGGCCTGCGCGAGCGAGTCGTAGTCGAGCGTCACCTTCTCGGCCTCGGACGCGGTGAGCACCGGGGTCGAGGAGCCGCCGGGGATCACCGCCTTCAGCTCGCGGCCGTCCGGGATCCCGCCGCCGACGTCGTAGATCAGGTCCTTCAGCGGAAAGCCGTGCGGCAGCTCGTAGTTCCCCGGGCGCGAGACATTGCCGGAGAGCGAGAAGACCCTGGTGCCGGTCGAGCTCTCAGGCCCGATCTCCGCGTACTCGCTGCCGCCCATCTCGATGATCGGCGTCACGGTCGCGATCGACTCGACGTTGTTCACCGCGGTCGGCGAGGCGTAGAGCCCCGCGATCGCCGGGAACGGCGGCTTCGTGCGCGGCTGGCCCCGCTCACCCTCGAGCGACTCGAGGAGCGCGGTCTCCTCGCCGCAGATGTACGCGCCCGCGCCGCGGTGGACCACGATGGTCACGTCGCCGAGGAGCTTCTGCTTCCGCATCTGGTCGAGCGCGGAGACGAGTACGTCGAACTCGCGCTCGTACTCGCCGCGGATGTAGACGAAGACGTGCTGCGACTCGATCGCGCGCGCCGCGATCAGGCAGCCCTCCAGGAAGCGGAAGGGGACGCGCAGCATGATCTCGCGGTCCTTGAACGTCCCTGGCTCGGACTCGTCGGCGTTGACGACGAGGTAGTGCGGCCGTGGGTTCTGCTCGGGCTTCGGCACGAAGCTCCACTTGCGCCCGGTCGGGAAGAACGCACCGCCGCGGCCGCGCAGGTTCGACGCGTTGAGCTCGGCGACGATCTCGTCGGGCGTCATCTCGCGCGCGCGGCGGAGTGCGACGAGGCCGCCGCGCGCCTCGTAGTCGCCGAGATCGGTGACCGCGCCGCCGTCGGTGCCCGCGAAGACGATCTCCAGGGTCATGCGAGCCCCTCGCCGTTCCGGGTTGCAAGCTCCCGCGCGATCCCCGCCACGTCGCCGGCGCGCACGTTGAGGCGGTGGTGGTTGTCGACCGCCACGACGGTCGCCCAGCCGCACCCCCCGAGGCACTCGACGGTGCGGAGCGTGACGCTGCCGTCGTCGGCGGTCTCGCCCACGTGGATGCCCAGCTCCCGCTCGAACGCGTCGACGACGCCCTGGGCGCCCGACAGCGCGCACGAGATGTTCGTGCAGACCTCGACGAGGCGCCGCCCGACGGGCTCCGTGTGGAACATGTCGTAGAACGTCGCGATCGAGAGGCAGAACGCTGGTGTCCTGTCGAGCGCGTCGGCGACCTCGCGGAACGCCTCCTCGGGGAGCCAGCCTCCGTGGCGCTCCTGGGCGAGACGGAGCGCGGGCAGCACGGCGGAGCGGTCGTCCGGGTAGGTCGCGCGCATCTTCGCGACCGCGGCGCGGAACTCGTCGGCGGTCATCGCCTCGGGCGAGGCCTGCGCGCTCACCGGTCGACGTCCCCCATCACGGGGTCGAGCGAGCCGGCGACCGCGACGAGGTCGGCGACCGCGGTGCCGCGCACGCAGGTCGCCGTCGCCTGGAGCGCGGCGAAGCTCGGCGCGCGGAACTTCACGCGCCACGGCTTCGGGCCGCCGTCCGAGACGAGGTAGCAGCCGCACTCGCCGCGGGCCGACTCGTTCGCGACGTATACCTCGCCCTCGGGGACGCGGTAGCCCTCGGTGACGATCTTGAAGTGGTGGATCAGGGACTCCATCGAGGTGTGCAGCTCCTCGCGCGGCGGCAGCACGACCTTGCGGTCGTCCGCGATCCACGGGGCGCCGCGCAACTCCTCGAGCCGTGTCACGCACTGGGCGACGATGCGCGCGGACTGGCGCATCTCGTCCATGTGCACCTTGTACCGGTCGTAGACGTCCCCGTTCGGGTACACGGGGACCTCGAAGTCGACCTGGTCGTAGGCGAGGTACGGCTCGTTGCGACGGAGGTCCCAGTCGATCCCTGAAGCCCGCGCCATCGGGCCGGACTGGCCGAGCGCGAGCGCGTCCTCCGCCGAGAGGAGCCCGATGCCCTTCGTCCGCTCGAGCCAGATCTTGTTCTTGTCGAGGATGCCCTCGTAGTCGTCGACCGCGTGCGGCATGTGACGCGTGAAGGCGCGCGCCTCGTCGTAGAAGCCCTCGGGGATGTCCTCCGCGAGCCCGCCGACCTGGAAGTACCTCGTGTGCATCCGCACCCCGGTGACCATCTCGAACAGGTCGAGCACCATGTCGCGCTCGCGGAACGCGTACCAGAACATCGAGATCGCTCCGAGCTCGAGCGCGGACGTGCCGAGCCAGACGAGGTGCGAGTGGATGCGGTTCAGCTCTGAGAGGCACATCCGCATCCAGACGGCCTTCTCGGGCGTCTCGAGGGCGAGCAGCTTCTCGATGGCGAGCACGAAGACGAGCTCGTTCGCCTGGAAGGACAGGTAGTCGATCCGCTCGGGGTACGTGATCCCCTTCCAGTACGTCTTCGCCTCCATGTTCTTCTCGAAGCCGGTGTGGAGGTAGCCGACCACCGCCTCGATCCCCGCCACGTGCTCGCCGTCGAGGTCGACGATCAGCCGCAGCACGCCGTGGGTCGACGGGTGGTTCGGCCCGAAGTTGACGGTGAGGATGTCCTCGAGGTCGTGCTCCGCGGGATCGACGTCGAGCTTCGTCGGGCACGGCGACGGGATCCGCGTGCCCTCGTAGATCCGCGTCTCGGGGAGGACGGCCACGCGCTAGCGCTCCCCCGAGAAGCGGACGGGCTCGCCGCCGAGGGGGTAGTCCTTCCGCAGCGGGTATCCCTCCCAGTCGTCCGGCATCAGGATCCGGACGAGGTTCGGGTGACCGCGGAAGACGATCCCGTAGAGGTCGTACGCCTCCCGCTCGTACCAGTCGGCGGCCGGCCACACGGGGATGACCGAGTCGATCTCCTCGCCGTCGTCCAGCCAGGCCCTGAGGCGGAGGCGCGCCGGGTCGTCGGAGATGCGGAGCAGGTGGTACACGACCGCGAAGCGCTTCGGCTTCGGCTCGGGGACGCGCTCGAGGCCCTGCGAGCCGGGCGCGTGGAGGTCGCGGCCGCCCGTGGTGCCGATGTACCCGGCGACGCCCTTCTCGCCCCAGCCCAGGTAGTCGACGCCGGAGAGGTCGACGAGCTCGTTGTAGCCCTCCGCGTCGCGGAGGTGCGTGCACGCCTCGACGATCCTGGCCGGGTCGACCACGAGGGTCGTCTCGCCGAACGACTCGCTCGTCTCGACGACCCCGGGTACCCCTGTCGTCACTCCGCGACCCCGCGTATCTCGTACGCCGGCGGTACGCCGGCACGGATCTTCTCGTGCAGCCGGATGATGCCCTCCATCAGCGCCTCTGGCCGCGGCGGGCAGCCGGGAACGTGGATGTCGACGGGCACGATCTTGTCGACGCCCTGGAGGACGGTGTAGTTGTTGAACATGCCGCCCGAGCTCGCGCAGGCGCCCATCGCGATCACCCACTTGGGCTCGAGCATCTGGTCGTAGACCTGGCGGAGGGGCGGCGCCATCTTGTGCGTGACGCGGCCGGACACGATCAGCAGGTCGGCCTGCCGCGGCGACGAGCTGAAGCGCTCCATCCCGAAGCGCGCGATGTCGTAGCGCGAGGAGACGATCGACATCATCTCGATCGCGCAGCAGGCGAGGCCGAACGTGTCGGGCCAGACGGAGCTCGACTGCGCCCAGGCGACGGCCTTCTCGACGGTCGTGATCAGCAGCGCATCCTCGATCGAGTCGAGCTCCTGCTCGAAGACGCCCGGGCCGCGCTCGGGCCACAGCGTCCGCTCGGAGCGGAGCCCGGCCTTCGCGGCGGGTCGGTCGGAGACGAGGGGCAGCTGCTTCGCTATCGCCACTCGAGCGCTCCCTTGCGCCAGATGTAGACGTATGCGACCGCGAGGATCACGACGAAGACGAGGAACTCGACGAACCCGAACCACCCGAGGGCGTTGAGCTGCACGGCGAGCGGATACAGGAACACGATCTCGATGTCGAACAGGATGAACAGCATGGCCGTGAGGTAGAAGCTCACGGTGAAGCGCCGCTCGAGACCCGGCGCATCCTGGGACACGCCCGACTCGAAGGGCAGGGTCCGCTGCTTCGTGCGCGTCGTCGGCCGCGTCGCGAAGACGAACGAGAAGAGGAGCATCGACGCCGGTATCGCCGCCGCGAACAACGCGTAGATGAGAAACGGAAGCCAGTCCGAGAGCACGCTGTCCTCGATCCCCAGCCGAAAGGCGGGTTCTCGCGGAAAGCTACCACTCTCGTCCGGCCGCACGAGCGGGCACCGGATCCCGCACCGGGACGACGTTTCCGGTGTCACAAAGTCGGGGGATTCGCGACCTCCCGAGGCTCGGGTACGATCAGGGCATGGAGATCGCCGAGCGCCCGACCGACGTCTTGCTCGACCTCACGCCGCTCGCCGCGGAGAAGGTCAAGGAGCTGATGGCCTCGGAGCCCGACGCAGAGGCGCTCGTGCTCCGGGTCGCGATCCAGGGCGGCGGCTGCTCCGGCTTCCAGTACGGCCTCGGGTTCGACTCGGGTGTCGCCGAGGGCGACCACGAGCTCGTGCTCGAGGGCGTCCGGGTCGTGGTCGACCCGTTCAGCGCCCCCTACCTGCGCGGCGCGACGATCGACTACCTCAACGGTCTCCAGGAGTCCGGGTTCAAGATCGAGAACCCGAACGCGGTCTCGTCGTGCGGCTGCGGCCACTCGTTCCAGGTCGAGGAGGGCGAGGAGCTCCCCGAGGGGACGAACGTGGGCGGCTGCGGGTCCGGCTGCTCGCACTGACGGCGCTCGCGTCGCCGGACGCTGACTGCTGTCACTTGTAGTCGTCCGGCCGAAGTCGTAGGGTGCGGCGCGCACAGGCCCTCACCCGACGGAGGTCGATCGTTCCATGGCTGCGGTCTACAAGTACCTGGCGGGGCTCATGTTCCTCGCCGTCCTCGTCCAGATCGGCTTCGCCGGCTACGGCGCGTTCGCGGTGGCGAAGGACACCGACGGCGGCACGGTCGGCGAGGATCGGTTCGAGGACGTCTTCGGCATCCACGCGGGGTTCGGCTACCTCGTCGTCCTGCTCGGCCTGATCCTCCTGGTCGTGGCGCTGATCGCGCGACATCGCGTCAGGCACACACTGATCCTGTTCGGCCTGCTGATCCTCCAGGTGATCCTCGCCTGGATCGGATTCGAGGTGCCGTGGATCGGCTTCTTCCATCCGATCAACGCGGTGGCGATCGCCGGTCTCAGCGGCTTCCTCGTGATGAGCGAGTTCCGCCCGCGGACACCGGCGCTCGCCGCCTAGGCCTACTCGGGATGGTTGTGGGCGTCGCCCCCCGTGAGGAACGGGGTGGCGACGCCCACGTACGCCAGGTGCATCGTCAGCCCGGCGGCGGCGTGGTTCAGGTTGTGGCAGTGCTCCATCCAGAGCCCCGGATTGCTCGCCCGGAACGCGACGACGTAGCTCGAGCCGGCTTCGACGTCGAGCGTGTCCGTCCACCACGGGCTGCCCCGAGCAGGCTCGTCGTCGCGTGAGAGCACGAGCGCGTGATGCCCGTGCAGGTGCATCGGGTGCACCGTCGAGGTGTCGTTCGTGATCGTCAGCCGCACGAGCTCGCCGGGCTCGACCATCAGCATCGGGACGTCGGGGTAGATGCCCCCGTTGAGCGTCCACTGCATCCCCGGATGGCCGTCGAGGAACCCCGGCTTGCGGCCGATGGAGAGCGAGAAGCTGCGGTCGAACCTGCTCGACGCGTCGAACGGTGTCGGCGCAGGCTTCCCGTAATCGAGTGGGTCGAAGTCGGCGCCCGCCTCGTCGAACGGCACCTCGCCACCGCCGTCCGAACGCATGACGAGCGTCGCAGGTGTGGCGTCCACCCGGAGCGCGACGGGTGACCGCGGCATCGTCAGCTCGACGTCGTAGCGACCGCCCGCGGCGACCCGCAACGTCGGGTGGTCCGTGATCAGGCCGGGGTGATTGAGCTCGGTCCCGTCGATCGCAACGACGCGGAACGGTGCGCCCGAGAGGACAAACGGCTTCGGAGCGTTGTCGGTGTTGACCAGTCGCAGCCGGACGGTCGTCCCGGGCGCTGCGCTCTCGGTCGTCACGCCATCGCGTCCGGAGAGCGTCTCGAGCCCGTCGAGCTCGTGCGCGACGACCGCCAGGTCGAGCGTCTCCCCGGAAGGCGGCTCTCGGGGCTCGATCACGAACGCCCCGAACAGCCCACGCGCGACCTGCATCGACGAGGACTCGTGGCTGTGGTACCAGAAGGTGCCCGTCTGCGACGCGCGGAACCGGTACGTGTACGACGCTCCCGGCGCGACTGCGTCCTGCGTCACGCCGGCGACGCCGTCCTCGGCGTTCGGCACGTCGACCCCGTGCCAGTGGATCGTCACCCCCGGCTCCACGTCGCGGTTGACCAATGTCACCTCGACGAGGTCCCCCCGGTGCGCGCGGAGCACGGGGCCGGGGACGGTGCCGTTGAACGTCAGCGCGTCCACCTCCCGACCCGAAGGCAGGCGGATCGTCTCTTCCTCCGCGACGAGCCGGTAGCGGACGTCGGGCGGGCCCGTCGGCCCGCGGAAGTCGGTGACGCTCCCGACCCCGTGTCCCGCGTGTCCTCCGACCGGCACGGCACCCCCGCCGTAGTCCGGCCGACCGTACTCCATGACGTTGTACTCGTCCGGCAGGAGGCTCGACTTCCAGGCCCATGCGCCGATCCCGATCGCCCCGACGAGGAGCGCGACGCCCACGACGGCGAGGACTCTGAGGAGCCAGCGACGGACGCCCACGCCGCGGCACGGTACCGCCTGCACCCCACGAGCTCCACCGTAGGATCACGCCGTGGCGGATCGCCCGTACCGCGTCGCCGTCGTCGGCTCGGGGCCGGCAGGCTTCTATGCCGTCGGCGCCCTGCTCGCGAGCGACGAGCCGCGTTTCGAGGTCGACCTCATCGAGCGCCTCCCCACCCCGTGGGGGCTCGTGCGGCTCGGCGTCGCCCCCGACCACCCGAACATCAAGGCCGTGTCGCGGGCGTTCGAGAAGATCGCCGCGACGGAGGGCTTTCGCTTCCTCGGCAACGTCGAGGTCGGGCGGGACGTGACACACGACGAGCTGACGACCGCCTACGCAGCGGTGGTCTATGCGTTCGGCGCCCAGTCCGACCGGCGGCTGGGGATCCCGGGGGAGGACCTGCCGGGCTCGTGGCCCGCGACGTCGTTCGTCGCCTGGTACAACGGCCACCCCGACTTCCAGGACCTCGAGTTCGACCTCTCCCACGAGCGCGCGGTCGTGATCGGGAACGGCAACGTCGCGCTCGACGTCGCCCGGATGCTCGCGCTGACGCCCGACGAGCTCCGGCCGACGGACACGACCGATGCGGCGATCGACGCGATCAACGAGGCGGGGGTGCAGGAGATCCTCGTCCTCGGCCGGCGAGGGCCGGTGCAGGCCGCATGGACCCCTGTCGAGGTAGGCGAGCTCGGCGATCTCGCGGGCGCCGACGTGCTCGTCGATCCCGCCGAGCTCGAGCTCGACCCCTCGAGCGAGGCGGAGCTCGAGGCCGCGCCGCCCACCGTGAAGCGGAACATCCAGCACCTGAGGGCCTACGCCGCCGCCGCCCCGCAGGGGAAGCCTCGCGCGATCCGGCTTCGCTTCTACACGTCGCCGACGGCGATCCTCGGCGACGGCAAGGTCGAGGCGATCGAGGTCGTCCGCAACGAGCTCGTCGACGGGCGCGCCGTCGCCACGGGCGAGCACGAGACGATCCCGTGCGGGATCGTCTTCCGCAGCGTCGGCTATCGCGGGACGCCGATCGCCGGGCTGCCGTTCGACGAAGGGTCGTGCACCGTGCCGAACGACGGAGGACGCGTGCTCGGCGCCGACGGCGCCCCGCTGCGCGGCGTCTACTCCGCCGGTTGGATCAAGCGCGGCCCGAGCGGTGTGATCGGCACGAACAAGAAGGACGCGAGCGAGACGGTCGAGCGGCTGATCGCCGACGCCAAGGCGGATGTGCTGGAGCACGGCCAGGACGCGTCGGCGATCAGGGCCCTGCTCGAGGAACGTGGCGTCGCGGTCGTCACGCAGGCAGGGTGGGAGGCGATCGACCGAACGGAGCGGAGCGCCGGCGAGCCGCACGGGCGGCCCCGCATCAAGCTCGGCGAGTGGGACGCGCTGCTCGACGCCGCGGGCCTCGACCGGGCCCCGAGCTGACCCGGACAGCCGGTGTCAGACACCATCCGGTGTCAAGTCGTCCGCTGACGACGTGTTCGTCCCAGGCGCCGTGCGGCCTCGATCCCGCATCTGAACGCCGGTCGATGCTGTGGAGGGATCGGCACGAAATCGGCACCGTTTCCCCTTGACAGAAAACGGTGTCTGACACCGTTTGGGTCGCGCGACCGCCGATACACTCGTTCGCATGAGCGGCACCGCGGAGCGCCGGGAGTTGTGGGGCGGCGAGACCGCGAAGGCCGTCGAGAACTTCCCCGTCTCGGGCGAGCCCATCCCGGCCGCGGTCGCGCACTGGCTGGGCCGGATCAAGGCGGCCGCGGCACGCGCGAACGCCGACCTCGGGCTCCTCGACGCCGACGTCGCCCAGCGCATCGCCGAGGCCGCCGACCGCATCGCGGCGGGTGAGCTCGACGACCAGTTTCCGATCGACGTCTTCCAGACCGGCTCGGGCACGAGCTCGAACATGAACGCGAACGAGGTGATCGCGACGCTCGCCGGGGAGGACGTCCACCCGAACGACCACGTGAACATGGGCCAGTCCTCGAACGACGTGTTTCCCTCGGCCGTCCACCTCGCCGCGCTCGACCGGGCGGTCAACGACCTGCTCCCGGCGCTCGAGCTGCTCGCGGGCGCGCTCGATGAGAAGGCGGAGGCCTTCGCCGGCATCGTGAAGTCGGGCCGGACGCACATGATGGACGCCGTCCCTGTGACGCTCGGCCAGGAGTTCGGCGGCTACGCCGCGCAGGTCCGGCAGGGAATCGCGCGGGTGTCGGACGCGCTGCCGCGGCTCGGGCAGATCCCGCTCGGAGGCACCGCCACCGGCACGGGCCTCAACACCCACACCGAGTTCGCCGAGAAGGTGCGCGACCTGCTCCGCGCGGACACCGGCCTCCCGATCTCGCCCCCTGCGGACCCCTTCGAGTCGCAGGCGGCACGGGACGGCCTGGTCGAGCTGTCCGGCGCGCTCAAGGTCGTCGCGGTCTCGCTGACGAAGATCGCGAGCGACCTCCGCCTGATGGGGTCGGGCCCCCGCGCGGGCCTCTCGGAGCTGTTCCTCCCGGAGCTCCAGAAGGGCTCCTCGATCATGCCCGGCAAGGTCAACCCGGTGATCCCGGAGGTCGTCACGCAGGTCGCCGCGCAGGTGATCGGGAACGACACCGCGATCGCCGTCGGCGGGATGAGCGGGCAGTTCGAGCTGAACGTCTACGTGCCCCTCCTCGCGCGGAACCTCCTCCAGTCGATCGGACTCCTCGCGAGCGCGTCGCGCCTCTTCGCGGAGAAATGCGTCGCCGGGATCGAGCCGAACCGCGAACGGAACGAGGCGTACGCGGAGAGCACGTTGAGCGCGGCGACCGCCCTGAATCCCTTCATCGGCTACGACAAGGCCTCGGAGATCGTGAATGAGGCCGTCGCGTCGGGTCGCTCGCTCCGGGAGGTCGCGCGCGACGCGGGGGTGGAGGAGAGCGTGCTCGACGAGGCGCTCGACTACCACAGGATGGCCCGTCCGCACGACTGAGCCGCAGGCTCGCTGCCGCTTACGCGACGGAGAGCAACCCTTTTTTGGTTTGATCTGCGCTGCTTCGGGGGAGGTCAACGCCCCGGAGTGCCGTCAGGGGAAGCTCACAGAAGGGAGCAATCCGCATGAAGAGACCATGGTCTCTCTGCTTCGTCGCGGGCCTCGCCGTCGCATTGGCCGTGGGGGTCACGGCCGCGAGCGCCGCGCCGAAGAAGGTCGACGTGGGTGTCAAACATGCCCCGGAGGCCGTCGAGAAGGGCACGCTGCCTCTCGCGAGCCTCACGCCGTCGAAGACGACGAGTGGGTTCCAGACGCTCGGGCGCACCGCCGCCAAGGCGGCCGCGGCCGAGGTCGGCGAGCAGAAGACGTTCCTCGCGTTGGACGACAGAGCCGGTCAGTACTTCTTCGACGACTTCACGCTCAAGGCGATCGGCGACCACATCGAGATCTGGGTGCAGGACGACCTCGACTTCCCGTCGGGCGACTGTCGCAACGACAACGTCCGCAACGTCGTCACCCAGCCACAGCTCGACAGCTTCGTCCACGAGTTCGACACGAACATCTATCCCAAGGAGTCGGACGCGTTCAGCGTGCCGCCGGATCGGGACGGCACGGATGCGACGCTTCCGGGCCTCGTGGGTCTGCCCGCCGACTACTACGTCGGAGACGGGGACAAGATCGTCACGCTGATCGAGAACGTCCGGGACGACAACTACTACACCCCGCCGAACGTCGAGGCGCTGTCGTACATCGCCGGCTTCTTCTCGACCCAGCTGAACGGGTACTTCGGCCGGAACACGATGACGATCGACGCGTACGACTGGCTCCACCGTACGGGGGCAAACCCGCCGAACGAGCCGGACCCGAACGACATCTGCAACTCGAAGCCTGCGCGGCCCCACCTCTACGAGGGGACGTTCGCGCACGAGTACCAGCACCTGCTCGAGTCGTACGAGGACCCGGACGAGGTCAACTGGATCAACGAGGGTCTCTCGGACTGGGCGCAGTCGCTCGTCGGCTACGTCAAGCCCTCCACGCCGATCCAGCAGATCGGCTACGACTCGCACATCCAGTGCTTCCTCGGCTGGCTGAGCGTCCAGACGCCCGCCAACCCGAACCCGTCGAAGGGCGGGCCGGAGAACTCGCTGACGCGCTGGGGCGACCAGGGCGACGGTGAGATCCTCTGCGACTACGGCGCCGCCTACACGATGATGGAGTTCCTCGCCGGGCGATACGGCGTCAAGTTCATGTCCGCCCTGCACGACGACGACGGGAACGGTTTCGTCGGGCTGCAGGACGTGCTGAACGACACCGGCCACGACAAGGTGGAGGCCTCCGACGTGCTCCACGACTGGAGCCTGATGGTTGCGCTCGACGGCCTGATCGACGACGGCGCCAAGATCAAGGGGAACCCGAAGGAGAAGAAGGTCACGGCGCCGACCCTGGACGCCACGATCAACTGGGACAAC
This sequence comes from Gaiella sp., assembly GCA_036406535.1. GTDB lineage: Bacteria > Actinomycetota > Thermoleophilia > Gaiellales > Gaiellaceae > Gaiella. The sequence continues at coordinate 16,645 of DASXAW010000063.1, forward strand.
CCCGACGCCTACGACACGCCGGGGGCTCCGTCGAACGGCGCCGACTACGTCCGCCTGCGTGACTCGGGCGGGCAGTACCTGTCCGGCGGGCAGATCGCGCAGCTCTCCTTCCAGGGAGAATCGACGCTGCCGACGCGTCCCGTGATGTGGTCGGTCGACGCTGCACCGCCGCTCGGCGGCGCGAGCGCCACGAGCGGTCCCGCGCTCTACTCGGGCGCGGCCGACGACCGCGACGAGGCGATCGTCAGGCCGATCACCGTCGGAACGGGAGCGAACGCCACCCTCTCGTTCGACGCGCTGTGGAACGAGGAAGAGGGCTGGGACTTCGGCTTCGTCCAGGTCTCGACCGACGGCGGCGGCTCGTACGACAGCGTCGCCTGCACCGACACCACGACCGAGATCAACCCGGATGCCCTGCCGACCGCGCAGGACAACATCCCGGGGTTCACGGGCTACTCGGGCGCATGGAAGCCCGAGAAGTGCGACCTCTCGGCGTATGCGGGCCAGAACGTCCTGCTGGCGTTCCGGACGTTCAACGACCCCGCCTCCCTCGGCACCGTCGCCACGATCCCGCCGGGGTTCTGGATCGACAACGTCGAGCTCGGGACGACGTCCCTCAGCGACGGCTCGAACCTGACCGGGTGGAAGTCGTTCTCGGAGACGAAGCCGAGCACGGTCGCCGGGTACACGGTGTACATCGTCAGCCTGAACACCGCGAAGTACCGCGACGGGATCACCGTCAAGAGCCTCAAGTTGACGAGTGACTTCTCGATCAAGGGCAAGGCGAAGGTCCAGAAGTACATCGACAAGAACGCCGACTTCGTGGGCGCGATCGTCATGTACGACGATCCCTCCGAGACCGCCAACGACTACGCGCGCTACTCGCTCGTGGTCAACGGCGCCACGCAGCCGGGCGGCTCGTAGAGTCGAGCCAGCGGGAGGGCGGCCCTTCGGGGCCGTCCTCCTTCTTTCAGGCCGGAGTCGGGTCGGTCAGCGACGGCGGACGGCACTCCTGCGTCCACCGGGCGCGCGCGCCCAGCCGGTCGACTGCGGTGACGCTGAGCGAACCGCGGCACGGGTCGACCGCCACGAACGTGAAGCGAACCGTGAACCCGCCCGCCTGCGATGTGCGCACGGTGCGCGTGTGCAGTCGCGTGCCGTTCGCGAGCGTGACGGTCACGCGCGTACCCCGGTGGAACCTCGTGCCGACGAACACGGGCATGCCCACCTTGGTGGGGCGGATGGCAGGGATGTCGTCCCGCCCCGTCCTCGGGGCAGCGTCGGCCGTTGCGGTGGCCACCGAGATCGGCGCCAGCGCGCAGGCGACCAGACAGGACACGACGCGCAGACGAATATCCCGAGGGTAGCGCGCGCGAGCGTTCGGCTGGTCACGGCGCGATGTTCCGGTTCGAGCGGAACAGGTTGCCGGGGTCGTAGCGCCGCTTCAGCTCGACCAGCCGGTCGTAGTTCGCCCCGTAGGTCGCCCGGACGCGGTCGCCGTCCTCGTCGTGACCGTGGAAGTTGACGTACGTGCGGCCGGTGGAGAACGGCCGGAGCCGTTCGTGCGCCTCCCTGACCCAGGCCGGCAGTCGCGCGCCGTCCGGCGCCCCCGGCTCCCACATCGCCTTGGCGCCGATCGCGTACCGCGCATCGCGGTTCCCCACGGCGCCGTCGCCCTCGCTGCGCTCGTTGAGGGCGCCGCCGAGGTGGAGGACTCCGATCTCGGCCTCGGGCAGGTCGGACTCGGCGGCGATGTCCCGCATCTCGTCGAGCAGGCCGTCGGCGAGCCCCGCGAGGAACTCGGTGCGCCAGTAGTGGCAGATCCCCTTGGGCTCCGTCGCGTCGAGGTACGACTGCACCTCGACGTACGGCTGCTCGTGCAGGAGGTCGAGGATCGCGTCACCGATCGCGCGGATCGGCGCGAGCGCCTCGTCGGCCCGGTCGAGCTCGCCCGTGTAGCAGACCGCCATCGCGCAGATCTTCCGCCCGTGCCAGTCGGCCGGGACGAACGGCGCAGGCGGCGCGTGGAGAAGCAGGAGCCACACGGCGAGCTCGCGCGGCGCCTCCTCCGTCAGCGTGCGATACGCCGTGAGGATCTCCCCGGCGCGCTCGAACGGCCACGCGACGAGGCCGCCGACGACGGTCGGGCCCACCTCGTGCAGCCGGAACGTGAACGACGTGACCGCGCCGAAGTTCGCGCCCGCGCCGCGAACCGCCCAGAAGAGGTCGGCGTTCTCCTCCCGGCTCGCCCGCTGAGCGAGCCCGTCCGCGGTCACGATCTCGACCTCCTCGAGGTTGTCGACGGACCAGCCGAATCGTCGCGTCAGATAGCCGAGGCCGCCGCCCAGGGTCAGGCCGGCGACGCCGACCTCGGAGACGAACCCGAGGGGCGTCGCGAGCCCGTGCTCCTGGGCCGCCCGGTCGACGTCGCCGAGCTGACAGCCGGGCTGGACGGTCGCGAGCCGGCGCTCCGGGTCGACCGCCACCGACCGGAGGTGCGACATGTCGATCGTCACCCCGCCGTCCGCGAGCGCGGTGCCTGCGATGTTGTGACCACCGCCGCGGACCGATACGGGCATGCCCTGGGCGCGCGCGAAGTCGACCGCGGCGACGACGTCGGCCGTCTCGGTCGGCTGTACGACGAGCGCCGGCGCCCGCTCGATCATCGCGTTCCAGAGGAACGTCGCCTCGGCGAACCCCTCGTCGCCGGGCCGGAAGAGCGGGCCATGAAGCCGTCGGCGCAACTCAACGGCGGCCGCAACGGCGTGCGTCGTCATGATGGCACCTCCACGCGGTCGCCGATCGCGATCCGAAGGGCCGCAACGAGGGCTCCGGGCTGTTCGAGTGCGGGGGCATCGGCGCACTCCTCGAGCACGTGGAGCGGCCAGCCGTACCGTGCGCTCGCGGCCTCGGCGGCGCCGAGGCTTGTCGCGAGGTCGTGGCGACCCCACACGAGCGTGGTCGGGACGTGAATTCGCTCGAGTTCCTGCGGGGGGATCGCGCGGAGCGCGAACTCCTGCATGAGCGCGCCCAGCCCGGTCATGGTCTCGGGCGCCGCCATGCGGTCGAGGTTGTAAGCGAGCATCGACTCCCAGTCCTGGCTCATATCACCGCGCACACGGTCGAGGTCGTACGCGCAGACGCGCCAAAGGGCGTCGTGGGTCTGCTCGCCGGGCTGCGCGAGAAAGCCGGTCAGTGCCTGGCCGAACCTCGGCTCCGGCGCGAAATCCGTGAGGCCGAGCGCATCGACGAGCACGAGCCTGTCGATCCGATCCGGGTAGGCGGCGGCGACGCGGGCAGCCACGGCCCCACCCAGCGTCGCCCCGACCACGACAGGCTCTACGTCGCAGGTGCGGTCGATCAGCTCGGCGAGCCAGTCGACCGTGATGCCGGGTGCGCCCTCGGGAAGCGGGCCCGAGGCACCGTGCGCGGGGAGATCCGGCGCGACGACGCGGTGCGTCACCGCGAGAGCCGGGATCACGCGCATCCAGTGGAGTCCGCTCTCGCCGGGCCCGTGGACGAGGACGATGGGCGGGCCGCTCCCGCCATCGAGCATCGCGGTTCGGATCCCCGCCACGTCCAGGCGCCTGTCGGTCACCGGCAGGGCAGCGACCGCCTTCTCTCTGGCGCTGTCGTCGGACATGTCACGCCTCCTCTCGGTCATCGTTTCCACGAGAGGGAGCGTGCGCCGCACGCCGCGTCGCCGCTTCGCCCGTGCCACCCAACTTGCAAGGACGCAGTGAATGGGTGGTTCTACCCAGACGCCGCGGTCAGACGAGCTTGTGCTCGTACGCGAAGGCGGTCGCGGCTGTGCGGGACGTCACCCGCAGCTTCCCGAAGATGTTGCTGACGTGCCGGTCGACGGTCCGCTCGCTGAGCACGAGCTCGGCCGCGATCGCCTTGTTCGTCGCGCCTGAGGCCACACGGCGGAGGACGTCCAGCTCGCGCGGCGTCAGGCCGTGGTCGTCGGCGGCGACCGGGCCGAGCTCG